>DASWVP010000441.1:0-22211 GCA_036401175.1 Azospirillum sp. | reverse complement strand
AGCGCGAGGGCGACGGCGCCACGCCCGTCGGCGTTTGGGCGCTGCGCCGCGTGCTGTGGCGGCCCGACCGGCTGGCGCGGCCGGACACCGCGTTGCCCACCCGGCCCATCGCCCCGGACGACGGCTGGTGCGACGACCCGGCCGACCCGGCCTACAACCGCCCGGTCACGCGGCCCTACCCCGCCGGGCACGAGTCGCTGTGGCGCGACGACTCGGTCTACGACATCATCGTCGTGTTGGGCCACAACGACGATCCCGTCGTGCCGGGCCTGGGAAGCGCCGTGTTCCTGCACGTCGCCCGCCCGGACTGGGAGCCGACGGCGGGCTGCGTCGCGCTGGAGCTGGCGGACCTGCTGCGGCTTCTGAAGGACTGCGGGCCGGACACAGCCTTGCGCGTGGTGGCGCCGTAACCGGTTACGGCGTCCCCATCACGGGTGCCAGGATTCGCGGGCGCCGAAGATGGCGGTGCCGACGCGCACATGGGTGGCGCCGAAGCGGATCGCCACGGGGTAGTCGCCGCTCATCCCCATGCTGATCTCCGGCAGGCCGTTGCGCCGGGCCATCGCCGCCAGCAGCGCGAAGTGCATGGCCGGCTCCTCGTCCTGCGGCGGGATGCACATCAGGCCGCTGACCGGCAGGCCGTACTGGTCGCGGCAGGCGGCCACGAAGGCATCGACGTCGGCGGGCAGGATGCCGGCCTTCTGCGGCTCCTCGCCGGTATTGACCTCGATCAGGCAGCGCGGGCGACGGCCGCTGCGCGCCATTTCCGCCGCCAGGGCCTCGGCCAGACGCGGGCGGTCCACCGTTTCGATCACGTCGAACAGTGCCACCGCGTCCTTCACCTTGTTGGTCTGCAGCGGGCCGATCAGGTGCAGCTCGACGCCGGGATAGCGCGCCATGAGGTCCGGCCATTTGGCCTTGGCCTCCTGCACACGGTTCTCGCCGAACACGCGCTGGCCGGCGTCCAGGGCCTGGGCGATGGCCTCCGGCCCGTGCGTCTTCGACACGGCGACCAGCGTCACGTCGCCCGAGTCGCGCCCGGCGGCGGCGCACGCCTCGGCGATCGTGGCGCGAACCTCGCCAAGGCGGGCGGCAAGGGGGACGGCATTGGGGGATTCCGTGGCGGGCATGGCTGATCTCCGGTTCGTCGCCCGATGGTATACACCGGCGGCGGCGGCGTGGTAACGGACGCCCCGTCGAAACGCAAGCGTTCGAGGAGATAAGGGACATGCGTGTTTGGATCGCCGCCGTGCTGCTGACGGCCCTTGCGGCAACGCCGGCCCTTGCGCAGGGGACGAAGCCGGCGCAACCCGCACCGCCCCCCCAGCAGAAGCCCGCGCAACAGAAGCCGGCCGAGCAGAAGCCCGCCGCCCCCGTCACCATGGCGGGGTCGCCGATCGCCGGGGTCGCCTTCGCCGAGAAGCCGTTCCCGCTGCGGGACGACGGCACCTACGCCGCGTTCATGGCCCCGGTGGCGAGCGAGCTGGGGCGGACCTGCGGGCGGCTGGAGAGCTATGGCTGGGAGTTCACCGGCCTCGATGAGGCGGCGGCGCAGGCCCGGGCCGACCGCATCTTCCAGACGACCATGGGCGCCTTCAAGGCCGGCGGCTACGCCATCACCGAGGTGACCACCAAGGTTGCCGAGCAGGGCCTCGCCGCCTATACGGCCGACACGGACAAGAAGAAGATCCTGCTGTTCTGGGCGCCGGTGACCGACGCCGTCATGCTGCTGCTCTGCGAGACCGGCGCGAAGTAACAGGGGTCCCGAAACGCAAAACGGCGGCGGATTGCTCCGCCGCCGTTGCCGTCGAACCGGTCCGCCGATCAGAACGCGAGGCGGGTATCCAGCATGATGATGCTGCCCTTGTCGTTCGGGAAGGTCGCCGTATCGTCGCTGTTGAACTTGAAGTAGCTGTACTCCAGACCGGCGGTCAGGCCGGGGGCGACGACGTAGGTCACGCCCGCCTGGTACAGGTCCATCTTCGACGAGCCCGACAGGGCCAGATCGCCGGCGTCCTTGTAGCGCAGGTAGTTGGCGGCCAGGATGAACGGGCCGGTGGTGTAGTTGGCGCCGGCGATCCAGACGTCCTGGTTGGTGCGGTTCGGCAGAGCGACGGCGTTCTTGTTGTAGCCGCTGTCGCCGGCGTTCATGTACATCGCGCCGACCTTGAAGCCGGCGAAGCCGACGTTCACGCCGATGTTGTAGGACGACAGGTCCTCATAGGTGTTCAGACCGCCGCCGGTGGTGTCCGTGGCCTGACCGAACTGGTAGTAGGCCGAGGCATCGAGGGTGACGGCGCCGAATTCACGCGTGTAGGTGCCACCCAGTTCGACCACGTCCTGGAAGTCGAAGGTGCGCTGGGCGCCCGGCAGCGGGCTGCGCTTCAGGCGGTTGACGCTGGTGTTGTGGTCGCCGGTGCGCGGCGTGTAGGCGATGCCGCCGGTGAAGCCGGCGAACTTCGGCGTCAGGTAGACGACCTTGGTGCCGATGTCGCCGCTGACCAGGTTGCGGAAGTTCTGCGCGGCGATGGCCGTGCCCTGGTTGTAGGACGACGAGCCGGTCAGGAACTCCAGCGTCGTGTTGTCCGGGCCGCCGGCGATGCCTTCGACGTTCGGGCCGATGATGCCGTACTCGTCCGACAGGCCGTTGAGGACACCGCCCTGCAGCGTGCCGAAGGAACCGCTGGCGAAGATGTAGGCGCGGTCGGCGTCGACGTTGCGGGTCTGCTGCGCGGCGCGCAGGCGGACACGGCCGCCGTACTCCAGACCGTTGTCGGCCTTGGCGGTCGGCGTCACGACCAGACGGAAGCGGTTGCGCATCTCGAAGCTGCGCAGGCCGGCGTCATTGTCCTGGTCGACGAAAGCGCCCTGGAGGAAGGCGTCGCCACCGACGGTGACGTCGAACTTGGCCTGGGCGAGGGCGGTGCCAGAGGTCGCGGCGAACGCGATCGCGGCGCAGCCGAGGGCGAGAGAACGCTTCATCATAGGTCAATCCTCTTGACGATCGGCCGAAGGGGGAGGGCCGGAACAGGTATCGTTGTCGAGGTCGAGTTAAGCCGGACGGAAATGTTCGCGCAAGACGCAAGAAACGGGAAACGTGCGGTCATGAGACAGTGTGACGGATGAGACACATACGTAACGCACTGACAACAAACAAACTTTTCAATGTGCTGTATTTTTGGCACATTCGCTGCCGCAAAAAACGGCGTACCGCCCAAGAAAAAGGCACAAAAAAAGGCGGCGGCCGAAGCCGCCGCCTCCTTCACAGCCGACGTTCTTATCAGAACGCCAGGGTCGTGCGCAGGACGACCACGTTCGCCTTGTCGTCGGCGCCAGCGACTTCGCTGTCCGCCTTGACATAGTCGTACTGGGCCTGGACCGCGAGACCCGGAGCCACCGTGTAGCTGGCGCCGATCTCGTAGACGTTGACCTTGCGCTTGCCAGCGACGCCAGCGGCGCCCTGGTCCTGGCCGTACGACCAGCCGCCGCCGACCACGATCGGGCCGGTGGTGTACTGGGCGCCGAGCTGCCACACGCGGGCGTTCTCGTTGAAGAAGCCAGTGGCCTGACGCTGGCCGCTCTTGCCGAAGTCGGTGTAGCTGCCGCCGACCACGAAGCCGGCGTAGCCGAGCTGCGCACCGGCCTGCCAGGCGTTCAGGTTCTTGAAGTTGTTGGCGCCCGTGGTGCTCTCGGTCGCCTCGCCCCACATGTAGCCGGCGCCGGCCTTGACGGTCACGCCGCTGAAGCTGCCGTTGTAGTTCAGGCCGATTTCCAGCTCATCCTGGAAGTACGGGGTCACGGCGGTGGCCGCACCGATCGTGGTCCGCTCGTTGCGGTCCGAGTCGGTGTTCCAGCTGTTGCCGTTCGGGGTGTACGACGCGCCGAGCTGGAAGCCCGCGAAGCGCGGCGAGAAGTAGACGATCTTCGTCGCGGTATCCGGAGAGATCGACGGCCACACGATGCTGCCGCCGCCGAAGCGGTTCACAGCGGCCATGCTGCCGCCACCGGCGATGCCCGTGCCGTTGGCGCCGACGTAGTTCAGCGCCTGGTCGAACAGGCCGAACGGCAGGTAGTCGATCGGGCGCGAAACGATCGTCTCGTCGTTGAAGCTGTTCGACACGCCCATGCGGACCTGACCGAACGTGCCCTGCACGAAGATGTACGCGCGGTCCGCGTCCATGTTGCGCGTGGTGCTGTTCGAGCGGATGCGGATGCGGCCGCCGTACTCGAGACCGTTGTCGGCCTTCGCCGACGGAACGATGTTCAGACGGAAACGGTTACGGAACTCGACCGAACGCAGGTTCGTGTCGTTGTCCTGATCGACGTAGGCGCCTTCGAAGTACGCGTCGCCACCGACCTTGACTTCAAACTTGGCCTGAGCATTGGCCGCGCCGCTTCCCATCGCGAGAGCAACGGCGGCGCAGCCCGCCAGCAGATACCGATTCATGATGTTGCCTCCATCCTGGCAGCAATTGTATAGCCCGATTTAACTTCCAGGCTGCGAATGTCCTACGCACCTCAGAGGAAGCCAGCAAGCCGTAAAGTTCAAAAATGCAGCTTTCATGGAACAGTGTGTCGAACGGACCACACCGCGCGGGACGCTCCGACGGACCCGCCGGGGCCCGTCCACGCGCATCGCCTGTTGCGCGATCCGGTGGTTTTATGGTCTTTTCTGCGGCATCCGCGCGCGGGCCCGCCTGCGGCATCCCACTGTCCTGAGATGTGTTTCAGACCATGCGCCGCTTCCGCACCGCCTTTTTCGCCCCCGTGATTCTCGCGTCGATCGCCGTGGGCGGTTGCTCGAGTTGGGGCGGCCAGACCGAAACCCACAGCGAGCAGCTCAAGCGCGAGTCCTATAAGTTCGGCAGCGTCCTCGGTGGCGACGGCGGGCTGAGCCTGTTCGGCGGCAACAAGAAGAAGGGCGAGCAGGACGGCACCGGCCTGGGCGTCAACGGCTTCCTGTGGCGCGCGTCGCTCGACACCCTGTCGTTCATGCCGATCGCCTCGGCCGATCCGTTCGGCGGCGTCATCCTGACCGACTGGTACACGCCGCCCGAGACGCCGAACGAGCGCGTCAAGGTCAACCTCTACATCCTGGACCGCCAGTTGCGCGCCGACGGCGTGCGCGCCTCGGTGTTCCGCCAGCAGCGCGCCGGCGCCGACTGGCGCGACGTTCCGGTCGATCCCGGCACGGCGGGGACGCTGGAGGACTCGATCCTCACCCGCGCGCGCCAGCTTCGCATCGCCCAGGCCGCCGCGCAGTAACGACGAAGGGGCGGCGTCCGCGCGGACGCCCGCTTCAGCCGGATTTTCGATTTGCAGGAACGGAACAAGTCAACCGCCATGTCGCGCTACAACGTCAAGGAAACCGAAGCGAAGTGGCAGGCGGTGTGGGAGCGGCAGGGCTGCTTCGCGGCCCGCGAGGACGCCTCCCGCCCCAAGTACTACGTGCTGGAGATGTTCCCCTATCCGTCGGGGCGCATCCACATGGGGCACGTGCGCAACTACACCATCGGCGACGTCATCGCCCGCTACAAGCGCAGCCGGGGCTTCAACGTCCTGCACCCGATGGGCTGGGACGCCTTCGGCCTGCCGGCCGAGAACGCCGCCCTGGAAAAGGGCGTGCACCCGGCCAAGTGGACGCGCGAGAACATCGCCGCCATGCGCGACCAGCTCAAATCCATGGGCCTGTCGGTCGACTGGGACCGCGAGATCGCCACCTGCGACGTGGAATACTACCGCCACGAGCAGAAGATGTTCCTCGACTTCTACAAGGCCGGGCTCGCCTACCGTAAGGAATCGTGGGTCAACTGGGACCCCGTCGACAACACGGTGCTGGCCAACGAGCAGGTGATCGACGGCCGCGGCTGGCGCACCGGCGCGCTGGTGGAAAAGCGCAAGCTGTCCCAGTGGTTCCTCAAGATCACGCATTTCGCCGAAGACCTGCTGAAGGGCATCGAGTCGCTGGACCGCTGGCCCGAGCGCGTGCGCCTGATGCAGGAAAACTGGATCGGCAAGTCCACCGGCGTGCGCTTCCGCTTTGATGTCAAAGGGCGTTCGGACACGCTGGAGGTCTTCACCACGCGGCCGGACACGCTGTTCGGCGCCTCCTTCGCGGCCATCTCGCCCAACCACCCGCTGGCCGGCGAGCTGGCGCAGGGCAACGCCGAGCTGGCCGGGTTCATCGCCGAGTGCAACCGCCTGGGCACCAGCGAGGAGGCGATCGAGACGGCCGAGAAGCGCGGCTTCGACACCGGCCTGCGCGTCGTCCACCCGTTCGACCCGAGTTGGGAACTGCCGGTCTACGTGGCGAACTTCGTGCTGATGGAATACGGCACGGGCGCTATTTTCGGTTGTCCCGCGCACGACCAGCGTGACCTCGACTTCGCCCGCAAGTACGGCCTGCCCGTCAAGCCCGTCGTCATCCCCGAGGACGCCGATCCGGCGGGCTTCGCCGTTGGCGACGAGGCCTACACGGGCCCCGGCGTGCTGCGCAATTCCGCCTTCCTGGACGGGCTCGACGTCGAGTCGGCCAAGCAGGAGGTCGGCCGGCGCATGGAGGAGGCGGGGCAGGGCGAACGCACCACCCAGTACCGCCTGCGCGACTGGGGCGTGTCGCGGCAGCGCTATTGGGGCTGCCCGATCCCGATGATCCATTGCGAGTCGTGCGGCGTCGTCCCGGTGCCGGAGGACCAGCTTCCCGTCGTGCTGCCCGAGGACGTCACCTTCGACAAGCCGGGCAACCCGCTCGCCCACCACCCGAGCTGGAAGCACACGGCCTGCCCGTGCTGCGGCAAGCCGGCGGTGCGCGAGACCGACACCTTCGACACCTTCATCGAGTCGTCCTGGTACTTCGCGCGCTTCTGCTCGCCGCACGAGGAGACCACGGGCTTCACCCGTCCGGCGGTCGGCTACTGGCTCCCCGTGGACCAGTACATCGGCGGCATCGAGCACGCGGTGCTGCACCTGCTCTACTCGCGCTTCTGGACGCGGGCGCTGAAGCACTGCGGCTACCTGGACATCGAGGAGCCGTTCGCCGGCCTGTTCACCCAGGGCATGGTGAACCACGAGACGTACAAGGACGCCGGCAGCGGCGCCTGGCTGGCGCCCACCGACATCGTCAAGAATGACGCGGGCGACATGGTCCGCGCCGACAACGGCGCGCCGGTCACCGTCGGCCGCGTCGAGAAGATGTCGAAGTCGAAGAAGAACGTCGTCGACCCGGCGAACATCATCGACTCCTACGGCGCCGACGCGGCGCGCTTCTTCATGCTGTCCGACAGCCCGCCGGAGCGCGACCTGGAGTGGACCGAGGCCGGCATCGACGGCGCGTGGCGCTACATCAGCCGCGTCTGGCGCATGATCACCGAGCCGGCCGTGCCGCTGCCCGCCGCCGGCACGCCGCTGCCCGCCGAACTCGGCGATGCCGCCCAGGCGGCCCGCCGCCTGATCCACAAGGCCATATCCGGGGTCAGCGACGACCTGGAGAAGTTCCGCTTCAACAAGGCGGTCGCCCGCGTGCGCGAGCTGTCGAACGCCTTGGCCGAGCTGGACGGAAAAGGGGCGGGCGAGGCCTGGGTGCTGCGGGAAGGGTGCGAGGCCCTGGTGCGCATGATCGGCCCGATGATGCCCCACCTCGCCGAGGAGCTGTGGGCCCGGCTCGGCCACACCACGCTGCTGGCCGAACAGCCCTGGCCGGAGGCCGACTCGGACCTTGCCACCGACGACACGGTCACCGTGGGCGTTCAGGTCAACGGCAAGCGCCGCGCCGAGATCCCCTTGCCGCGCGATTGCGCCAACGACGTGGCGCAGGCCGCGGCGCTGGCCGACCCCAACGTCGTCCGCGCGATGGAAGGCAAGCCGGCGCGCAAGATCATCGTCGTACCGAACCGGGTGATCAATGTCGTTGTCTAGACGCAGCGTCCTCACGGCGGCCGGGGCGACGGCCCTGCTGGCATTCCTGCCCGGCTGCGGCTTCCAGCCGCTGTACGGCGAGCGCTCGGCCGGCGCCGGCGTCGGCGACAAGCTGGCGCGGATCGGCATCGCCAACATGCCCGATCGGCATGGCCAGCAGCTCCGCAACCTGTTGATCGACCGCTTCTATCCTGACCACCGCCCGGACAGCACGACGCACCGGCTGGACGCCAGCATCACGGCGTTCGAGCAGAAGCTGGCGCTGCGCAAGGACGCCTCGGCCGAACGCGCCCAGCTCGTCCTCAACGTGCCCTACCGGCTGATCGAGAACGCCAGCGGCAAGGTCGTCTTCCAGGCCAGCAGCCGCGCACTGATCGCCTACAACGTGCTGGAAGAGCATTACGCCGCGCTGCAGACGGTGGACAACGCCTACGAGCGCGGTCTCATCCAGATTTCCGACGAGATCACCAACCGCGTGGCGATGTACCTCGCCCGCGGCAGCTGAGCCGGCCGCAGGCCCGTGAAGCTCCAGGGCAAGGCCATCGACGCGTTCCTTCGGAGCCCCGATCCGAAGGTGCGGGCGGTGCTGCTGTATGGCCCCGACGCGGGCCTCGTGCGTGACCGCGCCGACGCGTTGGGGCGAACCGTCGTCGCCGATCTCGCCGATCCCTTCCGAGTCGCCGATTTCTACGGCAAGGCGCTGGCCGACGATCCCGCCCGTCTGACTGACGAGGCGGCGGCGATGGCGCTCACCGGCGGCCGCCGGCTGGTGCGCGTGCGCGACGCCGAGGACAACACCACCGCGGCCTTCACCAGCCTCTTCGACAACCCGCCGCCCGGCGACACGCTGATCGTCGCCGAGGCCGGCGACCTCGGCAACCGCTCCCGCGTCCGCCTGCTGTTCGAGGGCGCCACCACCGGCGCCGCCATTCCCTGCTATGTGGAGGAGGAGGCGTCGCTCGGCCGGGTCGTCGCCGACCTGCTGCACGCCCACGGGCTTCAGGCCGATCCGGACGCCATCGGCTTCCTCGCCGCCAACCTCGTCGGCGACCGGCTGGTTGCGCGCGGGGAGGTGGACAAGCTGGCGCTCTACATGGGCGCCGAGAAGCGCGTGACGCTGGAGCACGTGCAGGCCTGCATCGGCGACAGCGCGACACTGGAAATGGACCAGCCGGTGTGGGCCGCCGCGGATGGCGACTTCGCGGCGCTCGACCGGTCGCTGGCCCGCCTGTTCGCCGAGGGCATGGTGCCGGTGCCGATCCTGCGCACGGCGCAGCGCCACTTCCAGCGCCTGCATCTCGTCGGCGCGCAGGTCGCCGCCGGCAAGTCGCCCGAAGCCGCCGTCGAGTCGCTGCGGCCGCCCGTCTTCTACAAGATGAAGGCGCGCTTCACCGGACAGGCCCGCCGTTGGACGCCCGCGCTGGTCCGTCAGGCGCTCGACCGCCTCGTCGACGCCGAGGCCGAGTGCAAACGCACCAACATGCCCGACCAGACCATCTGCGCCCGCGTCCTCTTCCAGGTCGCGTCCCTGGCCCGTCGATAACCCGTAGATTGGCGCCAAGCGCAGCGTGGCCCACCATCCCGCGCTGTAGGGCAGGGGACCGGTTCCTTCAGCGCAATCCGCGCGCTTAAGGGTGAGGATCCTGGACGGCGCTTCCGAACATGCAATCTCCCTTTCCTGCAAGGGGAGCCGCACCGCAATGCGCTGCACGCCCGTCATCGCCGCGCTCGCTGTCTTCGCCACGGTTCAGGCGCACGCCGCGACTCTCGAACTGGATTTCGACGCCTACGGAGGCGGTCTGCCGATCGCCAAGGGGACGATGCGCCTCACCGGCGGCGCGGGCGGACCGAGCGGCCCCTACGAGATCCACCTCGACGCCGGCTGGGCGTCGTGGATCACGCTCTTCACCAGCTTCCGCTACGAGGCGGAGGCCGTCGGTACGCTCGGCAATCCCTCGGTCAGGCCCACCCGCTTCAAAAGCGAACGCCGTCAGCGCCGCAAGCACGACGTGCTGCGCATCGACTTCTCCGCCACGCCGCCCGTCGTGCGGAACGACCCGCCGACGGATCCGCACGACGCGCTGCTCGTCCCCGAGACGGCGAAGCGGGGCACGGCCGACCCGCTGAGCGTCGGTGCCGCGGTGACCGCCGCGGCGGGCGGGGCGTCCGCCTGCACCGGCCGCTATCCGGTGTACGACGGCCGCCGTCGCTACGATGTGCTGATGACGCCGCTCGGCCGGGAGGTGCTGCGACCGTCCAGCCGGCGCATGGCGGCCGGTCCGGCGCTGGCCTGCCAGGTGACGTTGCGCCCGGTGGCCGGCTTCCAGAAGGACCACAAGCCCGACCGGTTCTTCGTCGAAGGCGTCGAGCGCACGGCCAGGATCTGGTTCCTGCGGGTGGAGCCGCAGGGCAGGGTGGTGCCAATGCAGGCCGAGGTCGAGACGAACCTCGGAACCGTCTACGTGCACACCACCGCCGTGCGCCTCACGCCATAGATGCTCGTCCCCGTCTCAGCGCTCGCCGCCCAAGCGCCGCAGCACGTCGTCGAGCTGGTCGAGCGTCTGGTACTGGATGAGCACCGAGCCGGCCTTGCCCTGCGGGTTGATCGACACCTTGAGGCCGATGGACGCGGATATCTCCGCTTCCAGATTCAAGAGGTCGGCATCCTTGCCGGGGCCATCGGCGCGCTTTGCGCCCTTCGGCTTGACCGCGTCGCTGCCACGCACGAGGTCCTCGGTCTGGCGGACGTTGAGGCCGCGCTTCACAACCTCGCGGGCGACGTTCGCCGGATCCTCGACGGAGAGCAGGGCGCGGGCGTGGCCGGCGCTCAGCTCGCCCTTCTCGACCATGCGCTTGACATCGTCGGGCAGGCCCAGCAGGCGCATCATGTTGGCGACGTGGCTGCGGCTCTTGCCGACGACGCGCGCCAGATCCTCCTGCGTGTGCTCGAACTCCTCCATCAGGCGCTTGTAGCCTTCGGCCTCTTCGAGCGCCGTCAGGTCCTCGCGCTGGATGTTCTCGACCAGCGCGATTTCGAGCGCTTCGGCGTCGGTCAGCTCGCGGATGACGACCGGCACTTCCGGCATGCCGGCGAGCTGCGCCGCGCGCCACCGCCGCTCACCGGCGATGATCTCGAACTGGTTGGAGGCCCCGCCCGGCACCCGGCGGACCAGCAGCGGCTGAAGGATGCCCTTCTCGCGGATCGACTCGACAAGGCCCTTCAGCGCCTCGTTGTCGAACTGCCGGCGCGGCTGATAGCGGCCGGGCTGCAGGTACTCGATCGGCACGGTCTTGGACTGCCGCACCTTGTCCAGCGCGGAATAATCCTCGGTCTCCTCGCCGAACAGGGCGGACAGGCCACGGCCCAAGCTGGCGCGCCGGCCGGAATCGGAACGCTTCGCCTCGTCGCTCACGCCGCCAGCCTCTTCTCACGGCGCAGCACTTCGCCCGCCAGGTTGATGTACGCCTGCGCGCCGGGGCAGCGCATGTCGTAGATGAGCACCGGCTTGCCGTGCGACGGCGCCTCGGAAACCTTCACGTTGCGCGGGATCACCGTGTCGTAGACCTTCTCGCCGAAAAAGCCGCGCACGTCGGCGGCCACCATGTCGGACAGGTTGTTGCGCTTGTCGAACATCGTCAGCACGACGCCATGGATGTCCAGGTCCGGGTTGAACGTCCGCTTCACCCGCTCGATCGTGCGCACCAGATGGCTCAGGCCCTCCAGCGCGTAGAACTCGCATTGCAGCGGCACCATGACGGCGTTCGCCGCCACCAGCGCGTTCAGAGTCAGCAGGCCCAGCGCCGGCGGGCAGTCGATCAGCACGTAATCATATTCCAGCGCGCTGTGGGCCACCGCCTCGCGCAGGCGGAACTCGCGCTGCTCGGCGTTGACCAGCTCGATCTCGGCGCCGGACAGCTCGACCGACGAGGTGACGATCGACAGGTTGGGCACGTTCGACGGCACCGCCGCCTTCTCCAGCGGCATGCCGTCGAACAGCACGTCGTAGCTGCCGACGCCACGCTTGGCCCGCGAGATGCCGAGCCCGGTCGAGGCGTTGCCCTGCGGGTCGAGGTCGACCACCAGCACGCGCTTGCCGACCGAGGCGAGGGCGGTGGCCAGATTGATGGCGGTGGTGGTCTTGCCGACGCCGCCCTTCTGGTTGGCGATGGCGATCACGCGAACTGGGGTCATTGCGGCCTCTCGATGAGCCTTGAAGCGTGAAAGAGGAGACTGCGCGCGTTCAAACACGGGCGATATCACTCAGGCGCAGGATGGTACCGGTGGGATCGGTGAGGCTGTCGAACCGTTCGACCCGCATCTTCCAATATTTGGTGGTAGTGGTCAACTCATCCTCCACATTTTGACCCTTGAGGAAGACCGCCGTGCCCTCCGGGCCAAGGAACGGATGCGCCCACGACACAAGGTCCGCCAGCGGCGCCAGCGCCCGCGCGGTGACGGCGTCGGCGTGAAACGGCGCGACCGCCTCGATCCGCTTGTTGTGCACAGTCACCGCCGCGCCGGTCGCCCGCGCCGCCTCGCGCAGGAAGGCGGCCTTGCGGGCGTCGCTCTCGATCAGGTGCATCTCCGGGACGCCCAGAATCGCCAGCGCCAGACCGGGGAATCCGGCACCGCTGCCAAGATCGACCACGACTCGCGCCGCCGCGGGGAGGAGCGGGCGGAGCTGGGCCGAATCGAGGAAGTGCCGGCCCCAGACGTCGTCCAGCGTCTTCGGGCCGACGAGGTTGATGCTCTTCTGCCATTTGCGCAGCATGGCCTCATAGGCCGTGAAGCGCACCAGTGTTTCACGTGAAACACCCGTTGCGCGCTGGAACGCCGCCGCGTCGATCCGCGCCATCACGCCACCTTCGCGTCGCGCCGCTTCACGTGCCGCAGCAGCGCCACCAGCGCCGCCGGGGTCACGCCCGGAATGCGCGCCGCCGCACCGAGCGTCGTCGGGCGCGCCTGCCGCAGCTTCACACGGATCTCCGTCGACAGGCTGCCGATCGCGTCCACGTCCAGATCCTCGGGCAGGGCGAGTTGCTCGTCCTTGCGGAAGGCCCGGATGTCGGCCTCCTGCCGGTCGAGATAGCCGGCGTACTTGCCATCGATCTCAAGCTGTTCGCCGACATCGTCCGGCACCTCCTCCAACACCGGCCAAACGCGTTTCAACACGCCAAGGTCGACGTCGGGATAACGCAGCAGGTCCGACGCGGAGCGCCGGACACCATCCTGGTTCACCGTGATCCCCAGCCGCACAAGCTCAGCCGGCGTCGCGCTCAGCGACCGCACCAACGCCCGCGATGCCGCCAGCGCGTCCGCCTTGCGCCCGAACGCCTCCGCACGCAGCGGCCCGACGCAGCCGATGGCGAGCCCCTTCGGCGTCAGCCGTTGGTCCGCGTTGTCGGCGCGCAGCAGCAGCCGGTATTCCGCGCGCGAGGTGAACATCCGGTACGGCTCGTTGGTGCCCCGTGTCACGAGGTCGTCGATGAGCACCCCGATGTAGGCGTCCGCCCGGTCGAGCACGAAGCCGTCCCCGCCACCTGTGACCCGCGCGGCGTTGATCCCCGCCATCAGGCCCTGCGCCGCCGCTTCCTCGTAACCCGTCGTGCCGTTGATCTGGCCGGCGAAGAACAACCCGCCGACCCGCTTGGTCTCCAACGTCGGCTTCAGCTCGCGCGGATCAACGAAGTCGTATTCGATGGCATAGCCGGGGCGCAGCATGACCGCGCGCTCCAGCCCCGGCATGCTGGCGAGCAGAGCCAGCTGCACGTCGCGGGGCAGGGAGGTGGAAATGCCGTTGGGATAGACCGTGTCGTCGTCCAGCCCCTCCGGCTCCAGGAAGATCTGGTGGCGCTCCTTGTCGGCGAACCGGACGACCTTGTCCTCGATCGACGGGCAGTAGCGCGGACCCGTGCCCTGGATCTGGCCGGAGTACATCGGCGCTCGGTGCAGGTTCGCGCGGATCAGCGCGTGCGCCTCCGGCGTCGTCCAGGTGATCGCGCAATCCACCTGCGGCGTGTCGATGCGATCCGTCAGGTAGGAAAAGGGCGGGGGCGGGGTGTCGCCGGGCTGCTTCTCCAGCGCAGCCCAATCAATGGTGCGCCCGTCCAGCCGGGGTGGGGTGCCGGTCTTGAGCCGGCCGAGCGGAAACCCGAACCGCGCCAGCGTCTCCGACAGGCCAAGCGACGGCGCCTCGCCGATCCGGCCGGCGGGCGTCGTTTCTTCGCCGAGATGAATCAGGCCGCGCAGAAAGGTGCCCGTGGTCAGAACGACCGCGCCGGCGGCGATGGTCTCGCCGGCCCCGGTCACCACGCCCGTCACCCGCTGTGCATCGATGGTAAGGTCCTCGGCGCCACCGGCCTCGATGGAGAGGTTCGCCTGTTCGGCGAGCGCCGCCTGCATTGCCGCGCGGTACAGCTTGCGATCGGCCTGGGCGCGCGGGCCGCGGACGGCCGGGCCTTTCGAGCGGTTCAGGATCCGGAACTGGATGCCGGCGCGGTCGATGACCCGACCCATGACGCCGTCCAGCGCGTCGATCTCCCGGACGAGGTGTCCCTTGGCCAAGCCGCCGATCGCGGGGTTGCAGGACATCTCCCCGATCGTTTCGACCTTGTGGGTGAGAAGGAGGGTGCGCGCGCCCATGCGCGCCGCCGCGGCAGCCGCCTCGCAGCCCGCATGGCCGCCACCGACAACAATGACATCGAATTTCCGCATGGGCGGGACCATAGGAGAAATCGCCGCCGCCGCCAAGAGGCAGGGCAGGACCGCTCAGCGGTGTTTCACGTGAAACATCACTTCCCGATGCAGAAGTCCCGGAAGATCACGTCGAGCAGGTCCTCCACGTCCACCCGCCCGGTGATCCGCCCCAACGCCCGGCTCGCCAGCCGCACGTCCTCCGCCGCCAACTCCGGCAGCGGCGCACCCAGGGCGCGGGCCAGCGCGGCGTGGCAATCCTCCAGCGCCGCGCGATGCCGCGCGCGCGTCAACGCCGGCGCGCCCGTCCCCGCCATGCGCTCCGCCGCCATCCCGGCAAGGCGCGCCTCCAGATGGCGAAGGCCCGCGCTGGTGCGCGCCGATACACACACTGCAGTCTGATCCGCGATCGTTACGCAGGCCGTCGGCGCGAGGTCCGTCTTGTTCAACACCGCCACCGTGCCCGCGTCGACGAGGGCCAGCGTCGCGGCGTCCAGCACGGGCAGGGCGGTCGCGTCGAAGACGGCGATCTTCAGGTCGGCCGAGGCGGCGCGGTCGCGCGCGCGGCGGATGCCTTCCTCCTCGATCTCGTCGGACGCCGCCTCGCGCAGGCCCGCCGTGTCGGCGAGCACGACGGGAAAGCCGCCGAGGTCGAGATGCACCTCGATCACGTCCCGCGTCGTCCCGGCACGCGCCGAAACGATCGCCGCGTCCCGCCGGGCCAGTGCGTTGAGCAGGCTGGACTTGCCGGCGTTCGGCGCACCGACGATGGCGATGTGCAGACCCTCGCGCAGCCGCTCGCCCCGCCGCCCGTCGGCGAGGTGCCCGCTGATCTCGGCAACCAGCGCCTCCAGCTCCGGCCGTACCGCGTCGGCGACGCCGCCGGGCAGGTCCTCCTCGGGGAAGTCGATGTCCGCTTCGATGTGGGCCAGCGCGCGGGTCAGCCGCAGCCGCCAGGATTCATAGACGCGGCCAAGCGCGCCTTCCATCTGCCGCAACGCTTGCCGCCGCTGCGCCGATGTCTCGGCGTCCACCAGGTCGGCAAGCCCTTCGGCGGCCGTCAGGTCCAGCTTGCCGTTCTCGAAGGCGCGGCGGGTGAACTCGCCCGGTTCAGCGACGCGCAGGTCGGGCAGGGCGGCCAGCGCCTCCACGACACCGGCCACCACGGCGCGCCCGCCGTGCAGGTGCAGCTCGACCACGTCCTCACCGGTAAAGCTCTTCGGACCGGGGAACCACAGGACCAGCGCGTCGTCGAGCCGGTCGCCGCTCCCCGGTTCCCGCAACGCCGTCAGCGTGGCGACGCGCGGCGCGGGCAAGGGCCGGGCGGTCAGGGCGGTCAGGGCCGTGCCGGCGGCAGGCCCCGAAACGCGAACCACCGCCACACCGGCGCGGCCGGGGGCGGTGGCGAGAGCGAAGATCGTTGCGGTCATCGGTGCTTCGGTTGGCTTAGCCCTGCTGGTCCGGTCGCAGGGCGCGCTGCTCGGGGGTGAGCATCAGGCGGTCGACGCGGCGGCCTTCGACGACGTGCGTCTGCAGGATCTCGTCCACGTCGGCCGGCGAGTGGTAGGTGTACCAGACGCCTTCCGGATAGATCACCAGGGTCGGGCCCAACTCGCACCGGTCGAGGCAGCCGGCGGCGTTGATGCGGATCCGCGGCTCCAGGCCCAGCTCCTTGGATCGCGCCTTCATGTAGTCGCGCAGCTTCTCCGACCCGCGCGCGGCGCAGCTCCCGCGCTTGTGCCCGTCCGGGCGGCGGTTGGTGCAGCAGAACACGTGCGCTTCGAAATAGGGCTTCAGGTCGCTCACTTCTTTCCGTCCTTCGGGTTGCCCATGGCCGAAGCCATCTGGGTCCAGAACATCTTCTGCAGCTGCTCGAATCCCTGGATGCCGGCCGGCAGCCAGGTCTTCAGCATGGTGTCCGGGTCCATGGCGTGCAGGCTGGCGGTCATGCGGTCCTGCACTTCCTTCATCATGGCTTCCTGCATCGGCTTCACGTCCGGCAGGCCGAGGAAGGTGCGCGCCTCTTCCGGCGTGCAATCGACGTCGATGGTGATTTTCATCAGGCGGTCCCCTTCGTCGCGGCGTGTTCCACTATACAGATAGGTGGAACTGGCGCAACGACCGGTCCGCCCCATCCTTAATGCGCACCACGATCGATTCCGGAGAAATCCACGCCATGCCCGCCAACCTGCTCGGCCAGGAAACCAGCCCGTACCTGCTTCAGCACAAGGACAATCCCGTCCACTGGATGGCCTGGGGCGCCGACGCCTTCGCCCGCGCCAAATCCGAGGACAAGCCCATCCTGCTGTCGGTCGGCTACGCCGCCTGCCACTGGTGCCACGTCATGGCGCACGAGAGCTTCGAAAACGCCGAGATCGCCGCGCTGATGAACGGCCTGTTCGTCAACGTCAAGGTCGACCGCGAGGAACGGCCGGACGTCGACCACATCTACCAAAACGCGCTGGCGCTGCTGGGCCAGCACGGCGGCTGGCCGCTGACCATGTTCCTGACGCCGGAGGGAGACCCGTTCTGGGGCGGAACCTACTTCCCCCCGGCGCCGCGCTATGGCCGGCCGGGCTTCGCCGAGGTGCTGCGCGGCGTCGCCGAGACCTACCGGCGCGAGCCGGAGAAGATCGGCCGCAACGTCACCGCGCTGCGCGACGCGCTGTCCACGCTGGCCGACAACCGGGCGGGGCAGGGCGTCGATCTCCACATCCTCGACCACGTCGCCGAGCGTCTGGCGCAAGAGGTCGACACGGCGCACGGCGGCATCGGCCACGCCCCGAAGTTCCCGCAGGTCCCCCTGTTCGAGCTGCTGTGGCGGGCGGCGCTCCGCACCGGCAACGGTGCTTACCGCCACGCCGTGGTCACCACGCTGACGCACATGAGCCAGGGCGGCATCTACGACCATCTGGGCGGCGGCTTCGCCCGCTATTCGGTCGACGAGGCGTGGCTGGTGCCGCACTTCGAGAAGATGCTGTACGACAACGCCCAGCTCCTCGACCTGCTCACCCTGGTCTGGCAGGACACGCGCGAGCCGCTGTTCGAGGCGCGGGCGCGCGAGACGGTGGCCTGGCTGCTGCGCGAAATGATTGCCGAGGGCGGCGGCTTCGCCAGCACGCTCGACGCCGACAGCGAGGGGGAGGAGGGCAAGTTCTACGTCTGGAGCGAGGCGGAGGTGGACCGCCGGCTGGGCGCCGACGCCGCCCTGTTCAAGCGCTGGTACGACGTGACCAGCGCCGGCAATTTCGAGGGGCACAACATCCTCAACCGCCTGAATCACCTCCAACTCGGCGACGCGGCGACAGAGGCCGCGCTGGCGGATCTCCGCCGCGTGCTGTTCGACGCCCGCGCCGGCCGTGTCCGGCCGGGTTGGGACGACAAGGTGCTGGCCGACTGGAACGGCCTGATGATCGCCGCGCTCGCCAACGCCGGCATGGTCTTCGACGAGCCGGCGTGGATCGAGGCCGCCAAGCGCGCCTTCACCTTCGTGCGCACCCGCATGAGCGTGGACGGCCGGCTCTTCCACTCCTGGCGCGCCGGCCAGCGCAAGCACGCGGCGACGCTCGACGATTACGCCAACATGGCGCGCGCGGCGCTGGTCCTGTACGAGGCGACCGGCAACCCGGCGATGATCGACGAGGCCGCGGCGCTGACCGCCGTGCTCGGCCGGCACTATTGGGACGGGGAACGCGGAGGCTATTTCTTCACCGCCGACGATGCCGGCGACCTCATCATCCGCACCAAGACCGCGCACGACGCCGCGACACCGGCCGGCAACGGCACGATGATCGGCGTGCACGCGCGGCTCTGGCTGCTCACCGGCGACGACGCCCATCGGGAGCGCGCCGACGCGTTGGTCACCGCGTTCTCGGGGGAGCTGGAGCGCAACTTCTTCCCGCTGCCGACCTTCCTCAACGCGGTCGAGCTGCTGAACAACGCCACGCAGGTGGTGATCGTCGGCGACCCGGCCGCCGAGGCCACGCGGGCGTTGCGCCGCGCTGTGCTCGACCGCTCGCTGCCGAACCGGCTGCTGATCGGCCTCGCCCCCGGCACGCCGCTGCCGGCCGGACACCCGGCGCAGGGCAAGGGCATGCTGGACGGCCGGCCGACGGCCTACGTATGCTCGGGCATGGCCTGCTCGGCGCCGGTGACCGACGCCGCGGCCCTGACCGACACACTGACGCGACGGTGACCGCATGGGCCTCCTGACCATTGACAGCCCGCTGGGGTCCCTGCTCCTGCGCAGCGGCGGCGGCGCCATGACCACCCTCGACTGGGGTGCAAGCCCGGCCGATGATCCCGACGACGTGCTGCGCGAGGCAGCGCGCCAGCTCGCCGACTATTTTGCCGGCCGGCGCACCGCCTTCGACCTGCCGCTGCGCCCGGCCGGCAGCCCCTTCCAACAGCGCGTGTGGGCGGCCATGGGCGAGATCGCTTACGCCCGCACGGCGACCTATGGCGATCTGGCGCGCCGGATCGGCACCGCCGCGCGGGCGGTGGGGGGTGCCTGCGGGCGCAACCCGCTGCCCATCATCATCCCCTGCCACCGGGTCGTCGGCGGGCAGGGGAAGGCGGGCGGCTATTCCGGGCTGGGCGGCCTGGAGACCAAGGGGTGGCTGCTGGCGCACGAACGCGCGCACGAGCGGGTGGCGGCCACCGCGACGGCTCCCTGAACGCCGCGATCCGCGCTACACTCACGCCAACGCTTGACAACAACAGGGTAGGGAGCATCCGACATGGTCAAGGTGCACGCGATCCGCATCCACGAACCCGGCGGGCCCGAGGTGATGCGCTGGGACGAGATCGAGGTCGGCGAGCCCGGCCCCGGCGAGGTCCGCCTGCGCCACACGGCGATCGGCGTCAACTACATCGACACCTATCACCGGACCGGCGCCTACAAGCTGCCGCTTCCCAGCTGCATCGGCGCCGCCGGCGCCGGCGTGGTCGAGGCGGTGGGGCCGGGCGTCACCGAACTGAAGCCGGGCGACCGCGTGGCCTACGCGCCGGGCGTGGGCGCCTATTGCGAGGCGCGGCTCATCGCCGCCGACCGGCTGGTCCCGCTGCCGAGCTGGATCGAGGACCGGCAGGCGGCCGGCATGATGCTGCAGGGCATGACGGCGCAGTACCTGCTGCGCACCACCTACCGCGTGCAGCCCGGCGAGACGATCCTGGTGCAGGCGGCGGCAGGCGCCGTCGGCCTGATCCTCTGCCAGTGGGCCAAGCACCTGGGCGCCACCGTGATCGGCACCGTCGGCAGCGACGAAAAGGCCGAGATCGCCCGCGCGCACGGCTGCGACCACCCCATCGTCTACACCCGCGACAATTTCGTCGACGCGGTGAAGCGCATCACGGGCGGGGAGGGCGTGCCGGTCGTGTACGACGGCGTCGGCAAGACGACCTTCGACGCCAGCCTGGATTGCCTGCGGCCGCGCGGCTTCATGGTGCTGTTCGGCGCCGCCTCCGGCCCGGTCCCGCCGTTCGAGCCGCATGTCCTGGCCGCCAAGGGCTCGCTGTACCTCACGCGGCCGACGCTGTTCACCTACGTCGCCAAGCGGGAAGACCTGATGGCCAGCGCCGCCGACCTGTTCGAGGTGGTGCACAGCGGCGCCGTGAAGATCGAGGTGCGCCAAACCTATCCGCTGCGCGACGCGGCGGAAGCGCACCGGGCGCTGGAGTCGCGCCAGACCACCGGGTCGACGGTGCTGATTCCGTAAGGAAACGACGTTGGGTTTTGCGGCTTGCGCCTCAACCCAACCTACGGCTCGGCGGTAGGTTGGGTTGAGCGTCAGCGAAAACCCAACGTCGAAACGCCGCTACTCCTGCACCCACAGCGCGTTCTTGATCCTGCCGACCATCTCGGCGTGCGCAGCCATTTCCGCCTCGCTGGGGGCGTGCGGGCGGGCTTCGCGGAAGGGGCGCTCGATGCGGACGGCCTCCGCGCCCTTGGCCGCGCCCTTCGTCGCCAGCGCCAGCCCGGCCTGCCGGCCGCCGCGCAGCTCCAGGTACACCTCGGCCAGAAGCTGGGCGTCGAGCAAGGCGCCGTGCAGCGTGCGGCCGGAGTTGTCGACGCCGAAGCGCTTGCAGAGCGCGTCCAGGGTGGCCGGGGCGCCGGGGAAACGCTGGCGCGCCATGGTCAGCGTGTCGATGGCCCGGTCCATCGGCATGCGCTCGTAGCCGGCCTGCCACAGCTCCCAGTTCAGGAAGGCCATGTCGAAGGCGGCGTTGTGGATGACCAGCGGCGAGTCCGCGATGAACGCCACGAAATCGGCGACGACGTCGGTGAACAGCGGCTTGTCGGCCAGGAACTCGTCGGTCAACCCGTGCACGGCGGTGGCGTCGGGCGGCACCGGGCGCTGCGGGTTGATGTAGCGGTGGAAGCGCTCGCCGGTGGGCACGTGGTTGATCACCTCCACACAGCCGATTTCGACCAGCCGGTGCCCCTCCTCGGGCTTGAAGCCGGTGGTTTCCGTGTCGAGGACGATCTCACGCATGCGCCGCCGCTCCTGAATGCTGCCCTGGATGGTATCCGCGCGGCGGCCAGTGCCGGCCGCGCAGACGTTTCGCTTTCGCAATTATTTCACGCAGAGCCCTTCGCGTGCTTAGGCGGCCGGCCCCGGTGGGCACCACGAAATCGGCGCGCCGCCGCTTCTCCGCGTCGGGCATCTGGCGGGCGAGGATACCCGCGAACTTCTCCGGCGTCATGCCCGGCCGCGCCAGCACGCGCGCTTTCTGCACGGGGAAGGGGGCGGAGACGACGATGGTGCGGTCGACCCGCCGCTCGCCGTGCGTCTCGAACAGCAGCGGGATGTCCAGGCACACCACCCGCACCCGGCGCAGCGCGGCCTGCCGGATGAACGCCTCCTGCGCCGCGCGCACCTTCGGGTGCAGGATGGCCTCCAGCCGCTTCAGGGCCGGGGGGTTGCCGAACACCGCCGCGCCCAGCGCCGCGCGATCGACCACGCCGTCGCGGACCACGCCGGGAAAGACCGCGTCGATCGCCGGCACCGCCGTGCCGCCCCGGCCGTACAGCCGGTGCACCAGCGCGTCGGAATCGCAGACCGGAACGCCCATGCCTTTGAGCATGCGCGCCGCCGTGCTCTTGCCCATGCCGATCGATCCGGTGAGTCCAAGGATGACCATCGCCGGTCAGATCCCCAGCACGAAGGCCTTCAGCTCCTCCGTCACCTCCGGCTCGATGCCGAACCACGCGGCGAAACCGGGGCGCGCCTGGTGCAGCAGCATGCCGATGCCGTCCACCGTGCGATTGCCCCGCGCCGCGGCGGCGGCCAGCAGCGGCGTCACCAGCGGCGTATAGACGATGTCGGTCACCACCGCCGAACCGGGCAAGTGCGTGAGATCGAGGTCGAGCGCCGGCTGGCCGGCCATGCCCTGCGTCGTGGTGTTCACCAGCAGCGCCGCGTCGGCCAGGATCGTTTCACGTGAAACCCAGTCGAACACGCGGGTCTTCGGCCCCAGGCTGGCGGCGAGGTCGGCGGCCAGCGCATCGGCGCGCTCGCGCGTGCGGTTCACCAGCCAGACCTCCGGCGCGCCGTCGTCGAGCAGGGCGGCGATGACGCCGCGCGCCGCGCCGCCGGCGCCC
>DASWVP010000440.1:0-2683 GCA_036401175.1 Azospirillum sp. | reverse complement strand
GTAGATCGGGATCTCGCCGCGCTTCAGCCGCTCGATCTTGGCGGCGTCCTTGTCGACGCAGCACACGTGCACGCCGAATTCGGAAAAGCACGCCCCCGACACCAGACCGACGTAGCCCGTGCCTATCATCGCTATGCGCATCGAAACGTCTCCGCGTCCGTCAATCGGTTTCTTGGGCCCAACGGCCGCTGGGATCGGTACAGGTGGTCAGAACAGGCGGTGCGCCATCCACGGCAGGGCGCGCGCGAACGACACCGCGTCGCCGAGGATCTCGGCGCGCAGGGAACGCTGCATGTGCTGCGTGAAACGCTGGAGGAGCAGGCGGTAGGCGGCGCACAGGTTGGCGTCCGGCCTGTCCCAGGCCTGCACGAAACCCTGCAGGTAGGCCAGCTCGAACACGCCGCGGATGAGGTCGTCGTGCCAGTGCTGGGAACCGATGCGGTGTTCGGATTCCAGCAGCCGCGCCCACGCCTTCAGCGCGTCGACGATGGACATGAGGTCGGCCAGATCGCGGTCGTCGTCGGCGTGCGCGGCGCTGTCCAGCGCCCGCACCAGCGCGCCGACGCCGATCAGTTCGCCCACCTCCGGGTGCTGGTCGAGGAAGACCTTGGCCATCAGGCCGCAGTTGTTCTGCCGCCCGATGAAGCCGGCCACCGTGTAGGGATGGTGGTGCGTGCCGGTCGAGGCCGGCGTGTAGAACAGCTGGAGCCCGGTCGGCCCCTTGCTCATGCGGTAGGCGAACTCGATGTCCTCGTAGGCGGCAAGGGTGTAGGCGTCGCTGAACCCCTCCGCCCGCCAGTCCGCCACGATGGTCCGTTTCACCGAGATGTTGGCGGTGTAGAAGAAGCGGAAGTCCAGCACGCTGAACGGCGTGAAGTCGGCGTAGCCGAACTGCTCGCCGCCCTTGCCTTGGATGTGCGCCATGACGAAGCTGATGTCCGCCTCGGGCCGGTCGGGCCACACCACCTTGCCCAGCACGGCGAATCCGGGGTCGGGGTTGGCGGCGTGCAGCTCGGCGTGGACGCGCAGGAAGTCGCGGTTGCACGGCTGGATGTCGTCGCCCAGGAACACCACCACGTCGTTGCGCGCCATCGCCGCGCCCAGGTTGCGCGCCTGACCGGGGCCGCCGTTCGGGATGCTCTTCCACACCAGCGTCGGGATGCGTCCGGCCAGCGCGGCGAGGATCCGCGGGGTGTGGTCGCTGGAGCCGTCGTCGATGATGACGAACTCGTGCTCCAGCCCTTCGGCCGCGCGCGCCACCGCCTCCACCGTTTCGACCAGCAGGTCGCCACGGTTGAAGGTGGGTATGACGATGGAAAGCGAGGCCAGCCGATGGGCGCCGCCTGTCGGTCGGGCGTGGGGCAGGGCGGCCGTGCGGGCGTCGAGTGGCATCAGGGCGTGAGTGGAAACGGATCCGGAATAAGGCGGGCGGATGCTATCGCCGCCCCCCGCCCAAGGCAAGCGGGCATTCTCGCAACCCTGGCGCCGGTGATGCCGCCTCTGTCGAGCCGCTTTTGTTGACAAGGGAGGGCCACCCCCTCTAACTGCGACGGACCAAGCCCCCGCCCCCGCCACCGCCCGTCGCCGCATGCCCTCGCTGTCCATCGTCATTCCCACCCGCGACCGCGGCGCCTCCTTGATGGAGACGCTGGCCGCCTGCCGCCGCCATGGCGAAGGGCAGGAGCTGGAGTTCGTCGTCGTCGACCTCGGTTCGCGGGACGACACGCCGGCCCGGCTGGAGGCGCTGGCGTCCGAGGAGCCGCGTCTGGTGTGGCGCCGCCTGGAGGACACGGCGAGCCCGGCCGCCGCCCGCAACCTGGGCGCCGGGCTGGCGCGCCATGACGTGGTTCTGTTCCTGGGTGATACGCTGCGGCCGGCCGACGCCGGCTTCTTCCGGGCGCACGCGGAGGTGCACGCGCGCTGGCCCGCGCCGGACACGCTGGTGCAGGGCCGCGTCGGCTGGCCGGAGCGCCCGTCGCTGGGCAGCGAACTGCTGGAGCCGCTGACGCCGGAGGCGATCGGCACCGACCTGACATCCTACGGCTGGCACGACTGGCGCGCGGTGCGCAGCCTCAACCTGTCGGTCAAGAAGGCGCTGGTGGCGGACTGGGCGGCGGACGGCTTCGATCCGGCCTTCGCGCCGGATTTCGGCGGTCCGGCGCTGGACGGCGTGGAGCTGGCGTGGCGCCGCGCCGCCGCTGGCACCGACGTCCGCCTGTTCCACACGCCGGCGGCGCTGGCCGTCGACGCCGCGGGCTGGAACCTGGAAGGGCTGATGCGCCGCCACGCGGATGCCGCGCCGCTGGCCCGCGCCCTGGTTGCCCGGCACGGGACGCCGGTTCTAGGCGGCCTCGGCCTCGCCGGTCTTGAGGATGCCCTGGCGGGCGCGGGGGACGGCGGCGATGCCGGCGCGGTCGCCGACTATCTGGCGATGATCGAAGGGGTGAAGTCGTGGTGCCGGCTCTACGACGGCCATGCGCCCGGCGATGGCGAGGCGCTGAAGGCGGCGCTGTCGCTGGCCTTCGCCGAGGGCTGGATCCTGTCGGCTCCGGCCGGCGCCGATCTGCCGGCGGGCTGCCGCCGCGCGCTGGAAAGCTTCCGCCAACGCCTCAACCGCGTGGTGCAGAGCGCCGCCACCGGCCTGCCGGTGCAGGGCGGCGCCACGGAGGGGCAGGGGGCGGCC
>DASWVP010000439.1:0-7594 GCA_036401175.1 Azospirillum sp. | reverse complement strand
CAGCGCGGCGGCGGTGCCGGAGAGCGCGGCCAGGACGGTGGCCGGGAGCGTGGCGTTGACGGACGGCGATCCGTCGCGGCGCGTCATCGGGAGGACCATTGCGTTCCGGCGTGCTGGCTGGGCGGCTGCCGTCCTATCAGTTGGGGCGGGGGAATTCAACCGGATGGGAGTCCGGCGGCCGAGCACTTTTCCCCTCAACCGACCGCCGTTCCGGTGTACAAGTCCGGCCGGTTCGCCGCTTGGGATCAGGCATGCTCTTCCACTCGCAGGTGTTCGTGCTCGGCTTCCTGCCGGCCGTGCTGGCGCTGTTCTACGCCGTCGGCCGGCGCGAGGCGGCGCGCGAGTGGGTGATGGTGGCTGCTTCCGTCGTCTTCTACGGCTGGTGGGACGTGCGTTTCGTGCCGCTGCTGCTGGGGCAGACGCTGGCGACCTGGGCGCTGGCGCACGTCTGGCGCAAATGGCGGGTGGACTGGATCGTGCCGGCCGGCGTCGCGGCCAACCTCGCGGTGCTCGCCTATTTCAAATACTACGGCTTCTTCCTGGGCACGGCCGAGGCGCTGCTGGGCGTCGATCTGCCGCACAGCGACGTGCTGCTGCCCATCGGCATCAGCTTCTTCACGTTCGAGCTGATCTCCTACCTGATCGACCTGCGGCGCGGGCACGTGCCGGCCTACCCGCTGCGCGGCTTCTGCCTGTTCGTGTTCTTCTTCCCGCACCTGATCGCCGGCCCCATCGTGCGGCACAACGAGCTGATCCCGCAGCTGGCCGACGATCCCCTGCGGCCGGGCTGGGCGGAGCGGACGGCCAAGGGGCTGACGCTGTTCGTCATCGGTTTCGCCAAGAAGGTCCTGCTGGCCGACCCGCTGGCCCGCGTCGCCGACCCGCTGTTCGCCGCCGTCGCGGCGGGTGCCGCGCCAAGCGTGAGCGAGGCGTGGACCGGGGCGCTGGCCTTCTCCTTCCAGCTGTTCTTCGACTTCTCGGCCTACACGGAAATGGCGCTGGGCATCGCGCTGCTGTTCGGCATCCGCCTGCCGATGAACTTCGACGCGCCGTACCGCGCCGCCTCCCTGCGGGATTTCTGGCGGCGCTGGCACATGACGCTGTCGCGTTACATCCGCGATTACCTGTACATCCCGCTGGGCGGCAACCGGCACGGCTTCGCGCGCTACGTCCTGGCCACGCTGGGGGCGATGGGGCTGTGCGGGCTGTGGCACGGGGCGGCCTGGACCTTTGTCGCCTGGGGGCTGCTGCACGGCGCCGGGCTGATCGTCTGCCACGTCTGGCAGGGGCTGAAGCGGCCGTTGCCGTGGCCGGCGGCGTGGCTGCTGACCATGCTGTTCGTGATCGCCGGCTGGGTGCTGTTCCGCGCCCCGGACTTCGCCACCGCCGGCGGCATGCTGGCGGCCATGGCCGGCGCCGGGGCGTCCGGCCTGGGGGCGGGGCTGGAGCGTCCGCTGCTGATGGCGGCGTCCGCGGCGGTGGCGCTGCTGGGGCCGACCAGCCTGGAGTTCATCGACCACAAGTTGCCGCCCCGGCGCATCGTGGCCGCCGGGTTCGCGGCGGTGGCGGTGGTCTGCATCCTGGAGGTCGGCAAGGGCCAGCCGCTCAACTTCATCTATTTCCAGTTCTGAGGGCGGGGAAGCGATGCCGCCGAAGTCCCCCTGGACCGGATACGTCAGGACCGCCGTGGGCACGGCGCTGGGCCTCGTCGGCGCCTTGTACCTGTTCGTGCTGCTGGTCGATCCCTATGGCGACGTGCCGTTCTCGCTGCCCATCGAACGGCCGCTGATGGACGACAACCAGCGCTTCCTCTATCCCGGACTGGTGCGCAGCGGGCGGTTCGACAGCGCGGTGTTCGGCACGTCCACGTCGCGGCTGCTGCAGCCGGCGCACCTGAACGCCCTGTTCGGCGGGCGCTTCGCCAACCTCGCCATGAACAGCGCCACGGCGTGGGAGCAGACGCAGCTTGCCGATCTGTTCCTGCGCACGGTCGCCCGGCCGCGCACGGTGATCGTCGGGCTGGACCGCGTGTGGTGCGACGCCGACGCCGACGTGGAGCGCCTGACCTTCCGGCCGTTCCCGCCGTGGATGTACGACGACGACCCATGGAACGACCTGCCGTACCTGCTGAACGGCAAGACGCTGGAGATCGCCGGCCGCCTCGTCGAATACCATCTGGGCCGGCGGGCACCCCGGCTGGGCGACGACGGCTACGACGTGTTCGTGCCGCCGGATGCCGAGTGGGACCGCGCCAGGGTCGAGCAGAAGATCTACGGCGGCCCGCGCCGCACGCCCGCGCCGCTGGTGCCGCCGGTGGCGGTGGGGGAGGCGGAGCGGCGCGGCTGGCGCACTCCGGCGCTGGACTGGCTGGCCGGGCTGGTGCGGCGGTTGCCCGCCGACAGCACGCCCATCCTCGCCTTCATGCCGGTGCACGTCGTCTCCCAGCCGCGCCCCGGCAGCGTCGAGGCCGCGCGCGAGCAGGAATGCAAGGACCGCGTCGCCGCGATCGGCCGCGATCTGGGCGCCTGGGTGGTCGATTTCCGCATCCCGTCCCGCGTCACCACGGACGACGCCAACTATTGGGACAACCTGCACTACCGCGTCGCCATCGCCGACTGGATCGAGCGGTCGCTGGCCGACGCGCTGCGCGGCCCCGCGACGGACGGCGGATTGCCGGACGGGGCTTGGCGGTTGCTGGCGGCGCCGCCGCCGGGCTCGCCGCGCGGCAATTCGCGGCTGGTCAGCCTCTCCGACTAAGGTATAGTCCGTGCACCGACAGGAGATGGGCATGCAGCATCCGAATGACGGCCGCGCCGGGTTTCCCCGTCGCCGGGTCCTCCAGGGGCTGGGCGCGGTGGCGCTGGCGGCGGTCGCGCCGGGGGCACGGGCCGAGGCCGCACCGCTCGCCGTCGGCTTCCTCTATCCGGGGCTGCGCGCCGACTTCGGCTTCAATCAGGCGCACGCCGACGCCGCCCGCGCCATCGCCACGCTGCCCGGCGTGCGCGTGGAGGAGGCGGAGGGCACGGCGGCCGAACTGCCGTCGCTGGTCGAGGAGATGGTGCTGAACCGCGGCTGCCGCGCGGTGTTCGTCACCGACCCCGGCGATTGGGCGACGACGCTGCTGGCCCAGGCCGACGCCCACCGCGACACCGCCTTCCTGCTGCGGGGCGCGGAGTTGGCCGACCTGCGCCTGCCCGGCAACGTCGGCGTCTACGACGCCCACATCTACGAAGGGCAGCACGTCTGCGGCATCGTCGCCGGCTATGCCTCGCGGGCGCGTCGCGTCGGCTTCGTGGCTGGCGGGGCGTCGCCGCGCATCCTGCGCGCGGTGAACGCCTTCGCGCTGGGCGTGCGGCGCGCCGACGCCACGGCCACCGTGCGCCTGCTGCGCCTGGGCGAGGGGGCGACGGCGGACGCCGTAGCGAAAGCCGGCCGCGAACTCGTGGCCGACGGCGTGGACGTGCTGGCCGGCCACCTCGATTCCGTGCGCCCGCTGTGCGAGGTGGCGGAGGCCGCGGGCATCCAGTGCTGCGGCTTGCACACCGACCTGTCGGCCATCGCCCCGCACGGCTTTCTGACCGGGGCGGAGTGGAACTGGACGAACTTCTACGCCGACGTGGTCACCCGCATCCAGGACGGGCGCCCCTGGCCGCGCCTGACGCGCGGCGGCTTCGGAAGCGGGCTGGTGCGCAGCACCCGGTACGGCGCGCCGGTGGCGGTGGACGCGCGCGCCCACGCCGACGCCGCGCGCATGCAGCTCGCCAACGGCAACGCCGCGGTGTTCCGTGGGCCGATCACCGACAACACCGGCCGCACCGTGCTGGGCAAGGGCCAGTCCCTGCGCAGTGACGACCCGGCGCTCGACCGCATCGTCTGGCTGGTCGACGGCGTGTCGGTGGCGGGGTTCTAACCCTCCGGCACCCACCCACACGCCGTCAGCGCCGCCACCATGTGCGGCGGCGGCGGGGCGACGGCGCGCACCGGCGGGTGGTCCTGGTCCAGCGTGAAGCCGACCATGCGGGCCAGCAGGTGCAGGCCGCCGGGCGGGATGCGTTGCGGTCCGTAATAGGGCTCCCCCTTCAGCGGACAGCCGATGGCGGCGCAGTGCACGCGCAGCTGGTGCGTGCGCCCGGTGCGCGGCCGCAGCTCCAGCCACGCCAGCCCGCCATCGCCGGTGCCAAGATCGCCGGTGCCCAGCACGCGGTAGTCGGTGACGGCGCTCTGCCCGTCCGGGTGCGTCAGGATGTTCCAGGAACCGGGGACCTGGATCTTGAGGAGCGGCAGGTCGATCGTCCCCTCCGGCTCCGCCGGCACGCCCTCGCTGACCGCCCAGTACACCTTATCCACGAAGCCTTGCGCGAACAGCCGGCCCAGCCGCGTGGAGGCCGCCGGCGTGCGGCCCAGCACGAGGCAGCCCGCCGTGTCGCGGTCGAGCCGGTGGGCGAGCCGCGGCGCCTCCGGCGCGTCGAAGGCGAGGTCGTCCATGTACTGGCCCAGGTGATGCTCGATCTTGTGCGCGGCGTGCACGGCCAGACCGGCGGGCTTGTTCAGCACCATCACCTCGGCGTCCCTGTGCAGGACGCGGGCGCGGATTTCGTCGGGGGTGTAGGCGGGCGTGCGGAAGAACGGCATGCGGTGGACCATACCCGGTGGCGTGGGTCCTTGCCACAGTGTGGCGCCATGCCGCCTTACGGCCGCCACAGTCCCGCCTATGCTGGTGCGTGCGGCGACGGAACCGGCCTGCGCGGCGCGGCGTTGCTGGAACGGGCGCTGTGCCGCGGGGCGTGTCCGTCCGATGGACTGGATCGGCCGGGCGGGACGACCCATCTCCCCAGGGAGGGTTTCCGTTCGTGAGGAAGGGAGCGACGATGGCGGAGGATGGGCATCTGCCGGCGGAACGGTCGTCGCAAGCCGACGTGGACGCGTTCCTGCGCAAGGTCGCGGCGATTCCGCCCGTGCGGGCGGCCGGCGGCAAGCGCGGGCGGCTGATGTTCGCCATGGACGCCACCGCCAGCCGCGAGCCGACCTGGGACCGCGCCTGCCAGCTTCAGGGCGAGATGTTCGAGACGACCGCCGCGCTGGGCGGGCTCGACGTCCAGCTCGTCTTCTACCGCGGATTCCGCGAGTGTCAGGCGAGCCCGTGGGTGAACAGCTCGCGCGATCTGCTGCGCCGCATGACCGCCGTGCGCTGTCTGGCCGGGCAGACGCAGATCGGCCGCGTGCTCGCCCACTGCCTGAAGCAGACGCGCGCGGAGAAGGTCAACGCGCTGGTCTTCGTCGGCGACTGCATGGAGGAGGACATCGACGCGCTGGCCCACAAGGCCGGTGAACTGGGCCTTCTGGGCGTTCCCGTCTTCATCTTCCACGAACGCGGCGACCCCGTCGCCAAGCGCGCCTTCCAGACCATCGCGCGGCTGTCCGGCGGGGCGTACTGCCCGTTCGACAGCTCCTCGGCGCAGCAGCTCAGGGACCTGCTGAGCGCGGTGGCGGTGTTCGCCGCTGGAGGCCGATCGGCGCTGGAGGATTTCAGCCGGCGGCGCGGCGGCGACGTGCGGCTGCTCACCAGCCAGGTCGGCCGGCCGCAGCCGGGCGCGTGAGGCGGGGCGACGCCGATGTTCCCGCTGTTCCTTCTGGGCGTCGCGCTGGTCGTAGGGCTGTATCTGCTGGTGCGTGCCTTCGTGACGGCCGACCCGCGCGTGCTGGCGGTGGCGGTGCGCTATGGCGGGATCGCGCTGGGCGCCGGCGCGCTGGTGCTGCTGGTGGTGACCGGCCGGCTGGGCACGGCGCTCGCCATCGGCGCGTTTCTGGTGCCGGTCATCGGCCATTGGCGCAGCCATCGCAACCGGATGCGCGCCAGCGCCGGCCCGGCAGCCGGGCAGGTGTCGCAGGTGGAGACGCTGTTCCTGCGCATGACGCTGAACCACGACACCGGCGACATGACCGGCGCCGTGCTGCACGGCCGCTTCCGGGGGCGCGCGCTGGAGGAGCTGTCGCTGGAGCAACTGCTGACGCTGCTGGAGGACTGCCGGCGCGACGACGCGCCGTCGGCCGGCGTGCTGGAAGCCTGGCTGGACCGCACGCACCCGGACTGGCGCGATGAAGCATCCGGGGGGGCGTCCGGGGGGGCATCCGGCAGGGGCGGCGGCCGCGACGGAAGCGCGCAGGCCCCCGCGTCCGGCGGCGCGATGACGCGGGAGGAGGCCTACGAAATTCTCGACCTACCGCCGGGGTCCCCCCCCGAACGGGTCAAGGAGGCTCACCGGCGGCTGATGATGAAAGTCCACCCCGACCATGGGGGGTCCACCTATCTGGCGGCCAAAATAAACCAGGCGAAAGACTTGCTGCTCCACACCTGACCTTTCGCGGGACCCGGAAGGGCATGTTGCGCCCCTCCGGCCCATATGGCAGAAAGCCCGGACGCGGCCTTTTCCACCTCCGGTGGGCGGGTCGCCCGGAAACGGTCCTTCAACAACACGAGACCCAAATGCGGAAACCCGTGCGCAAGGTGGTGTTCCCCGTCGCTGGACTGGGCACCCGCTTCCTTCCGGCCACCAAGGCGATCCCCAAGGAGATGCTGCCGCTGGTCGACCGGCCGCTGCTCCAGCACGCCGTCGAGGAGGCCCGCGCCGCCGGCATCGAGGACTTCGTGTTCGTCACCGGCCGCTCCAAGCGCGCCATCGAGGATCACTTCGACGCCGACTCCGAACTGAACCGCACGCTGGAGGAGCGCGGCAACACCGCCGCGCTGGACGAGGTGCGCGGCAGCGAACTCGCGCCCGGCCGCTGCTTCTACACCCGCCAGCAGCTTCCCCTGGGCCTTGGCCACGCGGTGTGGTGCGCGCGCTCGGTGATCGGCAACGACCCGTTCGCCATCATCCTGCCCGACGACTTCGTGCTGGCCGACAGGCCCTGCCTGAAGCAGATGGTCGAGGCGTACGACGAGGTGGGCGGCAACATCGTCGCCGTCGTCGACGTCCCGCGCGAGCACACCCGGCGCTACGGCATCCTGGACGTCGAGAAGGACGACGGCCGGCTCGCCACCGTCCGCGGCCTCGTCGAGAAGCCGAAGCCGGAGGATGCGCCGTCGACGCTGTCGATCATCGGCCGCTACATCCTCCAGCCCGAGGTGTTCGAGCACCTGGACCGCGGCGTGCGCGGCGCCGGCAACGAGATCCAGCTCACCGACGCCATGGCCACGCTGATCGGGCGCCAGCCGTTCCACGGGCTGCGCTTCGAGGGCACGCGCTATGACTGCGGCGACAAGATCGGATTCATCGAGGCCACGATCGCCTATGCGTTGAGCCGGCCGGACATGTCGGACAAGGTCCGCGAAGCCCTGCGCAAGTTCTCCTGAGGTCCAGGTCCGCTGTTATGGCCCGCCCGCCGCCTCCATGAACCGGGGGCGGCGGGCGTGGCGTGTCGGCTTGCCGCTTACGAACGCTGAGGTCCACCCATGCGCATAGCGATGATAGGCACGGGCTACGTCGGTCTGGTGTCGGGGGCGTGCTTTTCCGAATTCGGCGTGCACGTGTGCTGCGTCGACAAGGACGCCGCCAAGATCGAGCGGCTGAAGCGCGGCGAGATCCCGATCTAC
>DASWVP010000438.1:0-7432 GCA_036401175.1 Azospirillum sp. | reverse complement strand
GCCGAAGCCGCCGCCCCGCCGCCGCGCGGCGGCGCGCGCTTCCTGTGGCCGGTCAAGGGCAAGGTGCTGTCCACCTTCGGGCCGAAGCCCGACGGCATGCACAACGACGGCGTGAATGTCGCCGCGCCCAAGGGAACGCCGGTGATCGCCGCCGACAACGGGGTGGTCGCCTACGCCGGCAACGAACTGCGCGGGTTCGGCAACCTGCTGCTGGTCCGCCACGCCGACGGCTGGATCACCGCCTACGCCCACCTCGACCGCATGGAGGTGGAGCGCGGCGCCAGCGTGAAGCGCGGGCAGGTGATCGGCCGCGTCGGCCAGACCGGCACCGTCACCAGCCCGCAACTGCATTTCGAGGTGCGCCGGGGAAGCAACGCCGTGGACCCCCGCGAACACCTCGACGGCGCCGCGCAGCTCAGCGAAGGGGTTTTCCCAGGCGGCCCGCAAGGTCCTGGATGAACTGCCACGCGACGCGGCCGGAACGGCTGCCGCGCGTCACCGACCACTCCACCGCCTCGGCGTGCAGCCGCTCCTCCGGCACGTCGAGGCCGTAGTGGCGGGCGTAGCCCTCGATCATGGCGAAGAAGGTCGGCTGGTCGCAGTTGTGGAAGCCCAGCCACAGGCCGAATCGGTCGGACAGCGACACCTTCTCCTCCACCGCCTCGCCGGCGTGGATGGCGGTGGAGCGCTCGTTCTCGATCATGTCGCGCGACAGCAGGTGGCGGCGGTTGGAGGTGGCGTAGAACACCACGTTCTCCGGCCGCCCCTCGACGCCACCCTCCAGCACCGCCTTCAGCGACTTGTAATGCTCGTCGCCGGAATCGAAGGACAGGTCGTCGCAGAACAGGATGAACCGGCGGTCGGACGCCTTCAGCAGGGCCAGCAGCCGGGGCAGGGTGGGGATATCCTCGCGGTGGATCTCGACCAGCGCCAGCGTGCCGGGTTTCTCCGCCGCCACGGCCGCGTGGATGGCCTTGACGATGGAGCTTTTGCCCATCCCGCGCGAGCCCCAGAGCAGCGCGTTGTTGGCCGGCAGCCCGGCGGCGAAGTGGCGGGTGTTGTCCAGCAGGGTGTCGCGCTGGCGATCGATGCCCTGGAGAAGCGGCAGGTCGACGCGGTTGACCACGGGCACCGGCTCCAGCCGGTCGGGGTCGGCGTGCCAGACGAAGGCGTCGGCGGCGGCGAAATCGACCGGCGGGCGGACCGGCGGGGCGATGCGCTCCAGCGCGTCGGCGATGCGGGCGAGGAGCGGCAGCAGTTGGGACTCGGGCATCATGTCTCTTGGGCGCGTGCGGGTTCGGGGCGCCGAGCCTACTACCGGGCCGGGGCCGGGAACAAGGTGCGGTGGCGGCGGCGTTGCGGCGCGGCGGCCTGGCGGCTATCGTCTGTTGCGCAACCAGGGGGAAAGACATGCCGATGGCGTGCACGGTCGAGGATGACGGTTCCATGGCGGCGAGCGCGGCGCACGTTCTGCGACGCCTGGAGGAGACCCCGGTCGACGCCGACCCGTTTCCGCACTGCGTCGTGCCCGGCATCCTGCCGGACGACCTGTACGCGCGGGCCGTCGCCCACTGGCCGGTGACCGAGGAGTTGCGTCTGTTGCAACTGGGCGACCTGCCGTTGCGCTTTCAGGCCGTCATCGACGACAAATGGCTGAACACGCTGCCGGCCGAGAGCGCCGCCGTGTGGCGTGAGGTGCGCGACGCGCTGTTCAATCCGGGTGTGATCGAGCTGATGGCCGGGCGCTTCCCGCAGATCCGCGAGAAGCTGAAATGGACCGGCCGGCCGCCGATGCTCGTGGCCCGCATCATCGAGGACCACGCCGGCCACGCCATGCTGCCGCACACGGACATGGAGGCGACGATGTTCTCCATGCTCGTCTACATGCCGGAGGACGACCGGACGCCGCACCTGGGCACGGCCATCTACCGCCCGCGCGATCCGGACTTCCGCGGGCGCGGCTTCGACCGCTACCCGCGCGAGGATTTCGAGCTGGTGGGCCATGCGCCGTTCCTGCCCAACCACCTGCTGACCTACGCGCCGTCCGACCGTTCCTTCCACGGCGTGGAGCCGGTGGCGGCGCCCTGCGTGCGCCGGCTGCTGATCTTCTTCGCCATCGTGGACTCGCGGATGCGCCGGCCCTGATCGCGCGACAAACCGCCTATTCCATTGCATCACCGGCGCGGACCGCTATAGTCGCGGCGTCCAAATGCCTGCCGGCAATGACCAACGACAGGGAGCACCAGGATGTTCGTCTCCACGGCCTACGCTCAGACCGCCGCGCCTGCGGCGGGCGGCGGCGACATGCTGATTCAATTCGCGCCGCTCATCCTCATCTTCGTCGTCTTCTACTTCCTGCTGATCCGTCCGCAGCAGAAGAAGATGAAGGAGCACAAGGCGATGCTGGAAGCGCTGCGGCGCGGTGACCGCGTGGTGACCGGCGGCGGCATCATCGGCACCGTCATCAAGGTGGACACCGGCGACGAGGTGGTGGTCGAGATCGCCGAGGGCGTGCGCGTGCGCTGCCTGCGCTCCACCATCAACCTCGTGCTCGCCAAGACCGAGCCCGCCAAGGGCGGCGAGACGGGCGAGAAGCCGGCCGCCTGAGCCGGCCGGTCCGACGGGGAGTGGGGGCCGTCCGTCATGGGCGGCCCGGTTCGGTATTAGGGACGGCGTTCGAGCATGCTGTATTTCGCGCGGTGGAAGATCTACCTCATCCTGGCGACCTGCATCGCCGGGGTGATCCTGGTTCTGCCGAACTTCCTGAGCCGGGACACGCTGTCGGGGCTGCCGCAATGGTATGCGCAGAACCGCGTCAGCCTCGGCCTCGACCTGCGCGGCGGGTCGCACCTGCTGCTTGAAGTGGACATGAACGCGGTCATCCGCGACCGCGTCGAGAGCCTCGTCGATTCCGCGCGCACCCAGCTCCGTCAGGCCAACATCGGTTACACCGGCCTGACGCCGGGCGACCGCTCGGTCACCGTGCAGGTCCGCGACCCGGGCCAGGTCGAGGAGGCGGTGCGCCAGCTCCGCCAGCTGGCCGTGCGGGTGGGCAGCGGCGCGCTGGGCGGCGGCGTGCCCGACCTCGACGTCACGGCCGCCGGCACCACGGTGACGGTGGCGCTGTCCGATCAGGCGCTGCGGGAGCGCGGGACCCAGGCGGTCGAGCAATCCATCGAGATCGTCCGCCGCCGCATCGACGAGACCGGCGTCGCCGAGCCGATCATCGCCCGCCAGGGCACCGACCGCATCCTCGTCCAGCTTCCCGGCATCGAGGATCCCGACCGCATCAAGCGGCTGCTCGGCACCACCGCGAAGATGACCTTCCGTCTGGTCGACGTGAACGCCGACCCGACCGGACGCCCCCCGCCGGGTACGGAAATCCTGCCCAGCACCGAAGGCGGCCGCGGGCAGCAGAGTTACGTGGTGCGCAAGAAGGTCGAGGTGGACGGCGCCAACCTGACCAACGCCCAGGCGGCGATGAACTCCCAGACGGCCGAGTGGATCGTCAATTTCGAGTTCGACAGCATCGGCGCCCGCCGCTTCGCCGAGGTCAGCAAGGCCGCCGTCGGCCGGCCCTTCGCCATCGTTCTGGACAACAAGGTGATCAGCGCGCCGGTCATCCGCGAGCCGATCACCGGCGGACGCGGCCAGATCAGCGGCAACTTCACCGCGCAGTCCGCCAACGACCTTGCCGTCCTGCTGCGCGCCGGCGCCCTGCCGGCGCCGCTGCGGGTGATCGAGGAACGCACCGTCGGCCCCGACCTGGGCGCCGATTCGATCCGCGCCGGCCTGATGTCGGTCGCCGTCGGCTTCGTGCTGGTGTGCATCTACATGATCGCGTCGTACGGGCTGTTCGGCATCTTCGCCTGTCTGGCGCTGCTGGTGAACGTCGTCCTGACGCTGGCCGCGCTGTCGGTCCTGCAGGCCACGCTGACGCTGCCCGGTATCGCCGGCGTGCTGCTGATGCTGGGCCTCGCGGTGGACGCCAACATCCTCATCAACGAACGCATCCGCGAGGAAGCCAAGAAGGGCCGCACCGTCTTCGCCGCCCTGGAGGCCGGCTACAGCCGCGCCTACAGCACCATCGTCGACGCCAACCTGACCACCGCCATCAAGATGGCGCTGCTGTTCATCTTCGGCGTCGGCACGGTGAAGGGTTTTGCCGTGACGATCACCTTCGGCATCCTCATCTCATTGTTCACCGCCACCGTTCTGGTCCGCCTGATGATGGTGGTCTGGCTGCGCCGGACGAAGCCGGCCTCCCTGCCGGTGTGAGAAGGCTACGATCCATGTTCCATCTGCGCCTCGTTCCCGACAACACCCGCATCGGCTTCATGAAGGGGCGGTATGCCGGCATCTTCCTGTCGATCCTGCTGTCGGTCGCCTCGGTGTTCCTGTACTTCTACCCCGGCCTGAACTACGGCATCGACTTCGCCGGCGGCATCGTCATCGAAGCCCGCACGCCGCAGGCCGCCAACTTCCCGGACCTGCGCCACAAGCTGGGCGCGCTGAACCTGGGCCCGGTGGCGTTGCAGGAGTTCGGCTCACCGCAGGACGTGCTGATCCGGCTGGAGCGTCAGCCCGGCGACGACGCGGCCCAGCAGAAGGCCGCCGACCTCGTGCGCGCCACCCTGGCCAAGGAGGTGCCGGGAACCGTCGTGCGCCGGGTCGAGGCGGTGGGCGCGTCGGTGTCGGGGGAGCTGTTCTTCAACGGCATGCTGGCGCTGGGCCTCGCCATGGCGGCGATGCTCGTCTACATCTGGTTCCGCTTCGAATGGCAGTTCGGCCTGGGTGCGGTGGTGACCCTGTTGCTGGACGTCACCAAGACGATCGGCTTCTACGTGGTCACCGACATCCAGTTCAATCTGGTGTCGATCGCCGCCATCCTCACCATCATGGGCTATTCGATCAACGACAAGGTCGTGGTGTACGACCGCATGCGCGAGAACCTGCGCATCTACAAGAAGATGCCCCTGCGCGAGCTGATCGACCTGTCCATCAACGAGACGCTGAACCGCACGCTGGGCACATCGCTGTCGACGCTGCTGTCGATCCTGCCGCTGGCGATCTTCGGCGGCGAAGCGCTGCAGGGGTTCGGCATCGTGCTGATCTTCGGCATTTTCCTGGCGACCTCCTCGTCGATCTTCATCGCGGCCCCCATCTTGCTGTTCCTGGGCGAGAACCGGCTGCGCCGGGGCCAGCCGGACGTCCCCCAGCCGGCCGCCACGGGCACGGCGCCGTAGGGACCACAGTCGTCGGGGATTCGCGATGGACATCACACCGCTCATTCCGGCGGACCGGCAGGTCATCGACGGGTACGGGAACGGGCAGTTCTGCATCCGCAGCGAGTGGCGTCCCGGGCCGGTCATCGTCTTCCCCGACCAGACCGTGACCTGGGACGTGACCGACTTCGCCGGCCTCAGCGTCGAGAGCTTCGCCGCCGTGACCGCGGCCGAGCCGCGAGTGGAGATCCTGCTGCTAGGCACCGGACCGAAGATGCGGCTTCTGCCCGGCGCGCTGCGCCGCGACCTGCGGGCGGCCGGGATCGTCGTCGACGTCATGGACACCGGTGCAGCGTGCCGCACCTACAACGTCCTGCTCGCCGAAGCGCGGCGGGTGGCCGCGGCGCTGCTGCCGGTGTGACGAAACCCGACACCCGCCGCCATTAAAAAGGGGCCCCGCGAAGGGCCCCTTTTCCGATTCGTACGTGTGTACGTGCCGGTGTACGTCGAACTCAGGCGAGCTGCTTGGCGACGAATTCCCAGTTCACCAGGCTGTCGATGTACGCCTTCACGAAGTCCGCGCGGCGGTTCTGGTAGTCGACGTAGTAGGCGTGCTCCCACACGTCGACGGTCAGCAGCGGCTTGTGGCCGTGCGCCAGCGGCGTGTCGGCGTTGCCGGTCTTGCCGATCTTCAGCGTCTCGCCGTCCAGGTACAGCCACGCCCAGCCGGAACCGAACTGGGTGATCGCGGCCTGCGAGAACTCCTCCTTGAACTTGTCGACGCTGCCGAAGGCATCGACGATGCGCTTCTCCAGCTCGCTCGGGATGGCGCCGCCGCCGTCCTTCTTCATGCACTGCCAGTAGAAGGTGTGGTTCCACACCTGACCGGCGTTGTTGAAGATCGCGACCTTCGACGCGTCACCGGCGACCTGCTTGACGACCTCTTCGAGGCTGGCATTGGCCAGCGGCGAATCCTTGGTCAGGTTGTTCAGGTTGGTGACGTAGGTCTGGTGGTGCTTGTCGTGATGCAGATGCAGCGTCTGCGACGACATATACGGCTCCAGCGCATCATACGCGTACGGGAGCGGGGGCAGTTCGAACGCCATAGGAAAGACCCTCTTTTATTGTGTGAATCCCTGTGCGGGGCGGCGCGTGCCGGAGACGGGCGCCACCTCCGCCCCGTCAAATATGTCCGTTGCGCCGCAAAGTGAAGGCCGGAAAACGGCGGAGCGGCACAAAAGTGGTACGGCTGGCGTGCAGGACCGCCGCCGCCGCTGCCTCGCCCGAGCGGACGGCCCCCTCCAGCGTGGCCGGAAGACCGGTGTCCGCCCAGTCCCCGGCGAGGAACAGGTTGCCGAGTCCGGTGCGGGCCGGGGGGCGTCTGGCGGCGTGTTCGGGCGCCTGATCGAACGTCGCCCGACGCTCCTTGACCACGCGCGCGGGCGGCACCGGCCCGTCCCGGTCCAGCGCCCGCGCCACGTCGGCCCACAGGACGGCGGCGATCTCGTCGGCGGGCCGGTCGACGAGGCGGTCGGCGTTGCTGACGGTGACGGACAGCACGTCGCCGCGCACGAACAGCCACTCCGCCGTGCCGCCGATCAAGCCCAGGAAGGGCAGGCCGCCGGGCAGGACCGGCGGCGCGGCCAGCCGGAAGTGCGCGTTGACGATCGCCCGGCCCGGTGGCGGCGCGACGAGCCCCGGCAGGAGGCGCTCCGCCGCCCAGGGCGGCACCGCCAGCACCACCCCGTCACAGGGCCCCAGAGGCACGGAGACGCCGCCGACGCGCAGACCCACCGTCCGCCCGTCCGCCACGTCCAGCCCGTCCACGCGGCTGCCCAGGCGCAGCTGGACCCCACGCGCGGTCAGCCAGGCCAACGCCGGGTCCACCAGCGCCGCCGACAGTCCCTCCGGGGCGATCAGCGGCCGGCAGTGGGCCTCGCCGCGCAGCAGCGTCTCGCGCAGGATGGCGCCGAACAGGCGCGCGGAGACGCGGTCGGGCGCGCCGTTCAGGCCGGCGACGGCGAGAGGCGCCCACAGCCGTTCATGCAGGGGGCCGCCGGGCGGCAGCGCGTCGGCGACGCTGACAGCCGGCCCGGCAAACAGGGTCTTCAGCGCGGCGAGATAGTCCGCGGCGCGGCTGCCGGGCACGCGGCGGGCGGGATCGAACAGCCACAGGCCGCCGGGTCGCAGCGTCCAGGAGTCGCCCG
>DASWVP010000437.1:0-2973 GCA_036401175.1 Azospirillum sp. | reverse complement strand
CGCTCGAGGGAGCGGGCCAGCCGGGCGCAGCCCAGCTTGCTGTTGACGAACACGAACGCCTGGGACAGGCCGCGCTGGCGCACGATCTGCTTGAGCGCGCGGCGCTTGTCGTCGTCGGTCACGCTGTAGAAGTGCTGTTCGACGGTGGACGCTTCCTGGTTCGGGCGCGCCACCTCGATGGTCACCGGATCCTGCAGGTAGCTGTTGGCCAGCCGCTTGATCTCCGGCGAGAAGGTGGCCGAGAACAGCAGCGTGGTGCGCTGCTTCGGCAGGAACGAGAGGATGCGCTGCAGGTCCGGCAGGAAGCCGATGTCGAGCATCCGGTCCGCTTCGTCGAGCACCACGTATTCGACCTGGTTCAGGACGGCGTTCTTGGCTTCGATGTGATCGAGCAGGCGACCCGGCGTCGCCACCAGCACCTCCACCCCGCGCTTGAGTTCGGCGGTCTGCGGCTTCATGTCGATGCCGCCGAACACGACCGCGCTGCGCAGGTTCGTGTACTTGGCGTAGAGCTTGACCTGCTGGGCCACCTGGTCGGCCAGCTCGCGCGTGGGCAGCAGCACCAGCGCGCGCACCGGGTGCCGGGCCGGCGACGTCGACGTGTTCTCGTGCTTCATCAGGCGCTGCAGCAGCGGCAGGGCGAACGCCGCCGTCTTGCCGGTGCCGGTCTGGGCCGCGCCCATGACGTCCTTGCCGGTGAGGACGACCGGAATCGCCTGGGCCTGGATCGGGGTCATGGACTCGTAGCCCATTTCGGCCACGGCGCGGGCCAGCGGCTCAGCCAGCGCGAGTTTCGAGAAGGATGCTGTCATGTCAACCCCGTATTGTCGCACCCGCGGGCGGGGGCGGCCGCAAAGGGCTTTTCGCCCTTGCCGGGGCGCCGGTCGCCGCCGTCCTGGCGCGGCCGGACGGCGCTACAGCTGCCGGCTGGCGAAGGTATCGCAGGCCTTGACGCTGCCGGTCTTCAGGCCCGTGGCAAACCAGCGCTGGCGCTGCTCGCTGGTGCCGTGCGTGAAGCTGTCCGGCACCACGGCGCGTCCCGCCGACTGCTGCAGGGCGTCGTCGCCGATGCGCGCCGCCGCGTTCATCGCTTCCTCGACGTCGCCCTGCTCGAGGATCTGCCGGGCGTTCTGGGCATGGTGGCCCCACACGCCGGCAAAGCAGTCAGCCTGCAGTTCCATCCGGACGCTGAGCGCGTTGGCGTCGGCCCGGCTCACCCGGGAGCGCATGCCCTCGACCTTGCGCGTGATGCCCAGCTGCTCCTGGACATGGTGGCCGACCTCATGGGCGATCACGTAGGCCTGCGCGAAGTCGCCCGGCGCGCCCATGCGGCTCTTCAGCGTCTCGTAGAACGAAAGATCGATGTAGACCTTCTGGTCGGCCGGGCAGTAGAACGGACCCATGGCGCTCTGCCCCGAGCCGCAGGCGGTCGCCACCGCGCCCCGGAACAGGACGAGCTTGGGCTCGGTGTAGGTCGCACCGCCCTGGCTGAACAGCTGCTTCCAGACGTCCTCGGTATCGGCCAGCACGACGGAGACGAACCTGGCCATCTGGTCGTCCGCGGGCGGGCGCTGCGCCGGCGCCTGCTGCACCTGGGGCGCCGGGCCGCCGCCGCTCAGGATGCTGAGGATGGTGAGCGGATTGATGCCGAAGATCGCTCCGCCGACCAGCGCGATCACGATCGTACCGATGCCGATGCTGCGGCCGCCCAGGCCGAAGCCTCCGCCGCCGCCGCCGCTGCGACGCACATCCTCGACGTTGCCCGATTCGCGGTTGCCTTCCCAGCGCATGGTCGTTCTCCTTGTCAGCGCCAGGCGCTGCGATGCGGATGAGGCTGATCCTAGCCCGCGCGCCGCTGCCGCGTAGGTGGAAAACGCCGCATCTTGGCCAGCGTCCTGTCCTACGGCGTGCGCAGCCGAAGGGCTTTGCGCGACGACGCGGCTGCGTGCGCCCGGCGCGCCTAGAATCCGCAAGTGCCTACCCTCAATGCCGACCTGCATTGTCATTCCGTCGTCTCCGACGGCACCCTGACCCCCGAGCAACTGGCCGAACGCGCCGCCGCCAACGGCGTGGCGCTGTGGTCCCTCACCGACCACGACGAGGTCGGCGGCCAGCAGCGCGCGGCCGCGGCGGCCCGGGCCAGCGGCATGCGCTACGTCACCGGCACCGAGGTGTCGGTCACCTTCGCGGGCGAGACCGTGCACATCGTCGGCCTGGGCTTCGATGCCGACGACGAGGCGCTGCGGGCCGGCCTGCGCGCGACCCGCGGCGGGCGCGGCGCACGCGCCAGGGAGATGTCGGAGCAGCTCGCCGCGGCCGGAATCGAAGGCGCCTACGAAGGCGCCCTCAAGTACGTCGGCAATCCGGAGCTGATCTCGCGCACCCACTTCGCGCGCTTCCTGGTGGAGGCCGGCGTGTGCCGCGACACGGGCGAGGTGTTTCGCCGCTTCCTCACCGAAGGCCATCCGGGCTTCGTGCCGCACCGCTGGGCCGGCCTGCGCGACGCCGTGCGCTGGATCACCGGCGCGGGCGGCGTCGCCGTGATCGCGCACCCGGCGCGCTACCGGTTCACCGCCAACGAGGAATATGCGCTCTTCAGCGAGTTCAAGGCCCATGGCGGGCAGGGTGTCGAGGTCGTGACGGGCAGCCACACCGTCGCGGAGTACGCGCGCTATGCCGACACCGCCCGCGAGTTCGGCCTGGCCGCCTCGCGCGGGAGCGACTTCCACAGCCCCGGCGAGAGCCACACCGACCTCGGCCAGTTGCCACCCCTGCCCGGCGCCGTCACGCCGGTGTGGGACCTGCTGGCCGACCGCATCCGGTGAGGCGGTCGCAACGCGCGCTGGCCGGCATCGCCCTGGCCGTGGGGGCCTGCGCCTGCTTCGCGGCGCTGGACACCACCACCAAGTACGTGAGCCTCTCCGTGCCGCTGCTGATGGCGCTGTGGTTCCGATATGCGTTCCAGGCCGTCGC
>DASWVP010000436.1:0-1971 GCA_036401175.1 Azospirillum sp. | reverse complement strand
CCGCCGCCTCGACCAGGACGTGCCGCGCATCGCCGCGCTGGACCACGCCGGGCGGCAGGCGGCGCGCATCGCCTGCCCGATGCTGGACCGCAGGACCGGGCAATGCGGCGCCTACGACCGGCGGCCGGTGGCCTGCCGCTCGCACTTCTCGACGCTGCGCACGGCGTGCGAGCGCGATTTCCGCACCCGTGGCGCCCGCCGTCCCAACGACAAGGGCGTCCCCACCATGGAAACGCCGAAGGCCACCGCCGGGGCGGCGCTGGTCGGGCTGGAACTGGCGCTGGACGGCCTGGGCCTTGCCGTCGAACCGGTGGAGCTGGCCGTCGGCCTGCGCATCGCGCTTGACGAACCCGTCCTGGGCGAACCAGCGGTGTTCGACCGCTGGCTGGCCGGCGGGAACCCGTTCCCACCCCTGCCGGCGCCGCCCAACTCGGCCCGCGCCCGGCTGGGATGCCGCTATGCGGACATGCTGCGCAACGTCCGCGCCCGGCTGGCCCTGGCGAACCGCAATCAGGACTATAATCCTAACTGAACGGTTCAGTCTGCCTCACCCTTGCGTCATGCCGCAGTGCGGCCTAAATAGGGGTTCGGCACTCGCTCGAGTGCGTTTCCTCCCTAGACTCGGGCCGCCGCACTCCGGCGGCCCTTTTTTCTTGCCCGTTCACCCCCGCGTCCGCGCGGCGGGGCCCTTCTGCGCCAGTTCGCGGATGACCTCGGCGATGCGGTCGCGCATGCGGTCGGCCTGGGTGGCGTCGGCGTCGCGGATGTCCACCTCGTGGGTGAACAGCGTGAACAGGCGGGCGTCGGTCAGGTACAGCAGCAGGGCGGCGTGCAGGGTGCCGCGTTCGGTGGTGCAGTCCACGGCGCCGGTGCGCAGCATGACGCCGGGCAGCGCCTCGGCGTCGGCATAGGTCAGCACCGCCTTGCCGGCGCAGGCCTTGGTCATGGCCTCCTGGTAGACCTTCGACACTTCCGCCAGCGAGGCGTCGTCGCTCACCGTGTGCTGGCGCACGCTGCCGGTCACCGGGCCGGAGCGCCAGATGTAGTCGGCCGGCCGCTTGTCGAGCGGCACGTTGTCGAGCGACACCGGCTCGATGCTGCGGATGCCGGCGGTGGCGAGCAGGCTGAGCAGCTCGTCCGGCATCCCCGACGGCTTGCCCGGCGTCGCGTTGTTCTCGACGGCCTTCTTGCTGGAGGGAACGTTGCCGCCCTTGTCGACGCAGGTCTTCAGCTCGGTCAGCGCCTTCTTGGTGCCCTTCAATTGGAAGGCGATGCGGTCGCTGTCGGAGACGACGGCCAGTTCCTGGCCGTTCATCAGCGCGCTGAACAGCGCCTCGTCGGGCCCGTGCGGCACCACCAGCATGTCCGCCTGCGTCGCGATGGCCATGCGCTCGCGCACCAGCTTGTCGTCGATGGTGACCTTGACCGGCCAGTCCTGGCCGCGCGGCAGGTTGGCGCCGGGGATCTGCAGCCCGACGTTCAGCTCGCCCTTGGCGTTGCGGGCGATCATCAGCGTGTGGCCGCTGTCGAACACCGCCTCGGTGACGCAGTAGACGAGCTTGCCGTCGGGCGACATGGACGGCCCGCCGCCCCACTCGCCCATCGGCGCGGCGGCGCCGCCGGCCGTCTGCTCGGTCGCTTTCGGCTGCTCTTCCGGTTTCTGGTCGGCAGCCTTCTGGGCCGGCGTTTCCGCGCCGAACAGGTTCGGCTTGATGCCGGGCTTCGGCACCTCGGCGGCCTGCACGGGGGCAGCGCCGAGCAGTGTGGCAAGCGCAAGGGCGACGGTGATGCGGAGGGTCATCGCGGGTCCGAAAGGGGTGCCGGAAGGGGGTGCTGGCGAACGCAGCGCGACCCTATCGGCGCCATCAGATCCCTTCAAGAGGATCGCTGCGATTGTCACGAAGAATCGGATCGCCCGCAACCGGGTCGCCCAGAAAGGCCATCCGCAGCGCCTCCGCGCCGAGATCCGCC
>DASWVP010000435.1:0-1862 GCA_036401175.1 Azospirillum sp. | reverse complement strand
CGTTCGATGTCCGCGCCGATGGCGCGCAGCTTTTCTTCCATGCGGTCGTAGCCGCGGTCGAGGTGATAAATGCGGTCGACCAGCGTCTCGCCCTCGGCGACGAGGCCGGCGATCACCAGGCTCGCCGACGCGCGCAGGTCGGTCGCCATCACGGTGGCCCCGGACAGCTTCTCCACGCCCTCGATGACGGCGAACTTTCCTTCCACCTGGATGTTGGCGCCCAGCCGCACCAGCTCGTTGACGTGCATGAAGCGGTTCTCGAAGATGGTCTCGGTCACCTTCGACGGACCGTCGGCGACGGCGTTCAGGACCATGAACTGCGCCTGCATGTCCGTGGGAAAGCCCGGGTATTCGCTGGTGCGGAAGCTCTGCGGCGCAAGCCGGCCTTGCGCATGCAGGTGGATGCCGCCGTCGACGGCATTGACGCTGGCGCCGGCCTCGCGCAGCTTCTCGATCACGGCCTCGAGGTGATCGGCGCGTCCGTGGCGCAGCACCACGTCGCCGCCGGTCGCCGCGACCGCGCACAGGAAGGTGCCGGCCTCGATGCGGTCGGCGACCACGCGATGCGTGCAGCCGTGCAGTTTCTCGACGCCCTGCACCACGATGCGGCTGGTGCCGTGGCCCTCGATCCGGGCGCCCATCGCGATCAGCATCTCCGCCAGGTCGGTGACCTCCGGCTCCTGCGCCGCGTTCTCCAGCACGGTCTCGCCGTCGGCGAGCGTCGCCGCCATCAGGAAGTTTTCGGTGCCGGTCACCGTCACCATGTCGGTGCGGATCGCGGCGCCGTGCAGGCGCTCGCGCCCCTTGGGCAGCTTGGCGATCATGTAGCCGTGTTCGACGACGATCTCGGCGCCCATCGCCTGCATGCCCTTGATGTGCTGGTCGACCGGGCGCGAGCCGATGGCGCAGCCGCCGGGCAGCGACACCGTCGCTTCGCCGAAACGCGCCAGCAGCGGCCCGAGCGCGAGCACCGAGGCCCGCATCGTCTTCACCAGCTCGTACGGCGCTTCGGGCGAGCTCAGGCGCGAGGCATCGATGCGGACGGTGCCGTCGTCGCCGCGCTCCACCTGCACGCCCATGTTGCGGATCAGCGTGAGCATGGTGGCGACATCCTGCAGGCGCGGCACGTTCTCCAGCACCACCGGCTGGTCGGTCAGCAGGGCCGCGCACAGTTCCGGCAGCGCGGCGTTCTTGGCGCCGGAGATGCGCACCTCGCCCTGCAACTGGCGGCCGCCGCGGATCAGGAGCTTGTCCATGCCCGTCTCAGGCCTGCTGCGCCGCCTGCCACTCGGCCGGCGTGAGGGCGTGGATCGACAAGGCGTGCACCTCGTCGGTCTTCATCCGGGCGCCGAGCGTGGCGAACACGCGCTGGTGGCGCTGGATCGGGCGCTTGCCTTCGAACTCGGGCGAGACGACCAGCGCGGTCCAGTGCCGCCCGTCGCCGTCGACGTCGATGTAGTCGCAGCGCAGCGAGGCGCTGATGATGGATTTCAGTTCGTCGGCAGTCATGGTGCGAAAAGGGCTGGAAAAAAGTCCTAGCTGCGGATTTTGTAGCCGATGCGCAGCAGGTGGACGGCCACGGCGCTCACGGCGGCGAACGCCGTGGCCACGATCCCCAGGCTCAGCCACGGGGAGACGTCGCTGACCCCGAAGAATCCGTAGCGGAAGCCGTCGATCATGTAGAAGAACGGGTTGAGGTGGCTTACGTCCTGCCAGAAGGCGGGCAGCGAATGGATGGAGTAGAACACGCCCGACAGGAAGGTCATCGGCATGATGATGAAGTTCTGGAAGGCCGCCATCTGGTCGAATTTCTCCGCCCACAGCCCGGCGATGATGCCCAGCGCGCCCAGCATGGACGCGCC
>DASWVP010000434.1:0-1633 GCA_036401175.1 Azospirillum sp. | reverse complement strand
CCATCGAGCGCCGCCGGTATGAGCACCGCCGCAACCCGCCGGAGGCGCCGCGCGATCGCGCCGGGCCTCCGGCCGGGATTTCCTATTCCGCCGCCGTCACCACGGCGGAATGCGTCCGTGCGGCCAGATGGACGCGCGCGTCGTGCAGGCGTTGCATTGCCTCCATGATCAGGCCGATGGCCTCGTGCGCCTCGGCCCCGCCCGGCCCCGCCAGCAACGGCTCCAGCTTCGCCACCGCGTCTTGCAGATGACGGCCGGCGGCGTCCACGCGGCGCTCAGGCCGCGGGCATTTTGACATACCCACATATGCAAAATGGTTCGCAAGGTGCGAACGGGCGGCGGGCGGAGCACGCCGCCCTCCAGCGTTTCTGCGGCTCATCGAGGCATCCCCATCATTGACGGACCAACGCCCCGCAAGGCGCGTGCCAAGGCCACGCTTCAGCGCGGCAGCAGGCGGGTGCGCGGCGCCGCCGTCAGGGCGTAGCGGCCCCAGCGCGCCGGCACCGACTCGTACAGCCCCGGCAGTCCGGACAGGCCGCCGCCGACGACGATGACGTCGGGATCGACGATGTCGATCAGCACGGCCAGGGTGCCGGCGTAGCCGCGCGGCGTGTCCACGCGGTGGCGGGCGCGCTCGACACCCCCGTCATCGAGGGCGACGGCGGCGATCTTGGTGCCGCCGAGGTCGATGCCGATGCGCATGGGCCGATCATCCGAAGCATGGGGCGAAGCAAGGGGGGCCTTCGGGCACAGCTATATCGTCCGGCTGCGGCGACGGCCAGACCGCCGATGCCCCGGTTTCCCCGTAAGAGGTTGCCCCCCTCCCCTTTGCACCGTCGCACCGGCGCCGCCGGGCAATAGATTCTGACCCATACCCGTTCTGAATCGCACCGGCATGCCCATGATCCGCAAAGGCCGCAAGGCCCAGCCCGCACCGCCGCCCGCCCTGCGCCCCGACCACCAGGAGGTGTTCGACGCGTTGCTCCTGGCGTTGCTCGGGCGCAAGCGCTTCCTGTTCCTGCTGAGCGGCGTCGACGGCGACCGGGCGCTGGTCTTCGCCCGGCTGACGAGCTACCTCGCCGCCGACGGCGCCCTAGTCCTGCCCGTGGTGGCACGCCCCGCCATGCAGGTGGAGGATCTGATGGCCGGCGCCGGCACCGCCGCGCTCGGCAGCACGCCGGACGATTTCGAGACCCTGATCGAGGAACTGGAGAGCCGCCTGGACATGGCCGGCAGCGGCCTGCTGGCGATCGACGACGCGCACATGCTGTCGCCCGCCGTGCTGGCCGACCTCGCCGACCTCACCCGTTCGGAGACGGAGCAGGGCCGCTTCCTCCAGGTGCTGCTGTGCGGCGCGCCGGAACTGGACCGCCACCTCGAACGGCCGGAGCTGAAGGCCGCCGTACGCGACCTCGGCGCCGTCTACGCGCTGAGCTGGCCGCCCCCGGACGCCGTTCCCGGCGAGGAGGAGTCCCTCCGGGCGCCGCCGGCCGCGCCGCCCTACCTGCAGGACTGGGCGCCAGCGCGCCGGCAGGCCATGGCCGGCGCCTGGATCACCGGCATCGTGCTGGCCGTCGCGCTGGGCACCGCGGTCACGCTGACGCTGCCGCCCGGCCAGACCGACGCCCTGGCC
>DASWVP010000433.1:0-3191 GCA_036401175.1 Azospirillum sp. | reverse complement strand
TGGAGCGTTGGTTTTGTACTTTGTGTTGACGCAGGCAGGCAGGACCAGCGCAACTATCGCAATCACGCCCCATTGATGCCAGATTCTGGGACGCCAGATCTGACGGGCAGGGGCGCAAGACCCGTGCGGATCGCCGGAGGTCGGAAAGGTGCGCAAGCCGAGCAGGCTCGTTTCAATCGTCGCCATGGTCGCGGTGTCGTTCCTGTCGTGGGCGGCGCCGGCCGGCGCCCAGCGCCGGGAGATGCAACTCCTCAGCGACGCGGAAACCGAACATACCATCCGCACCATGGCGCGGCCAATCTTCCAGGCGGCGGGCATCGACGCGGAATCGGTGAACATCGTGCTGGTCAACGACCGTACGCTGAACGCCTTCGTCGCCGGCGGGCAGAACATCTTCCTGCACACCGGCCTGCTGCTGTCCACCGACGCCGCCCAACTGGTGGGCGTCATCGCGCACGAGACGGGGCACATCGCCGGCGGCCATCTGGTGCGCGGCAGCGAGGCGATGGAGACGGCCTTCCTGTCGTCGCTGGTGGGCATGGGCATCGGCATCATCGGCGGTATCGCCTCGGGCAACGCCGGGGCGGGCATGGCGGGCATGATGCTGGGCCAGCATCTGGCCGAACGGAATTTCCTGTCGTTCTCGCGCAGCCAGGAATCGGCGGCCGACCAGGCCGGCCTGTCGTACATGGAACGGGCGGGGATGTCGGCCGCCGGGCTGCTCGCCTTCCTCGACAAGCTGGGGGCGGACGAGCCACTGGTGACCGACCGCGAGACGGCCTACGCCCGCACCCACCCGCTGACGCGCGAGCGCCTGGACACCGTGCGCACCTTCGTCGAGCGCTCGCGCAGCGCCGGCCGCGCCTTGCCGCCCGACGTGGTCGAGCGTTACCAGCGCATCCAGGCCAAGCTGTACGCCTATCTGGAGCCGCAGGGGGCGCTCAACCGCTACCGCGCCGACGATGGGTCGGTGGTCGCGCGCTATGGCCGGGCCTACGCCTATTTCCGGCGGGGCGAGGTGATGCGCGCGGTGCCCATCGTCGACGGGCTGATCGCGCAGGAGCCGAAGAACGGCTTCTTCCACGAGCTGAAGGGCGATCTGATGCTGCAGAACGGCCGCGCGCCCGACGCCGTGGTCCCCTACCGCAAGGCCATCGAGCTGGCGCCCGATTCGGCGCCCATCCGCGTTTCGCTGGCGCACGCGCTGCTGGAACAGCACACCCCCAAGGTCGCCGACGAGGCCATCCGCAACCTGCAGATCGCCGCCAAGTCGCAGCAGGGCCAGTCCGCCTTCCTGTGGCGCCTGATGGCGCAGGCCCACAGCCTGAAGGGCAACGCCGGCATGGTCGCCTACGCCGCCGCCGAGGAGGCGTACGCGCGCGGCGACGTGCCGGTGGCCCGTTTCCAGGCCGAACGGGCGGAAAAGCTGCTGCCCGTCGGCTCGCCCGGCTGGCTGCGCGCGCAGGACATCCGCGGGCTGGTCGAGAAGCCCCGCAAGCCTTGATCTTCACGCTTCCTGATTCTCACGGCCCCCGATTCTCACGCCATCGTGGCTTGCCTGTGCCGGGTTGTGCCGCCATGGTAGCCGCTCGCGTTCCACCGGAGACACATTCCATGACCCGCTTCCGCCCCCTGCTGCTGACCGCCGCCGTGGCCCTGACCGTCCTGGCCCCGGCCGCGCGGGCGCAGACCCCGGCCTTCAACGACACGCAGCGCCGCGCCATCGAGGAGGTCGTGCGGGACTATCTGGTCAAGCACCCCGAAGTCATCATCGAGGCGATCGACGAGCTGCAAAAGCGCGAGCGCGCCGACACCGCCGCCAAGCAGAAGGACGCCCTGAGCGCCCACCGGCAGAAGATTTTCCAGGACCCGGCGTCGCCGGTCGGCGGCAACCCGCAGGGCGACGTGACGGTGGTGGAGTTCTTCGATTACCAGTGCGGTTACTGCAAGGCGGTGGTGGGCGACGTCGCCACGCTGCTGAAGTCCGACGGCAAGGTCCGCTTCGTCTACAAGGAGTTTCCGATCCTCGGGCCGGCCTCGCTGACGGCGGCCAAGGCGGCACTGGCCGCCCGTGCCCAGGACAAGTACGAACCGCTGCACAACGCGCTGATGGCGCACAAGGGCCAGCTCGACGACGCCAAGATCTACCAGATCGCCGCATCCGCCGGCCTGGACGTGGAGCGCCTGAAGAAGGACATGGCAACGCCGGAGGTGGAGCAGGCGCTGGGCGCCAACCACGCCCTGGCCGAGGCGCTGGGCATTCGCGGCACGCCCGCCTTCGTGGTGGGGAACGAGCTGGTGCCCGGCGCCATCAAGCTGGACGAGATGAAGAGGCTCGTCGCCCAGGCCCGCAAGGGGTGAGTGCCGCCATGCCGCCGTCCGCCGTCGCCTTCGGCATCGGCAACGTGCTGGTCGAGTGGGATCCCCGGCACGTCTACCGCCCGCTGTTCGACGGCGACGAGGCGCTGATGGAGGATTTCCTCACGCACGTCTGCTCGCCCGAATGGCAGCGGGAGTTGGAACGCGGCCGGCCGTGGGCCGAGGCGGTCGGCGCGCTGACCGCCGCGTTCCCGGAATGCGCGGAGCTGATCCGCACGTTCCACGCCTGCTGGGCGGACATGGCGCCGGGCGAGGTTCCCGGCATGCCGGAGATCGTCGGGGCGCTGAAGGCGCTGGGCGTCCGGCTCTACGGCGTCGCCAACGCCCCGGTGGAGGGGGTCGCCGTGCTCGCGCGGCGCTTCAACGTGCTGGGGCTGCTGGACGGCGTCGTCGTGTCGGGCGAGGAGGGGATGGCGGTGCCCATCCACCGGCGCCTGCTGGACCGGTACGGCCTCGTCGCCGCCGACACCCTGTTCATCGACGCTGCGCCCGCCGGCATCGCGGACGCCGCCGCGCTGGGGATGGCGACGCACCATTTCACCAGCGCGGCCAAACTGCGCGAGGAGTTGGAGCGGCTGGGGCTGCCGTCGTGATTTGGACGGCGGCGCCGTAAGTTGCTGCCAGGCGCCAACCTACGGACACTTATCCAGGCAAAAGAAAAGGCGCCCGAAGGCGCCTTTTCCCGTTTCGATGCGGATGTCCTACGACATCATCCGGCTCCACCAGCCGCGCTTCGGCTTCTCCGGCGTCTGGTTCACCGCTTCCGCCGGCTTCTCCTCGGCGGGGGCGGCTTCCGGAGTGGCGGCCGGGGC
>DASWVP010000432.1:0-7180 GCA_036401175.1 Azospirillum sp. | reverse complement strand
CAACCTACAGGCCCGTCGTAGGTTGGGTTGAGCCCAGCGAAAACCCAACGTCAGAACGACCTTCACGCCGTCTCGCGCGTCGGCACGGGGATGCCGGCGGCCTGGACGACGTAGTCCAGCAGGTCGCGGCCCATGTCGGTGACCACGGTGATCTTCGCCGGGTCGATGGGCACGTTGTTCAGGTATTGCAGGCGCAGCAGGTCGCCCTCCTCCACCATCTCCGGATAGATGCCGCAGAAGGAGAAGCCCAGCACCTCCAGTTGCGGCGCCAGGATCTGCGTCGCCGGGTCGGACAGCGGCAGGTCGAGATAGACGCAATCCAGGCGCGACAGCCGCAGTTCGCGCAGACGCACGCGCACGAGGTCGGGCAGGTCGCGCCCGCTCCGCACGACGCGCAGCACCGCCCAGTTGTAGTTGGCGCGCACCTGCACGTCGACCTCGGAGCGCTCCGGCAGGCGGGCCGGCAGGTCGGGGTCGGCGCGTTCGACCGTGCGTTCCACGCCGGTCCAGGCGTAGATCCGCTCGATCATCGTGCGGTGGTGCAGCGGCGGGTAGACGGTGCGCCTGGGCTCCGGGTTCAGGCGGATGTAGAACAGCACGGCCGTCTGCCGGTCGGCCGCCGAATCCCCGCCGTCGCCGATCTTCTTGAAGCTGCGGTCGCCGGGGATGTAGGCCAGCAGGATGCCGGTCTCCCGCCCGCCGGACGCGAAGTTGGCCTTTTGCGAATAGGGGTGCAGCGTCACCGCCTCGCCGTACAGGCCCAGCAGGCCGTCGGCCTTGACGCGCTTGAACGCCTCGTCCTTCAGCCGCTCGAACAGCTTACGGCCGCGGAAGCGCGGGTCGACGGCGCCCATCGAGACGTTGGCAACGCGGGCGGTCGGGCTGTCCTTCTTCAGTCCCTGGTGCCCGGCCACCTCGCCCTCCGGCGTCACCGCCACCAGCGAGAACAGCAGCCCCTTCTCGATCAGGTCGCGCACATGCTCGGGGAAGTAGACGACCTCGTGGTAGCTGTAGCCGTACACGTTGAACATGCAGCGCGCCAACGCCACCCCGTCCTGCTCCGGCTTCAGCAGGCGCAGCTCCAGCGGCGTGTCGGCCGGCGCGGCCGGCACCTCGGCCGCGGTGTGGCTGAGGGACTCGAGGTAGGGGTTCTCCAGCTCGCGCTCGGAGCGGTTGACGATGAACTCGATCCGCTTGCCCTGCTTGCCCATGTTGACGAAGCGGATCTCGTCGCTGAGCGAACGCAGGAGCTGGATCGACAGGCTGGTGCTCTCCGCCGCCTCCGCCCGGGTCCAGTCGAACGGCAGGCCCATGTCGTGCACGGAAATGACGAAGCGCGCCCCTTCGTCGGAGATGGTCAGGTCGAACTCGCCGTCGCTGCGCCCCTCGAACGACTGCTCGATGACGACGATGCCGGCCTCCTCGGCGGCCAGCTCCAGGTGCTGGGCGTGCCGATCGTCGAAGCCGGCGCAGCGCGCCGTTTCCCGCACCAGCGCGCAGACGGCGGTCAGCATCTTGCGGTCGGTGTTGACGGTCAGGCGGGCCAGCAGGCGACCCGGTGCGGCCGCGTCGGTCATGGCGAAGGCTCCGTGGCGGGGGTGAGGGGTTGGACGGAATCGGCGGCGGCGGCGGCGGCACTGGCGGCGGCGCGCGTGCGGGCGTGCCACAGGCACAGCACCACCGCGCCCGCCAGCAGCCCGGCGAGCACGAGGTAGACGGCGGCCATCGCCCCCACCATCGCCTCCTTGAAGGCGGGGGAGACGGCGCTGGCGGCGGACAGGTCCGACAGGTTGCCGTACGGGTCGACCGCCACCGTGACCGCCAGCGTCGAAGCGGCGATGACGACGGCGTAGGTCAACTGCCGCGTCAGCTGCATCAGCCCCGACACCACGCCCAGATAGCCGTCGGCGAGGCCGGAGAACAGGATGACCCGGTTGGGCGCGAAGAACACGCCGGCCGCCAGCCCGACCATCAGCTGCCCCACCGCCACCGCCGGCAACGGGCTGTCGATGCCCAGGAAGGCGTAGCCGACCGACACGGCCATGGCCAGCGCCGCCCCGCCGGCCATCATCCAGGCGGCGTTGAACTTCTCCGCCAGGATGCCGGAGAACGGGGCCAGCAGGCACATGGTGATCGAATAGGGGGCGAGCGCCAGCCCGGCCTGCGCCGCGCCGATGCCCAGGATGCCTTGCAAATAGATCGGCAGCAGGATGCCGCTGGCCGCCAGCATGGCGCAGAACAGCGCGATGGCCGCCAGCCCGACCGAGACGTTGCGCTGGGCGAACACCGCCAGCGGCAGCAGCGGGCTCGCCACCCGCCGTTCGACCAGGATCAGCGCCACCAGCGCCACCACGCCGCCGCCCAGCAGCGCCAGCACGTCGCCGGTCAGCGCCTTGTGCTGCCCCAGCCGCTGCAACCCGACCAGCAGCCCGCACACCGCCAGCGCCAGCAGCACCGCCCCGGTATAATCGAAGCGGAACGCCTTGCGCGCCGCCGGCCGGCCCGGCAGCACCAGCACCGACAGCGCCGTGGCGGCGATGCCGATGGGCAGGTTGACCAGGAACACCGAGCGCCAGCCGAACCCGTCGACCAGCAGCCCACCGACCACGTAGCCCAGCGCGATGCCGCCGGCCAGGATGGTGGAGTTGAGCCCCAGCGCGAAGCCGCGCCGCCCATCGGTGAAGGTGCTGGTGATGATGGCGTTGCCGTTGGCCACGAGGCTGGCGCCGCCGATGGCCTGCAACACGCGGCACGCCAGCAGCAGCGGCAGGTCGGGCGCCAGCGCCGAGCCCACCGACGCGGCGGCGAACAGCACGAAGCCGAAGGTGAACAGCCGCGCCCGCCCCAGCAGGTCGCCCAGCCGCCCGGCGATCAGCACGACGACGGCGCCGGTCAGGTAATAGCTGGTGACCACCCATTGCAGCGTGCCCAGCGGAATGCCCGTGGCCTCCGCCATGGCCGGCAGCGCGATGGCGACCATCGACCCGTCCATGCTGGGCATGAGGTTGCCGAGCTGCACCACGGCCAGGATCCACCACGGCCGTGCATCGACCCAGACCCGCCGCCGCCACCCTTCCGCGCCCATCGTTCACCACCGAAGGATTAGCCCCGATGGTTGTGCACGCAGGACGGCGGCAAGGTCAAGCCGCGCCGTCACGTCAGCAATTCGAACAGGATCTCCTCGGCGAGCGCAACGCTGTCGGTTTCCTTGCCGATCTCCACGGGAGACGAAAGCTCGTAGTCGGCGGCCGTACGACGACAACGCAGCACTTCCAGCGCGTCTCCGGCCAGCACCGCACGCCGCACCCCTGTGACCCGCAGGAACTCGATGAGCTGCTGATGACTACCCAGCCGCCGCCCATTCCTGCCCCTCACGTCGGGGTCATACCGAAACCCCTGTTCTTTGGCGGCGGAGAGAACGCGATGATACGCCGCATAGTACGCTCGCCCAATAATCGTGCGGCGACGCGTATCGGTTTTGGCCGAATCGCTGTCGAGGAGTTTCGCCTCGTTCCATAAATCCGATGGCGTCGTCATGCGACCTGGAACACGGGCGTGCGTGGAACTGGGATGAGGTCATGGCAGAGGAAGGCCGGGCTAATGCCGCCACCTTGGAAACGTTCGTATAGCGCACCTCGCAGGCTTCTTCGGATGCAACGGATTTCCGGCCAGTCCAGATCCACACGGTGGGACATCCACACCACAGGAACCTCGCTGTCGTCATCCTGGCGGAATTGCAATTCATAGGAAAGCTGATGCTCGCCAACCACTGAGTAGAGCACGTCTTGGTGAGCGGCCAGATCCGCACCTACTCCCGCAGCCCCCACCCAGTCCCAGATACGCTTGGCGACCCCAACGTGTGTTGAGATTTTCTCCAGAGAAGCCGCTTGTTCGATCAGGGAAATGTCACCCGAAAGAAACCCGAGAAATCCAGCAAACGTCGCCGCTTCGAATGGATCCGTTTCACACCGGATCTGCCAGAACTCGCTCCAGAGCGCCTTGGCACGCACGAAATCCGCCAGTGAAAGCAGGAGCGATCCAAGCGATACAATGCCCGAGCGTCGGCCATAGTCGCGAAGCTCCCACGCCACGCCGAGGTGGTTCAGGGCGTGCTCACGATCGCCGCAAATTTGCAGGGTCCGGACAAGCGCCACACGCGCCGGAAAGCTCTTTGGCTGCTTCATCACTACGTGCCGCAAACGAAACGCAAGCCGTGCGGCGGCAGCCGTATCGTCCTCATGGAGGACCACGGCACGGTTGTAAAGCTCCGTCGCCTCGTCAAGCGGAACCGGCTGGGCCATCACCTTGCACCCGTCAGCGGAAACACAACCATTACATCGGAACCGGCAGCCCCCCGTCAACCCGCATCACGCCATCGCCTCCGCGTAGTGACACGCCACCAGACGCCCCTCCACCGCGCGCAACGCCGGCACGTCCCGCGCGCAGTTGTCGCGCGCGTGCGGGCAGCGGCGGTGGAAGGGGCAGCCGGGGGGCGGGTTGAGGGGCGACGGCAGTTCGCCCTTGGGCACCACGCGCTCGGCGCGCAGTTCGGGGTTCACGCGCGGCGTGGCGGCCAGCAGGATGCGGGTGTAGGGGTGGCGCGGGTGGGCGAACACCACCTCCTTCGGCCCGTGCTCCACCGGCCGGCCCAGGTACATCACCATGACGGCGTCGGCGATGTGGCGCACCACGCTCAGGTCGTGGCTGATGAACAGGTAGGCGAGGTTCAGTTCGTCTTGCAGATCCATCATCAGGTTCAGCACCTGCGCCTGGATCGACACGTCCAGCGCCGACACCGGCTCGTCCGCCACCACCACGCGCGGGTTCAGCATCAGCGCCCGCGCGATGGCGATGCGCTGGCGCTGCCCGCCGGAGAACATGTGCGGGTAGCGGTCGATCTGGTCGGCGCGCAGCCCGACCTTCGCCATCATGGCCAGCGCCCGCTCGCGCCGCTCCGCCCTGGACGCCGTGGTGTTGACCACCAGCGGCTCGCCCAGGATGGCGCCCACGGTCTTGCGCGGGTTGAGCGAGCCGTAGGGGTTCTGGAACACCATCTGCACGGTGCGCCGCAGGTCCTTCATCTCGGCGGCCGAGCGCCCCACCACGTCGCGCCCGTCGTACAGCAGGTGCCCGCCCGTCGGCGGCTCGATCATGGTGACGGAGCGCGCCAGCGTGGACTTGCCGCAGCCGGACTCGCCGACCACCGCCAGCGTCCGCCCGGCCTCCAGCCGGAACGACACGCCGTCCAGCGCCCGCACCAGGGCCGGCGCCCTGAACAGCCCGCGCCGCGCCGCGTAATGCTTGCGCAGGTCCCTGGCTTCCAGAACGATGGGCGCTTCCAACACCACGGCGCTCATTCCGGCGCCCCCCACATCGCACCGCCCAAGGGGTAATAGCAGCGCGCCAGCCCCTCCGGGTCGGGGAACAGCGGCGGGCGCAGGCGGCGGCAGTCGCCTTGCGCGAAGCGGCAGCGCGGGTTGAACAGGCAGCCGTCCGGCCGGTCGGAGATGCCCGGCACCACGCCGGGAATGGTCGGCAGCCGGCGCCGGCCCACCGCCCGCTCCGGCAGCGCGTCGAGCAGCGCGCCGGTGTAGGGGTGCTGCGGCCGTTCGAACAGGTCGCGCGCCGCGCGCGTCTCCACCACCTGACCGGCGTACATGACGGCGACGCGGTGCGCCGTCTCCGCCACCACGCCCATGTCGTGCGTGATGAGGATCAGCGCCATGCCGCGCTCCTTCTGCAGCCGCACGAGCAGGTCGAGGATCTGCTTCTGGATGGTGACGTCCAGCGCCGTCGTCGGCTCGTCGGCGATCAGCAGGCGCGGGTTGCAGGAAATCGCGATGGCGATCATCACCCGCTGGTTCATGCCGCCGGAAAGCTGGTGCGGGAAGGCCGACAGGCGGCTCTCCGGCGCCGGAATGCCGACCTGTTCCAGCAGTTCGACGGCGCGGCGCTTCACCGCCCGGCCCGACAGCCCCTCGTGCGCCTTCAGCGTCTCCATCAGCTGGAAGCCCACGGTGAAGCATGGGTTCAGGCTGGTCATCGGCTCCTGGAAGACCATGGCGACGTCCTTGCCGGTGATCGCCCGGCGCTGCCCGCGCGACAGGGTGCGCAGGTCGCGCCCGGCGAAGCTCAGCCGGTCGGCGATCACCCGCCCCGGCTCCGGGATCAGGCCCATGACGGCCAGCGAGGTCACCGACTTGCCCGATCCGGACTCGCCGACGATGCCCACCACCTCTCCTTCCTCAACGGTCAGGTCGATGCCGTCCACCGCGCGGAAGGTGCCGGCGCGCGTCGTGAACTCGACGGACAGGTTCCTGATATCGAGCAGCGGCATGGGATCAGCGCTTCAGCTTGGGGTCGAGGGCGTCGCGCAGCCCGTCGCCCAGCAGGTTGAAGGCCAGCACGGTGACCAGGATCGCCACCCCCGGCCACGTCACCACCCACGGCGCCCGTTGCAGGAATTGCAGGGAGGAGGCCAGCATGGTCCCCCACTCCGGCGTCGGCGGCTGCGCGCCCAGGCCGAGGAAGCCCAGGGCGGCGGCGTCCAGGATGGCGGTGGAGAAACCCAGCGTCGCCTGCACGATCAGCGGCGCGGTGCAGTTCGGCAGCACGTCGACCAGCATCAGGCGCAGCGGCCCGGCCCCGGCGACGCGCGAGGCAACGACGTAATCCTTGGACATCTCCGCCATCACCGCGGCGCGCGTCAGCCGGGCGTAATGCGGCACCACGACGACGGACACCGACAGCATGGCGTTGAACAGCCCCGGCCCGAGGATGGCGGCCACGACGATGGCCAGCAGCAGGCTGGGCAGCGACAGCAGGATATCCATCAGCCGCATGATGGCGATGTCCACCACGCCGCCGAAGAACCCCGCCGCCATGCCCAGCGCCAGCCCCACCGCCAGCGACAGCGTCACCACGATCAGGCCGATCAGCAGCGACAGCCGCGCCCCGTACAGCACGCGCGACAGCATGTCGCGCCCGATGTCGTCGGTGCCCAGGATGTGCATCCACGACCCGCCGTCCTGCCACACCGGCGGCACCAGGATGGTGTCCCGGTACTGCGCGATCGGCGAATGCGGCGCCACCACGTCGGCGAACAGCGCCAGCAGCGCCAGCACCACGATCACCACCAGCCCGGCCACCGCCCCGGTGTTGCGCCGGAAATGGTGCCAGA
>DASWVP010000431.1:0-7018 GCA_036401175.1 Azospirillum sp. | reverse complement strand
CCAACGGGGCGGGGAAGACGACGCTGTTCAACGCCATCACCGGCGACTTCCCACCCAGCAACGGCCGCATCCGCTTCTTCGGCGAGGACATCACCGAACTGCCGCCGCACGAGCGCATCCGCCGGGGCCTGCGCCGCACCTACCAGAACTCGCTGCTGTTCCGCGGGCTGTCGGTGCTCGACAATCTGTACCTCGCCGTGCGCGGGGTGGGGCGGCGGCGCATGAGCCTGCTGCGGCCGGGCGAGGACCACCCGGCCCGCGCCGCGGCGCGCCAGCTCGCCCACGCCATCCACCTGGACACGGTGGGCGACCGGCTGGTGTCGGAGCTGTCGCACGGGCAGCAGCGCCAGCTGGAGATCGGCATGGCGCTATCCGGCGCGCCGCGCTTCATCCTGTTCGACGAGCCGGCGGCGGGCCTGAGCCCGGCCGAGCGGCGCGAGTTGATTGACATCCTGAAGGCGCTGCCCGCGCACATGGGCTTCATCATCATCGAGCACGATCTGGCGGTGGCGCTGCAGGTGGCCGAGACGGTGACCGTCATGCACCAGGGCCGCGTCTTCAAGCACGGCCTGCCCGCCGAGATCGAGTCCGACCCCGAGGTGCAGAAGATCTATCTGGGAGGACAGCATGGCTGAGCCCGTCCTGGAGGTGGCCGATCTGCACGTCTACTACGGCCAGTCGCACGCGTTGCAAGGGGTGGGGCTGCGGCTGGACGGCGGCGTTCTGGCGGTGGTCGGGCGCAACGGCATGGGCAAGACCACGCTGTGCAACGCCATCATGGGCATGGTGCGGGCCGAGCGCGGATCGGTGCGGGTTCTGGGCCAGGAGATCCTGGGCCTGCCGCCCAACAAGGTGGTGGCGCACGGGGTTGGCTACGTGCCGCAGGGCCGCCGCGTCTGGCCGTCCTTGAGCGTGGACGAGCATCTGCGTCTGGCATCCGGCAGCAAAGGGCCGTGGACGGTCGCGCGCGTCTACGAGGCGTTCCCGCGCCTGAAGGAGCGGCGCAACAACGGCGGCGGCCAGCTTTCGGGCGGCGAGCAGCAGATGCTGGCCATCGGCCGGGCGCTGCTGGCGAACCCGAAGCTGCTGATCATGGACGAGCCGACCGAGGGGCTGGCCCCGGTGATCGTCGAGCAGGTCGCCCTCATGCTCAAGCGCCTGGGTGGCGAGGCGGAAATCAGCGTGCTGCTGGTCGAACAGAACCTGGGCGTGGCGCTGGACGTGGCCGCGACCGTCGCGGTGATGGTCAACGGGCGCATCGCCCGCCAACTGCCCTCGGACGAACTGGCGCGCGACGCCGAGCTGCAGCGCCGCCTGATCGGCGTGGGCAGTCACGGCCACGAGGACGAGGTTGACGGCGCGCCCGCCCCGGCGGCGGAGCCCGAGCCGGTGCCCACCATCTACACCGTGCGCCGCGCGGCGGCCGAGATCGCCGAGGCGACGGTGATCGAACTGCCGCCGGAAGCGCCCGCCTTCAGCACCGCCCGCGCGCCGACGCGCTGGAGCCAGGGCAACCCCACGGCGCGGCAGGGCTCCCCCGCGCCGTCCTCCTCGCCGGCCGCCGAGGACGCGGCGCCGCGCGAGATGGCGGTTCCCGTCGCGCGGACAATCGGGCGCGTCGCCTACGTCGCCGGCACCTTCGACACCAAGGCCAGGGAGCTGTTCTTCCTGAAGAACCGCATCGAGGCGCTGGGCCTGTCGGCGGTCGCCGTGGACCTCTCCACCTCCGGCCGGCCCAGCCCCGCCGACGTCGGCCCGCAGGAGGTGGCGCGGCATCATCCGGGCGGGGCGTCCGCCGTCTTCACCGGCGACCGCGGCGCGTCCGTCGCGGCGATGGCGGAGGCGTTCGAGCGCTTCATCCAGGCGCGGCGCGACGTGGGCGGGCTGATCTCGGCCGGCGGGTCGGGCGGCACGGCGCTCGCCACCCCGGCCATGCGGCGGCTGCCCATCGGCGTGCCCAAAGTGATGGTCTCCACCGTCGCCAGCGGGGACGTGAAGGGCTATGTCGGGCCGTCGGACATCTGCATGATGTATTCGGTCACCGACGTGCAGGGGATCAACCGCATCTCCGAACAGGTGCTGTCGAACGCCGCGCACGCGCTGGCCGGCATGATCGCGCACCGCCCGCGCGCCTCCATGGCCGACAAGCCGGCGGTGGGGCTGACCATGTTCGGCGTCACCACGCCGTGCGTGCAGAGCGTCCAGCGCGCGCTGGAAGACCGTTACGACTGCCTGGTCTTCCACGCCACCGGCACCGGCGGCCAGTCGATGGAAAAGCTGGTCGACAGCCGCCTGCTGGCCGGCGTCATCGACGTGACCACGACGGAGGTCGCCGACCTGCTGATGGGCGGGGTGTTCAGCGCGGGCGAGGGGCGGCTGGACGCCGTGATCCGCACGCGTGTTCCCTACGTCGGCTCCTGCGGCGCGCTGGACATGGTGAACTGGGGGCCGGTCGACACCGTGCCGGCCCAGTACAAGGGCCGCAATCTCTACAAGCACAACCCGCAGGTGACGCTGATGCGCACCACGGCGGAGGAAAACGCCCGCATGGGACGCTGGATCGGCGAGAAGCTGAATCGCATGGACGGCCCGGTGCGCTTCTTCCTGCCCGAAGGCGGGGTGTCGCTGCTGGACGCGCCCGGCCAGCCCTTCCACGACCCGGCGGCCGACGCGGCGCTGTTCCGCGCGCTGGAGGAAACCGTGCGCCCGGCGCCCAATCGCAAACTGGTCCGCCTTCCCTGCAACCTGAACGACCCGGCGTTCGCCGACGCGCTGGTCCGCGCCTTCGAGGAGGTCACCTGATGCCCCGCATAGCCCGCCAGACCATCCTCGACGCCTTCCGCGCCAAGATCGCCCGCGGCGAGCCCATCGTCGGCGGCGGCGCCGGCACCGGCCTGTCCGCCAAGTGCGAGGAGGCGGGCGGCATCGACCTGATCGTCATCTACAACTCCGGCCGCTACCGCATGGCCGGGCGCGGCTCGCTGGCCGGGCTGCTGGCCTACGGCAACGCCAACGAGATCGTCGTGGAGATGGCGCGCGAGGTGCTGCCGGTGGTGACGCGCACGCCGGTGCTGGCCGGCGTCAACGGCACCGACCCCTTCATGATCCGCGACCATTTCCTGCGCCAGTTGATCGAGCTGGGCTTTTCCGGCGTGCAGAACTTTCCCACCGTCGGCCTGATCGACGGCACCTTCCGCGCCAACCTGGAGGAGACGGGCATGGGTTATGGGCTGGAGGTGGACATGATCCGCGCCGCCCACGACCTGAACCTGCTCACCACGCCCTACGTCTTCTCGGCGGATGAGGCGCGGGCGATGACGGAGGCCGGGGCCGACATCATCGTCTGCCACATGGGCCTGACCACCGGCGGCGCCATCGGCGCGGAAACGGCGAAGACGCTGGAACAGTGCGCCGCCGACATCGACGCCTGGATCGACGCCGCCAAGCGCGTGCGCAAGGACATCATCGCGCTGTGCCACGGCGGGCCGATCAGCATGCCGCTTGATGCCGCCTTCATCCTTAACCGCTGTCCGGAATGCAACGGCTTCTACGGCGCCTCGTCGATGGAGCGCTTGCCGGTCGAGACGGCGCTGACCGAACAGACGCGTGCGTTCAAGGCGATCACGAGGGGGACGGTGCGATGACGTGTCCGGCAGCCCGCACCCCTCCATCGTCATCCCCGCGCAGGCGGGGATCCACCGTATCGGGCGCTTCGTCGGGAAGCATGGATCCCCGCCTGCGCGGGGATGACGGAAGAAAAATGCAGAACGTCGCCCGAAAGGCGCGCGAGTAACAGGGAGGTTTTTGTCATGGACACGATCGGCGCGCTCTTCGCCTGGTTGGTCGTCGTCGGGATCGTCGTGGCGGTCGTTGCCTACTTTCTCTACTTCTTCTACCGCCGCTCGACCAAGGAGGTGAGCTTCGTGCGCACCGGCTTCGGCGGGCAGCGGGTGGTGGTGAACGGCGGGGCCATCGTGCTGCCCATCGTCCACGACCGCACGCTGGTCAACATGTCCACGTTGCGCCTGGAGGTGCGCCGGGCGCGCGAACAGGCGCTGATCACCCGCGACCGCATGCGCGTGGACGTGGTGGCCGAGTTCTACGTGCGCGTCGCCCCCAACCCCGACGCCATCGCCATCGCCGCGCAGACGCTGGGCTCGCGCACCATGAAGGCGGACGGGCTGAAGGAACTGGTGGAGGGCCGCTTCGTCGACGCGCTGCGCGCCGTCGCCGCCGAGATGAGTATGGAGGAGATGCACGTCAAACGCGGCGACTACGTCAAGCGCGTGCGCGCCTCGGTGGCCGAGGACCTGGCGCTCAATGGGCTGGAGCTGGAGAGCGTGTCGCTCACCAGCCTCGACCAGACGCCGATGGAATACTTCAACCCCTCCAACGCCTTCGACGCCGAGGGCCTGACCCGGCTGACGCAGGAGATCGAGCAGCGCAAGAAGATCCGCAACGACATCGAGCAGGACACCGCCATCCAGATCCGCAACAAGAACCTGGAGGCCGAGAAGGTCACGCTGGAGATCGAGCGCGAGTCCGAATACGCCCGCCTGTCGCAGGAACGCGAACTGGAGATCCGCCGCGCCATGCAGCGCGCCGAGCTGGCCCGCGAACGCGCCGAGCAGGAGCGCAGCGCCGAGGAGGCGCAGCTCACAGCCCGCGAACAGGTCGAGCGCATCCGCATCCAGACCGAACGCCGGCTGGAGGAGGAGCGCATCTCCCGCGAGCGCGAGGTGCAGCGCCTGGAGGTCGAGCGCCGTATGGCGCTGGAACTGGCCGAACAGGGACGCCAGATCGCCGTCGCTGAACAGTCGCGCGCCCAGTCCGAGGCGCAGGCGCGGGCCGAGGATGCCCGCGCGCTGGCCGTCGCCGCCGAGGAGAAGGTGTTCTCCGCCCGCGAGGTGGAGCAGGCCGAACGCCGCAAGCGGATCGAGCTGATCGCCGCCTCCCAGGACGCCGAACGCGACGCCGTGCGCCTGCGTACCGAGGCCGAGGCGGAACGGCTGGCCGCCACGGACCGGGCCGAAGCCGCGAGGATCACCGCCGAATCCGACGCCGAGGCCGACAAGATCCGCGCCCTGGCCGCCCGCCTTCGCTACGAGATCGAGGCGGAGGGGACGCGCCAGATGAACGAGGCGCAGAACGTCATGTCGCCGGACTCGCGGACCTCGGCCATGCGGCTCAAGCTGTTGGACAAGCTGGAGGCGATCATCCGCGAGAGCGTGCGGCCGATGGAGAAGATCGAGGGCATCAAGATCCTGCACGTCGACGGGCTGGGCCTGAACGGTCACGCCAACGGCGACGGCGCCAACGGGGCGGGGATCGCGGATTCGGTGGTCAACTCCGCGCTGCGCTACCGCGCCCAGGCGCCGCTGGTCGATCAGCTGCTGCGCGAGATCGGCATCGAGGGCATGGACATCGGCAAGCTCGCCGGCGGCGCCGGCCACCGCGCGCTGACCGAACCCGACGACGGCAAGAAGCACTGATGGGGTAAGGCATGGTCAAGGTCTACACATCCACCGTCGTCGATGCGCCGGCCGACCGGGTGTGGGCGGTGGTGCGGGATTTCAACGGGCTTCCCAACTGGACGCCCTTCGTCGCCGAGAGCCGCATCGAGGGCGGCCAGCCGGCCGACAGGGTCGGCTGCATCCGTAACTTCCGCCTGCGGGACGGCGGGGTGATCCGCGAGAAGCTGCTGGCCCTGTCCGACTACGACTACCAGTGCGCCTATTCGATCCTGGAAAGCCCGATGGGCGTGCGCAACTACATCGCCACGCTGAAGCTCTCCCCCGTCACCGACGGCGGGCGCACCTTCGCCGAATGGTCGGCCGAGTTCGACTGCGATCCGGGCCGCGAGGCGGCACTCGCCGAGCAGATCGGGCAGGGCGTCTTTCAGGCGGCGTTCGACAGTCTGAAGGACAGGATGAGGCGGACCTGAGATGCCGCGCGTCGCCCGCTCCACCATCATCGACGCGCCGGTCGGGGAGGTCTGGCGGGTGCTGCGCGACTTCAACGCGCACCGCGACTGGCACCCGGCGGTCGCCGACAGCCTGATCGAGGACGGCTTGGCGCCCGACGAAGTCGGCGCCGTGCGCCGCTTCCGCCTGACCGGCGGCGGGGTGCTGCGGGAACAGTTGCTGACGCTGTCCGACCGGGACTTCAGCTTGTCCTACTGCATCCTGGACGCGCCGGTGCCGCTGGCCGGCTATGTGGCGCAGATCCGGCTGCGGCCGGTCACCGATGGCGGCGGCACCTTCTGGTCCTGGTCCTGCCAGTTCGACTGCCCGCCCGAGCGCGAAGCCGAACTGGTCCGGCTGGTGGCGGAGGGCATCTACGAGGCCGGGTTCAGCGCGCTGAGTGCGCACCTACGCGGAGACACCGACAAGCCCTCCCCCGCCCAGCGGGGGAGGGTGCCCGAGCGCAGCGAAGGGCGGGTGGGGGAAAGCGACGCCATCGTTGTCCGCGCCTACGGCGGCCCCGAGGTCATGCAGTGGACGCGCGTGCCCGTGCCGCCGCCCGGTCCCGGCGAAGTCACCATCCGCCACGCCGCCGTCGGCGTGAACTTCATCGACGTGTACTGCCGCACCGGCTATTTCCGGCTGCTCCAGCCGCCGGGCGTGCCGGGGATGGAAGGGGCGGGCGTTGTCGAGGCGGTCGGGCCGGGCGTCGCGCAGGTGACGCCGGGCGAGCGCGTCGGCTACGCCTGCGCGCCGGTGGGCGCCTATGCCGAGCGCCGGACCATGCCGGCCGAGCTGCTGGTGCCGCTGCCCGACGACATCGACGACGAGACGGCGGCGGCCGTGCTGCTGAAGGGTATGGCGGCGGAGTTTCTGCTGCACCGCGTGCACGCCGTGCGGGAGGGCGAGGTGCTGCTGGTGCACGCAGCGGCGGGCGGCGTCGGTGTGCTGCTGTGCCAGTGGGCGAGCGCGCTCGGCGCCACGGTGATCGGCGTCGTCGGGTCGGAGGCCAAGGCCCGCGTCGCCCGCGCGCACGGCTGCGCGCACGTGGTGCC
>DASWVP010000430.1:0-8665 GCA_036401175.1 Azospirillum sp. | reverse complement strand
CGCCGTGCGGCTCGACGCCGGCAACGGCGAGTTCTGGAACGCGCTGGGCGCCGCACTGCTGGCCGATGGCCGGATCGACGAGGCCGACGACGCCTTCCGCCGGGCCGCCGCCGTGGCCCCCGACTATCTGACGCCGCACCTCAACCGCGGCGTCCTGCTGATCCGCCACGACCGCCACGCCGAAGCCGTCGGCGTCTACCGCCGCGTGCTCGTCCACGATCCCGCGCACGCGGTGGCGCTGAGCAGCCTGAGCGCGCTGCTGCTGCGGGCCGGCCGCTACGGCGACGCGGTGGCCGCCGGGCTGCGCGCCGTCGCCGTCGACCCCGGCGATTCCGACGCCTGCGTCAACCTCGGCGCCGCCCTGCACGCGCAGGACAAGCTGCCGGCGGCCGAGGCGGTGTTCCGCCTCGCCGTCGAGCGCAACCCCCTGAACGTCGAGGCGCGCGGCAACCTGGGCGTCGTCCTTCTGCTGACCAACCGCGTCGCCGACGCGTCGCGCCTGTTCCGCGAGGCCGCGTCGCTGCAGCCCGACCATGCCGAGACGTGGTCGAACCTCGGCGGCCTGCTGCGGGAGGAGGGGCAGGCCGGCGCCTCCATCGTCGCCTACCGCCGCGCGCTGGCGGTCAAGCCGGACTACGCCGACGCGCACTCCAACCTGCTCTTCGTGATGGAGTTCGACATCCGGCTGACCACCGCCGACCAGATGGCCGAGCGCCGCAACTTCGATGCCCGGCACGCCGCGGCGCTGGCGCCGCTGGCCCGGCCGCACGCCAACCCGCGCGATCCGGAACGGCGGCTGAAGGTCGGCTACGTGTCGGCCGACTTCAAACGGCACTCCGCCGCCTTCGCCTTCCTGCCGGTGCTGAAGCGCCACGATCCGGCGCAGGTGGAGGTGTTCTGCTATTCCGGCGTCGCGCGCGAGGATTCCATGACCGCCGAATGCCGGCGGGCCGCCCACGTCTGGCGCAGCACCCTGGAACTGGACGACGCCGCGCTGGCCGAACAGGTGCGCGCCGACGGCATCGACGTGCTGGTGGACCTGTCCGGCCATTCGCAGGGCAACCGGCTCCTGGCCTTCGCGCGGCGCCCGGCGCCCGTGCAGATCTCGGGCTTCGGCCACCCGCACGGCATCGGCGTGCTGGCCATCGACCATCTGTTTTCCGACGCCACCACCATGCCCGCCTCCGAACGCCACCTCATCCCGCAGGAGGTGGTCGAGCTGCCCTGCGTGATCGGCTACGAGGCGCCGCCCGACGCGCCGCCGGTGATGCCGCCGCCGTCGCTGGCCACCGGCGTGGTCACCTTCGGCTGCCTCAACCGCTTGTCGAAACTGACGCCGGACACGCTGGACCTGTGGGGCGACGTGCTGGCCGCCGTCCCCACCGCCCGCCTGCTGCTCAAGGACCGGCCGCTCAGCGACCCGTCGGAACGCCGCCGCCTGCTGGCCGCGTTCGCCCGGCGCGGCGTGGCGGAGGAGCGGCTGGTGCTGCTCGGCGCGACCAGCCATCTCGAACACCTCGCCGCCTACGCGCAGGTGGACATCGCCATGGACCCGTTCCCGCTGAACGGCGGCATCACCACCATGGAGGCGACGTGGATGGGCGTGCCGGTGATGGCGCTGCGCGGCCGCACGCCGTCGTCGCGCGTTTCGGCGGCCATCGACATCGCGCTGGGACTCGACGACTGGGTGGCGGAGGACTGGGGCCACTTCGTCGCCATCGCCCGCGCCAAGGCGGCCGACATCCCCGCCCTGGCGGCGCTGCGCCCCCGCCTGCGCCCGCGCTTCGCCGCCTCGCCGATCGGCGACATGGCGCACTACACCCGCGCGGTCGAAGCCGGCTACCGCATGCTGTGGCGCCGCTGGTGCGGCGGTCAAGGACGGGCCTGAACGGGAACCACGCCGCGCACAGGGCTCCGAACTCGGGTTAACGGAAGAGTGCGGATAAGGAGGCGGGTTTTGAGACACGGACGCAAACGGATATCCACGGATGCACACGGGAAAATGAATTCTCTTCATCCGTGTGCATCCGTGCGCCGGCCTCGCCGGCATCCGTGTGTATCCGCGTCCCCCCTTTCTCGACCCGGTCGCATATTAACCTGAGTTCGCAGCCCTGTTGCCGCGCAGTGCGCGCTTGATCCGGCTGGCCGGGCGCGGTATGTCCGGCCGGATCGAGCCCTTTCTTTCGGACACCCCCTGGTGACGCCGCCGATGACGCCCGCGCTCTTCCCCGATCTGATCGGCAATCCGGTCGTCCTGGAGACGGCCCGCTACGCCGCCATCCTCGGCCTCGCGCCCTCCAAGGGGGCGCGCTCGCCGCTGCTGTGGAACGCCGCCTTCGCCGCCGCCGGGATCGACGCCCGCATGGTGCCGATGGACGTGCCGCTCGACCGGCTGCCGGTCCTGGTGGCGGCGCTGAAGGCCGACGCCCGCTTCCTTGGCGGCGCGGTGACCATGCCGCACAAGCAGGCCATCCTGCCCCACCTCGACCGGCTGGAGCCGGAGGCCGCGGCCATCGGCGCCGTCAACGCGCTGTACCGCGACGGCGACGCGCTGGTCGGCGCCAACACCGACGGCGCCGGCGCGCTGGCCCAGTTGGAGGAACTGACCGGCGGAACGCTGGCGGACAGGCGCGTGCTGCTGGTCGGCACCGGCGGCGCCGGGTGCGCCGTGGCGGCCTACCTTGCCGGCCGGGTCGCCGGCCTGACGCTCGCCAACCGCACGCCGGAAACCGCCGCCGCTCTCGCCGCCCGCCTGGGCCACGGCACGCGCGCGCTGGCCGGAGCGGTGACGGCCGCCGACCTCGCCGCGACGGACGTGCTCGTTAATGGTACTTCGGTGGGCTTCGCCAACGGCACGGCCGGCAGCCCGCTGGGCGCCGACACCGACGCGCTGCTGGCGGCCCTGCCGGCCGGCGCGCTGGTCTACGACATCATCTACCAGCCGGCGGAGACGGAGCTGCTGGCCCGCGCCGGGGCGCGCGGGCTGAAGACCGCCAACGGCCTGGGCATGAACCTGGATCAGGCGGTGATCGCCTTCGACAAGGCCAATCCCGGTGCCTTCGGCCGCGACGCCCTGCGCCGCGTCATGGCGGGGGCCGGGGCATGAACATGATGCGTCCGCTCGCCGCCAAGACCATCCTGCTGTGCGCCGATGCCGGCGACGCCGCGCAGATCCGCGCCGTGCCCGGCTGGACCGACCGCTTCGACGAGGTCGCCGAGGGGGGTGCTGCGGCGCTGTCCGGCCGCTACGACGTCCTGGTCCCCTACGACCAGCCGCACCGCCCGCCGCTGCTGGGCAAGGGCGCGCGGGTCGCCTTCCTGTGCACCGAACTGACCGCCTTCGAGGCGGCGTTGCGCAACCCGCCGCCCGGCGATCTGGTGTTCATGCCCTCCGCCCTGGCGCGGCTGGATGTGCTGGTGCGCACGCGGCGGACGCTGAAGGCGGCGCGCGACCTGCCGCGCGGCGCGGTGCTGGCCGCCGCCGATCTGGCGTACGAGGTGGGCGGCCACGGCGCCGGCGCCGACTGCGCCGGCCGCATCATCGGCCGCTCGGCGCTCTACGACCTGCCCGAAGGCGCGCCGCTGGATTTCGGCGTGGTGGGTTGAGGGGACGTTTGCGCACCGCCGTAGGTTGGGTTGAGCCCTTGCGAAAACCCAACACTCCCGCACCGCCGGAACGCTGGGTTTTCGCTGGCGCTCAACCCAACCTACGGGCGAAGCGCTAAATGCGGTCCTGCAGGCTGGGCTGGGGCGCCACCGGCACCGGCACCGGCGCGGGCCCCCCCGGCAGGGCCAGCACGTCCGTCAGCGCGTCCGACATCGCGTCCATCCAGCCGCGCACCGCGCTGATCGTGCGCCCACCCACCATCAGCGAGGCGCCGGTGGCGCGCACCACGTCGATCGGCTTGGCGGCGCAGATCCTGTCGAAACGCCAGCCGCGGCCGGCCAGCATCGGATAGCCCTCGCGCGACAGCACGGGGATCCGGCGCAGTTCCACGCCCTGCGCGGCCAGGGTGGCGCGGAACGCCTCGTACTCCGGCAGGCCCTTCAGCATCTCGACCTCGCCGTCCTTGTCGCAGAACAGCACGACGCGCCGCGCGTGCGGCAGGATCGCCGCCGAGGATTCGAGGACGCGCTGGGCGGCGACCACGGCCTCGGCGTCGGCCGTCACCGGGATGAGCAGGCACACGCGGCGGCTGTCGACGATCTCGCTCAGCAGCACCGCCTCGCCCCATGCCCGGAAATAATCCCAGACCTGGGCGCCGAAATCGACGACCAGCGGGCGCTCCACCTGGAACCACTTGACCACCGGGTCCCAGAAGGTGGCGAGCGAGGCGCTGTCGACGAACTGGCGTTCCCAGTCCGGGCCGATGGAATGGCTGATCATCTCGTCGCCGAAGAAGCGGCGCAGCTTGGGCTGGCGGTCGTACTCGACGGCGCGGACCGGCCGCACCTGCCGCGACAGATGCAGGATGACGAACTGCGCCAGCGTGCTCTTCCCGACGCCGCCCTTGTCATTCGTGATGATGAACTTGCTGTGCATCGTCGCAATCCGCTGGCTGTCTGGTCCGGCCCCGGCGCCGAAGGCGAGGCGCTGGTGGTCTACCATCGTTGGCCGTGGAGTCTCAAGGGTCTATCCCGCCGCACCACAGGACTCCGCCCGAGGCATTCGCAAGCAAACAAGGCGTTCTCTTCCGGGCTTCGGACCGAACGCTGAAGATGGCCGTTCCTCGTTCACCTGAACGCCGCCGCCAGCGCCAATGTTGAAATAATAACCGATACAAAATCGGTACTTCTCCGGCGTCACAAGGCGCGTGCGGCGATCGTCGTCTTGCGGGGTGATGATGGACGAGCACGATATTCTTTATCCGGATGGGTGGCATTGGGAAAAATCAGCACTGACCTATGGGATCGACCCGGCGGTGGCGTCCTGGACACCGTGGGTGGCGGCGGCGCTGGAGCGCTGGGATCTCGCCAGCGGGTTGTCCTTCGCGCCGGCCGCGCCGGGCGCGACGCCGGACATCGCGGTGACCACGCTGGCCGCCGTCGACGCGCCGGCCGACGCCATCGCCTGGAGCGGCTTTTGGACGGCCGACGCAGGGACCGCCATCGTGCACGGCTTCATCGGCCTGTCCCCCGCCCAGGACCCCGGTGCGATGCCGCCGGGCAAGGCGCTGTGGATGGCGCTGCACGAGGCCGGCCACGCGCTCGGCCTGTCGCACCCGCACGGGCACCGGCTGGGCGATGCCGGCGACCAGTCGCTGACCGTGATGTCCTACAACCCGCCGCCGGACGGCGGCATGCCGGACCGGCCGATGCCGCTCGACGTCGCCGCCGTGCAGAGCCTGTACGGACCGGACCACGCGATGGCGGCGCCCGGCGACGGCCTGCCGCTGTCCGGCGGCCCCGGCTACGACGTGCTGGAGGGCAGCCTTTTCGCCGACGTCCTGTACGGCAACGAGGACCCCGACGTGCTGTACGGCCTTCAGGGCGACGACGCGCTCTATGGCGGCCGGGACGCCGACACGCTGTTCGGCGGACAGGGTGCCGACGCGCTGTTCGGCGGCGCCGGGGACGATTTGCTGGCCGGCGGCCTGGGCGCCGACCGCTTCGTCTTCGGGCCGCTGGGTGGCCGCGACGTCATCCTCGACTTCGATCCGGCGGCCGGCGACCGCCTGCTGGCGTGGCCCGACGCGGCGCCGGTGGCCGTCGCCACGCCGGACGGCGTGCGCCTCGACTTCGCCGACGGGTCCGGCATCACCCTTCTGGGCGTCGATCCCGCCCGGTTGCCGCCCGGCTGGCTGGTGCCGTCGTGAGAAGGCGCCGACGGATGCCGGAAACGGGGCGCCGGGCGCCGCCGCCCCGCAAGATTTGACAATTTTCCTAACGGCAGGCATGATGGCTGCGATCCTGGTCATGCCCTGGCCGTTGACGCGATGACCGGAAAATGACGGGGGTGGCCGAATGTGACAGCCATGCGATTCCCGTTTCATGGCGTTTCATCCGGTTACATCGGCCCGGTTTCCCGGAGGCGCACCGCGAAGACGTTGTCACCGGTGGGCCGGATGCGGTAGTTGATCGGCAGACCCTTTCCCCTTGGGCTGTCATGATCAGCGTCGTCCTCCGCTCCAAGAACGAAGCCGCCTGGATCGGCCGGTGCTGCACCGCGCTGCAAAACCAGCGCGTGCGCGACATCGAGATCATCCTGGTCGACAACGAATCCACCGACGACACCGTGGCCATCGCCAAACGCTTCGGCGTCCAGGTGCTGAACATCACGCGCGAGGACTTCACCTACGGCCGCGCGCTCAACGTCGGCATCGAGGCGGCCAGCCACGAGGTGGTGGCGCTGGTGTCGGCGCACTGCGTGCCGGTGGACGAGCTGTGGGCCGACTACCTGCTGGCCCACCTGGGGCCGGAGGGCGACCCCGCAGTGTGCGGCGTCTACGGCCGGCAGGAGCCGCTGCCCGAGACCTCCTTCATGGACCGCCGCGACCTGTGGACGACCTTCCGCGAGGAGCGCGTGCGCCAGCGCAAGGATTACTTCTTCCACAACGCCAATTCCGGCATCCGCAAGTCGATCTGGCGCGAGCAGCCCTTCGACGAGTTGATCCGCGGCGTCGAGGATCGTGAGTGGGGCCGGCGCATGATCAACGCCGGGCACGAGATCGTCTACGAGCCGCACATGCGCGTCTACCACCACCACGGCATCCACCAGGGCCGCGACGAGGGCCGGGCCAAGCGGGTCGCCGAAGTCATCGAGATCATCCGGAGTTCCAAGTGATGGCCGCGCCTCTGGTTCTCGTCCCCGTCCTTGCCGGCGGCTCCATCGACCGGCTGCTGACCCCGCTGGCCGGCCGCTCCAGCCTGGAGCGCACGCTGGCCGCCGCGGTGGAGGAACTGCCGGACGCCACCGTGGTCCTCACCACCGACAGCGACGCGGCGAAGGCCGCGGCGGCGGCCGTGCCCGGCGTGGTGGTGCACGACCGCACCATCCACGATTACGTCCCGGCCCTGCTCGCCGCCCTCCAGGAGGTGCGCGGGGACGCCGAAACCGTGGTGGTGCTGGAGCCAACCCACCCCTTCCGTCCGCGCGGGCTGGTCGGCCGCACGGCGGAAAACCTGCGCGCCCGCCCGCACCTGGACAGCGTGGTCTGCGTACGCCAGTTCAAGGCCAACCTCTGGCACCTGGACGAGGACAGCACCATCACCGCGCTGGGTCCCGGCGGCGACCGCCGCGACCAGACCTATTACCAGGAGTTGGTCGGCCTCGGCCTCGCCACCCGGCCGCACCTGCTGCGCCAGGGCCGGCGCCTGGGCGATGCCGTCGGCTTCGAGGTGGTGGACCAGTTCTGGGGCATGGTCGACATCCGCGACGCCGTCAGCCTCGCGGTCGCCCAGGTCATCGCCGACAAACTCGAAACCTTGGAAGACACCATATCATGAGCCGCGTCCTCGCCATCATTCCCGCCCGCGGCGGCTCCAAGGGGCTGCCCAACAAAAACGTGCTGCCGGTGGGCGGCAAGCCGCTGATCGCCCATTCGGTGGAGCACGCCGTGCAGTCCGGCGTCTGCGACCGCGTGCTGATCACCACCGACAGCGAGGCGATCCGCGATGCCGCCGTGGCCGCCGGCGCCTGGGCGCCCTTCATGCGCGAGCCGACGCTGGCCGAGGACCTGACGCCGACCGAGCCGGTGCTGAAGGACGCACTGGAGCGCGCCGAGGCGATCGACGGCCCGTTCGACATCGTCGTCTTCCTCCAACCCACCGACATCTTTCGCAAGCCGGAGTGGATCACCCGCGCCGTCACTCTGCTGAAGGACCGGCCGGAGCTGGACAGCGCCTTCGCCGCCTACAAGACGCACAAGAACTTCTGGTTCCGCACCCCGGAGGGCGAATTGAAGCGGGTGTTCGACTGGATGGCCGTGTACGGGCCGCGCCAGACCCGCACGCCGATCTTCCGCGAGGACACCGGGCTGGCCTGCGCCAGCCGCGCCTCGCTCATCAAGCAGGGCCGGCGCATCGGCGACCGGGTGGAGATCATCGAGGTCACCAGCACCGAGTCCGGAATCGACATCCACGACGCCTTCGACCTGTGGCTGGCCGATCAAGCCTACCGCTACTTGCAGGAGCACGGCGGCCGCTGACCGGCGGCCGCATGGTTGCATTCAAGCTTTGTTTACCACGCCTGATGTCTTCTGGAGCGGGTTTCCCGTGACCCGGCGGAACGTGTGTGGGGGATTGGCGCCGCAATGACGAGGAGCGTCGTCGTCCTGGTATTGGTGGCACTGCTGCCCTGGTGGGCCTCCACCGTCGCCCACTGGATGGGCGTGCGCGCCGACTTCGCCGAGCGGATCTTCGGCAAGCCCAGCATGGAAGACATCTGGGACGACCTGAAGCCCATGCCCGGCTGGCGCGAGGACGCCTACCTCGCCGCCTACCCCGACGTGGCCGGCGCCGTCCGCCGGGGCGACTTCGCGTCGGGATACGAGCATTTCCGCCTGAGCGGCCGCAACGAGGGACGCACCGCCGGCCTGCCGCAGGGACCGGGGCCGGCCATGGCGGTGGCCATCGACACCCCGGCACCGGCCGCCGATCCGGTGCCGGCCGTTCCCCAGGCGGCTGCGCCGCCACCGAAGGCTCCCGCGCCGCCGGCCGCCGCGCC
>DASWVP010000429.1:0-12608 GCA_036401175.1 Azospirillum sp. | reverse complement strand
CGACGCCTTCGCCGACTCCGCCCGGCGGGCGGCGCGCGCCGGCTTCGACATCATCGAACTGCATATGGCGCACGGCTATCTGCTGCACCAGTTCCTCTCCCCGCTCGCCAACCGGCGGACCGACGCCTGGGGCGGCGCCCTGGAGAACCGCATGCGCTTCCCGCTGGAGGTGCTGGCGGCGGTGCGCGCCGCCGTCGGCGACGCCGTGCCGGTGGGCGTGCGCATCTCGGCCACCGATTTTGCGGCGGGCGGCTGGTCGGTGGCGGAATCGCTGGTCTTCGCGCAGGTGCTGAAGGAATCCGGCGTGGCCTTCGTCCACGTTTCCGGCGGCGGGCTGTCGCCGACGGCGAAGATGCCCATCGCCGCCGGCTATCAGGTCGGCTTCGCCCGGCGTGTGCGCGGCGAGGCCCGCGTGCCGACGATCGCCGTCGGGCTGATCACCAAACCGGAAGACGCCGAGCGCGTGCTGCGCGAGGGGGCGGCGGACTTGGTCGCGGTGGGCCGCATCGTGCTGGACGACCCGCACTGGCCGCACCGCGCCGCCGCCGCGCTGGGCGCCACCGTTCCCTATCCGCGGCAGTACGGCTACGCCCTGTCGCCGGGCTGGCGACGGTACGCCGGCAGCGCCTGGGCCGAGGCGACGGAATAGTGGCGGGCTGGACCGGGCAGGCCCACGCCCAAGGTAAGGGCTTGTCTTCCCAATGGCATAATGACAGGCGGGCACGTTCTGATACTGTCGTCACTTCGAACAACTTTCGTGGGTGTCGGTACGGATGAGCGAGCGTTGGTCCGCCCGCCACCTTTGGGGTCTTCCGCTCGCGTCGATGACGGTGCCGCTGCTGCTGCTCGCCGCCGTGGCGTGGCACGACCACCGCGAGACGTTCGCGCAGGCCCAGCGCCATGTGGAGCGCAACGCCGCCGTGCTCTACGAGCACACGCTGCGGGCCTTCGAGACCTTCGCGTACGTGCACGACGAGATCGACAACCACATCGCCGGCCTGTCGTGGGACCAGATCGCCGCGTCGGAGGACATCAAGCAGCATCTCCGCCGCGCCGAGGAGGCGTTTCCCCAGATCGGCAGCCTCTGGCTGATCGATCCCGACGGGCGCATGCGGTCGTCGAGCGTCGACCGCGCGATCCAGGGCCTCGACCTGTCCGACCGCGACTACTTCCGGGCGCTGAAATCCGGGGCGGAGCGCTACGTCAGCCAGACCAACATCGGGCGGGTGTCGGGCGTGCCGGTGTTCAGCGTGACGCGGCGGCGGTCGGCACCCCAGGGCACCTTCGACGGCGTGATCTCGGTGGCTGTCCACATGCCCGATTTCCAGGAGGTCTTTTCGCGCGCGGCCGCCGTGCCGGCCGACGCCGTGTCGCTCGTGCGCGAGGACGGCACCATCCTCGGCCGTTATCCCGACGGCAAATTGATCAGGCTGACGCCGGAAAGCGGCTTCATGCAGGCCATCGCCCGTTCGCCGCAGGGCGGGTCCTTCCGCACCGTCTCGCAGGGCGACGGCGTCGAGCGATTGTTCGAATACCGCAAGCTGGGCTCGGCGCCGGTCTACATCAACTATGGGCGCTCGGTCGACGCGGTGCGGGCCGAGTGGCGCTCGCACGTGCTGTTCTACGCCCTGTTCGCCGTGCCCTCGGCGCTGCTGCTCGGGCTCGTGTCCTGGCTGGTGATCCGCAAGGAGCGCTCCGAGCGCGAGGCGCGCGCCCGCGCCGCCGCCGAGACGGTGCGCCGCCAGCGCGCCGAAGAGCTGCTGCAGAAGATCCAGCGCCTGGAAATGCTCGGCCAGATCGCCGGCGGCATCGCGCACGACTTCAACAACCTGCTGATGGTCATCACCAGCAACCTCTACCTCGCCCAGAGCCGGGCCGGGGAGAACTCCGCCGCGCCCTTCATCGACACCGCCATGCAGGCGGCCTACCGCGGCGGTCAGCTCACCCAGCAGCTCCTCACCTTCGCGCGCCAGCAGACGCTGAAGCCCGAGGTGGTGGACGCCAACGACGCGCTGGGCGCCATGGTGGACGGCATGCTCAAGCGCTCGCTGCGCGGCGACATCGCCGTCGAGACGGACCTTGCGCCGGACGTCTGGCCGGTGGAGGTCGACCGCGCCCAGATGGAGCTGGCCGTCCTCAACCTCGCGGTCAACGCCCGCGACGCCATGCCGGGCGGCGGCACGCTGGAAGTGCGGACCCGCAACGTGACCTTCGACGGCGGCGCCAAGGCCCCGGACGGGCTGCGCGGCGAGTTCGTGGCGCTGTCGCTGACCGACACCGGCTGCGGCATCGCGCCGGAGGTCTGCGAACGGGTCTTCGACCCCTTCTTCACCACCAAGGACGTCGGCAAGGGCACCGGCCTGGGCCTCAGCCAGGTGTACGGCTTTGCCACCCAGTCGGGCGGCACCGTGACGGTGGACAGCACGGTGGGGCGGGGCACCACCTTCACGCTCTACCTGCCGCGCACGGGCAACGCCCCGGCGCACCGGGCATCGGTGGCGCCGGTCAAGCTGCCGGAAGGGAAGGGGCGTGCCATCCTGCTGGTCGAGGACAGCCCGGAAATCGGCCGCACCACGACGACGCTGCTGGAGGGGATGGACTATTCGGTGACGCTGGCCGACAACGCCCACAAGGCGCTGGACGTGCTGTCGAACGGCCGGCGCTTCGACCTCGTGTTCTCGGACATCGTGATGCCGGGGACGATGAACGGGCTCGACCTCGGCCGCGCGGTGCGCCAGCGCTTCCCGGACCTGCCGGTGCTGCTGACGACCGGCTACTCCAACGCCGCCTCCACCGCGGCGGCGGAGGGTTTTCGCCTCCTGCAGAAGCCCTACCGGCCGGAGATGCTGTCGGAGGCGCTGCGCGACCTGATGAGCGTTCGCGCCTGACCCGGACGGCTAACTCTCTCGACTGGTCTCCCAAAGAACACGGGTGCTCGGCCGCCGGCTTCGTACAGTGGGCGGTATGCGCACGTTCCACTCGCTCACCACGCGCCGGCTTCAAGCGCTCGACACGCATCGTGCCGCCATGGAGCGGGCGGAGCGAGTCTGCGAACACCGTCTGCGCCGGCAGATGCGTGGCCTGAACGTGGTGATGGCGCTGTGGGCCGTGGCGCTCGTCGGGCTGTGGTTGTGGAGCCGGTTGGGCACGCTTGCCTAAACCTTCGTCACCCCGTCCGGCAGGCGGTCGCGCAGGTAATCGGCGAGCAGTCGCAGTTCCGGCGCGCGCGGGCTTCCCTTGCGCCAGACGAGGCCGATGCGGCGCGTCGGCTGCGGCTCGGCGAAGGGGCGGGACTCCACCCCCTCGGGTGAACGCGGGCAGGCCAGCGCCGGCAGCAGGGTAACCCCAAGACGGCCGGCCACCATCTCGCACAGCGTGTGCAGGGAGGTGGCGGCGAAGCCGCTGCGCTCCGGCGTGCCGTGCACGCCGCAGACGGCAAGCGCCTGATCGCGGAAGCAGTGCCCGTCCTCCAGCAGCAGCAGGCGCTCGTCGGCGAGGTCGGCGTCGGTCAGCGCCTCGCGCCCGGCAAGCGGATGCCCGGTCGGCAGGGCGACGCGGAAGGGCTCGTCGAACAGCGGGGCGCAGTCGAACCCCGGCTCATCCACCGGCAGCGCCACCAGCAGCGCGTCCAACCCGCCGCCGCGTAGCGTCTCCGCCAGCCGGCCCGTCAGATCCTCGCGCAGGTAGAGCTTGAGGTCGGGATGGTCCCGGCGCAGGCTGGGCAGCACGCGCGGCAGGTAGTAGGGCGCCAGCGTCGGGATGGCCCCCAGGCGCAACTCGCCGCCTAGCGGGGTTCCGGCGCTGCGCGCGGTCGCCGCCAGATCGGCCACGGCGCCCAGGATGCGCCGGGCGCGCGTCACCGCCTCCCGCCCGGCCGGCGTCAGAAGGACCCGGCGCTGCGTGCGCTCGATCAGGCTGACGCCCAGCGCGTCCTCCAGCAATTGGATCTGCGCCGACAGACTCGGCTGGCTGACGTGGCAGGACTCGGCGGCGCGGCCAAAATGCAGCGTGTCGGCGACAGCGACGAGATAGCGAAGCTGGCGGAGCGTGATGGCGTCGATCATCGGCCCATCCTATCACAGCGGTAGGAAAAAACGATTGGACGGTTCAGGCCGGTGCAATCATGTTTGGAAGTGTTCTAAACGATTGCCTCCCTTGTGCGCACCCGGCGCACGGGACCCCACGGGCCGCCTGACACCTCCCCGCGTGAGGTGGCCCGAAGACGGACGGACGCCATCCCCGCCCCCCAGCCGGCGCCCGTCCGTCTCTCCCTCCCGCCTTGACGGGGCGTTCGGCCGGCCGGGGAACCCGGCCCCCGCGTCCTTGTTCCTGAATGGTTCAGCAGGGACGGGAGCGTATGACCGACTGGCTCGTGCAGATCATGCATTCCATGGGGTACGTGGGGATCTTCTTTCTCCTGGTGCTGGCGCGCGTGGTGCCGCCGGTGCCGGCGGAGACGGTCATCCCGCTGGCCGGGATCGGCGCGGCCACCGGCGAATACCACCTGCTGGGCATCGCCGTGGCCGGCGGCCTGGGCTCCCTGGCGGGACAACTCGTCTGGTACTTTCCCAGCCGGCTGTGGTCGCCGGAGAAGCTGAAGGGCTTCCTCAAGCGCTACGGCCACTGGCTGACCATCCGGCCCAAGCAAGTCGAGCGCGCCACCCGCTGGTTCCAGAAGCGCGGCGGCATCGCCGTGCTGCTGGTGCAGCCGCTGCCGGGCGTGCGGACGCTGATCTCCATCCCCGCCGGGGCCTGCCGCATGCCGGTGTGGCGCTACAGCCTGGCGTCCGCCACCGGCTCGATTCTGTGGACGCTGTTGCTGGCGTGGAGCGGCTACATGATGTCCACTTGGCCGGGCATCCACGCCCTGGTCGGCTACGTCACGGTGGGGCTGGTGGTGGTGCTGGTCGGCATTTACCTGCTGCGCCTGTTCCTGCACTTCCGCGAAGCGCGGCAGGAGGCGTTGCGGGTTCCGCCGGAGTGCGGTCCGTCCGGCGTCAGTTGATCGCCGCCGACACCATGCCGGTGAAGCCGGTGGCGAGCGCCCACAGGCCGAAGACCGCCAGCGCGATGCCGGTGCAGTGATTGAGCAGCGCCAGCCCCTGGTCCGAGATGCGGTGACGCACCGCCGCCACGCCGGACGACAGCGCCAGCCACCAGCTGGCCGATCCCAGGAACACGCCCAGCACCATGGTGGCGGCGTCGAAGTGGCCGAGGTCGGCGCCCAGGCCGAAGCCGGCGAATACGGCGATGAAGGCGAAGATCGTCGCCGGGTTGGTCATGGTCAGCGACAGCCCGGTCATGAAGCCGCTGATGGCCGTGCGGCTGTCGGGCGCGGCGTCGGCCTCCCTGGCCTCGGCGGCGGGGCTCTGGCGGTATGTCCGGATGGCGACCACCAGCAGGATGATGCCGCCGACGATGCGGAACAACGTCTCGTGCCCGGTCAGGAAGCCGATCGCCGCCGACACGCCGAAGGCGGCGATGGCGCCGTAGAAGGTGTCGGCCACGGCCGCCCCCATGCCGGTGGCGAAGCCCATCATGGGCCCGTGCTCGATGGTGCGGCGGATGCAGAGGAGCCCGATGGGCCCGACCGGCGCAGCGATGGCGATGCCCAGTATCAGCCCCTGAAGCAGCACCACCAGTTGTTGCACGGCCACCGTTCCTTCCAGGCCCCCGGACTGGCCGCAAGAATGCGGCCGAGCCTGACCTGAGCGGGTCATATCCCCCCGCTCCGGTCAAGTCAACCCGACACGGCCAGCCCGTCAACCGCCGCCGCCGTCAATGCGGGGTGGCGTCGCAGAGGCGGGGGCGACAAACCCCTGTCGCCGCATGGATTGCCCGACTATCCTCCCCTTCCGGCCATTGCGGGAGCTGGGGAGAACCATGGGCAGGCAACGGATGCTGGGGATCGCGGCGGCGCTGCTGCTGGCGTTGGGCGGCGCGGCGGCGGCGCAGGAGTTCGCGCCGGCGGTCGTCTACGACATGGGCGGCAAGTTCGACAAATCCTTCAACGAAGCCGCCTACGTCGGCGCCGAGCGCTTCCGCAAGGACACCGGCATCGCCTACCGCGAGGTCGAGGTGAACGCGGAAGGCCAGCGCGAGCAGTCGTTGCGCGCCGTGGCCCGGCGCGGCGCCACCGTGGTGGTCGCCATGGGCTTCGCCCAGGCCGTGCCGCTGGACAAGGTCGCCCGCGAGTTCCCCAGCGTCAAATTCTGCCTGATCGACGAGAAGCTCGACCGGCCCAACGTGCGGTCCATGACCTTCAGGGAGGAGGAGGGCTCCTTCCTCGTCGGCATGCTGGCGGCGATGGCGTCGAAGACCGGCAAGGTCGGCTTCGTTGGCGGCATGGACATCCCGCTGATCCGCAACTTCCTCACCGGCTACGAGCAGGGTGTGCGCCACGTGAACGGGCAGGCCGAGGTGCTGGTCAACATGACCGGCACCACCCCGGCCGCCTGGAACGACCCGGCGCGCGGGGCGGAGCTGGCGAGGAGCCAGTTCGACCGCGGCGCCGACGTGGTCTACGCCGCCGCCGGGGCCACCGGCCTGGGCGTGCTGCAGGCGGCGGCCGACGCCGGCAGGCTGGGCATCGGCGTGGACAGCAACCAGAACCACCTGCATCCGGGCCGGGTCCTGACCTCCATGCTCAAGCGCGTCGACGTGGCGGTGTACGACTGCTTCCGCAGCGCCCGCGACGGCACCTGGACGGCGGGGCACCGCGTGCTGGGCCTGAAGGAGGACGCGGTGTCCTACGCGCTGGACCAGCACAACCGCCCCCTCGTCTCCGCCGACATGGAGCGGAGGCTGGAGGAGGCCAGGGCGCGCATCGTCGCCGGCGCGCTGCCGGTCAAGCCCTACACCCCGTGACCCCGCCGGCGCTGGAGGTCCGGGGCGTCGACAAGTGGTTCGGCGCCACCCACGCCAACCGCGGCGTGTCGCTGGCGGTGCCCCGGGGGACCATCCACGGCATCGTCGGCGAGAACGGGGCCGGCAAGTCCACGCTGATGAACATCGTCTACGGCACCGTCGCCCCGGACGCCGGGACGGTGCTGGTGGACGGCGTCCCGCTGCCCCCCGGCCGGCCGCGCGCGGCGATCCGGCGCGGCGTCGGCATGGTGCACCAGCATTTCATGCTGGTGGAGCGGTTCAGCGCGCTGGAGAACGTGCTGCTGGGCGCCGAGGGTGGGCCGACGCTGGCCCCCGGCCGCCGCCGCGCGCGGGCCGAGCTGGAGCGGCTGGCCGCCGCCTATGGGCTGGAGGTCGACCTCGACGCGCCGGTCGGCGATCTGGCCGTGGGGGCGCGGCAGCGGGTGGAGATCCTGAAGGCGCTGACCCGCGGCGCCGAACTGCTGATCCTCGACGAGCCGACGGGCGTGCTGACGCCGCAGGAGGCCGACCACCTCTTCCGCATCCTCCGCGCGCTGGCGGGGCAGGGCAGGACTGTGGTCGTCATCACCCACAAGCTGCGCGAGGTGATGGAGCTGACCGACGCCGTCACCGTCCTGCGCCGGGGCGCCGTGGTGGCGACGCGCCGCACCGCCGCCACCAGCCGGGAGGAGCTGGCCGAGCTGATGGTCGGCCGCCGCGTCCGGCTGCGCCTGCCCAAGCCCCCGGCGGCGCCCGGCCCGGTGGTGCTGGAGGCGCGGGGCCTGCGGGTGACCGATTCGGCGGGGGTGGAGCGCGTGCGTGGCGTGGACCTGAGCGTGCGGGCCGGCGAGATCGTCGGCGTCGCCGGCGTTTCCGGCAACGGCCAGTCGGAGCTGCTGGAGGCGCTGGCCGGCATGCGCCCCATCGCCGCCGGCACCGTCCGCCTGAAGGGCGAGGAACTGCCCGCGTCCGGCTTCGACGCCGCCACCCCGCGCGCCCGCGGCGCCGGCCACGTGCCGGAGGACCGGCAGGCGGTGGGTCTGGTGACCGATTTCCCGGCGGCGGCCAACCTCATCCTCGGCTACCACGCCGACCCGGCCTGGAACGGCCCGGTGCGCCTGGACTGGGCGGCGGTGCGGGCGCGCTGCGCGGCGGTGATGGAGGCCTATGACGTGCGCCCGCGCGCCGTGGACCGGCCGGTGTCCGGCTTTTCCGGAGGCAACCAGCAGAAGCTGGTGCTGGCCCGCGAGATGGAGCGCGACCCCGACCTGCTGCTGGTCGGCCAGCCCACGCGCGGCGTGGACGTCGGCGCCATCGAGTTCATCCACCACCGCCTGCTGGCCCTGCGCGCGGCCGGCAAGGCGATCCTGCTGGTCTCCGTCGAGCTGGAGGAGATCCTGGCCCTGTCCGACCGCATCCTGGTGATGTGCGCCGGCCGCATCACCGGCGAAGTCACCCCGGAGGAAGCCGACGAGCGCCGCCTGGGCCTGATGATGGCCGGGGCGGATGTGACCGGATGAAACGCGATGAAACGCGTTCGGGCCGGGCGTTTCATTCGGGACCACCGTGCACGGAGCGGCGGGCCGGGCCGATGCAACCGGATGAAACGCCGTGAAACACTTTCCGGTCAGGTGTTTCATTCGGGACCGCCGTGCACGGAGCGGCTTGCCGCAGGCGCACCTCGGGCATTGGCGAGGGAAAGCATGGCAGGAAATAGGATTTTTTGCAAGGGTGAGGGTGGGGTGGCGGCGCGGTTTCGTCGCAGATCGGCCTTGCAGAAAGTACGGCGTGGCCGTACGTTATCGCCATGATCCTCCACCGGTGGCATCCCCACAAGGCGGCGGTGAACCTTGACAAGCACAAGGTGCCGTTCGAGCTGGCCGAGTACGTGTTTGCCGATCTGGTGATGGAGACGGAGGACCTCCGGCGGGATGACGGCGAACCCCGCATCCAGGCCTATGGCCGGATCGCAGGACGCCTGTTCCAGTGCGTGTACACGTGGCGTGACGATGGGCGCACGCGCTGGATCATCTCTCTGCGGAAGGCCAACAGGAGGGAGGTTCGCCGCTATGGCTGACAGAAAGGTTTCTCCCGCCGCGCGGGCCGCGCTGGCGGCGGTCGACTGGGCGGTGATCGACGCGATGACGGACGAGGACATCGCGCGCCAGATCGCCGAGAACCCCGACGCCGGCCCCGACTTGTCCGACGCGCCGCCGGAGGCGTTGCGCATCGTCCATTCGCCGGGCGGCGTCAACGTGCGGGCCATCCGCGCCAAGTTCGACCTGACGCAGGCCGCGTTCGCCGAACGCTTCGGCTTCTCCCTCGGCGCGGTGCGCGACTGGGAGCAGAACCGCAAGGCCCCGGAAGGTCCGGCGCGCACGCTGCTTCTGCTGATCGAGGAGCACCCTGATCTGGTCGCCGCCGCCGTTCGTGCGGCGGCGTGAGGGAGGGTGGGGCCATCGGCGCAGTTCTAACAATGTTGAAGTTGGTGAAGAGATAGTAGCGCCAAGCGATGCTGTAATCCGCCGGGCATACCGCAGCGCCCAGCGGGGGAGGGTCAGGGTGGGGCAGGAGTCAGCGAACGCCGAGTGTGGATCGGCATCGGCGTTGACGCCTCCATCGGCGTCCGCTTGACCCCGCGCGGGTCCATTTAAAGTTCTGTGTTTCCAGTGGCTTATGGTGAATGCCCCCTGCCCGACGGAGGGGCGTTGGAGCGAACCGATTCACGGTTGGACGGCGGACGTGCATGCCTGGAACAGTTGGGTCCCATGCATCCGGGCGAGCAGTGCGTCCGCCTTGTGCGCCGGCATCGGCAAATCCTTCAGACGCGTCGGCCAGGTGTCGGCGGCGCGCACGACGAAATCCCGCACCTCGCGCTCGACGACATCGGCGTCCATGTGGAAATGCTTGGCCGCGCGTCGGAATTTGCCGAGGCCGATCGCCGCGGCGGTCGCGGTCCCGCCCAACGGCAACGCCATCGTCTCGTCGTGATCGTACAGCCAGGTCGGAACGATGTCGTAGGCCGGCGACAACCGCGGTTGACGGCCACCGTTCTCGAAGCGGAAGGACCAATTCTTGAGGTGATTGTCGCCGTTGCCGAGCAGGATGTCGGCCGCGACCCTGCGCATGCCCTCGAGGACGTCACCATAGGGATCGACCGAGAATCGGCGCAGCATGTTCCACACGGTCTCGATGTTGGCCATGGTGTATTTCCGATCGCCAATGGCACCAAGGATTTGCGCCATGTCCTCGATGTGGACACGGCCCCCATCGGCCGTGCGGTCGAAGCGTTCCACCAGCAGCGCGTCGCCGCCGCAGTCGAGAAAGGCGGGAGGAAGTCCCATCACGGAAGCGAGCGGCACCAATCGGCACGATGCCGTGGCTATGCCGGCTTCCCGGCAGAGTGTCATCGCCGTGTACTCCATCTCCGGCAGCAGAGCGTGGCGCTCGGAAGGGACCTTCAGAATGTAGCGGCCGTTGGCACCCCGCGCCGGCGCCGTGAGGCGGCCATCCATCATCCCGGCGGTGAACTTCAACTGCACGCCGGCAAGGGAGAACTTCACCAGCCCGCTCGGAACCGGAACCTTGAAGCCGTCGAGGCTCTTCCATGTGAAGCCGGCGTCCGGCACGCCGCTCTCGGGAAGAACGCACACGGCTCCCGGCAGGTCGCCGCCAAGCCGGGCAATGACGTCGAAATCATCGTGATCCCCACGTCCCATCTCGGTCTCGACGAGGGCGCGCAGAGCGCCTTCCGGGAGGAGACCGGCGAACCAGGGCGGCAGATTGCCGAGGATTCCGATCTTGTCCCCCATGGCGCGCAGGCGCGCAACCGTGCCGTCTTCGCTCGTCGCGTCGAACCAGGACAGGCTGCAGATGGGGCGTCCCGCGCCGGCACGGATGTAACCCTCGTCGACCACGACGTTGGTTGACCGCCTGGCATCGCGCGTCAGCGTGCCGACGCGCACCGGGGCGCCGTCCATGAGCAGGTGCACGCCCAACACCGCGGCGCCGCCGCTCATTCGTCGTCCTCCTCATCGGAAAGATTCACGAACACCTCGTCGAAAATCCTCGGGAGCGATCCTGCTCCAGGGAGAACAGGGCGGTCCTCCAGCAGCGCTTCGACATCGGTCACGCGGGAGCGAGGCACCAGCATCGGCACGACACCAAGCACCTCGGCCATGTCGAGGAGAAGGCCGAGCCGATCGCGTATCGCTTTCCCTTCGGAGAGAGAGGCTTCGAGTTCACTCAGGCGCGCGCGGTTACGCCCAAGGCGACCGGCGACATCCTGCTGCGTCAGACCGATCCGCTGCCGCGCTTCGCGGAGTTGCTTGCTGAGCCTCTGTCCGTTGGATTCGGGCTGTCTCATCCGTTTAACCGTGCATGGACCGTAATATGAACGGTTAAACGTACATCGTGTCTGTGCGCGGCGCAATGTCCGTTTAAACCGTCATTGATTTCAGAATGTACGGTTATCCGTACGTACTGCGCGGGACCCAGGGGGCCCGGCACGTTCACGGTGGTGGGCGGCGTGATGCGTGGCGCCGCCTTCCAGCCCGTTGCCGCCCAATCATTATCCGGCGCACCCTGCGCCCTGCGGCGTCGTGTCCGCGTCGGGAGGGGTGCATGTCGGACGGGTACGAGGGGCCGGATCGGTACGTCGAGGTGACGACACGGGGGTTTTTCTCGCGGCTTGGCGGGGCGTTGATGGCGCCGCTGGTGGGGCTGGTCTGCGTGGTTGGCGGCGTCGTGCTGCTGTCGTGGAACGAGGGGCGCGCGGTCGATGCGGCCACGGCGCTGTCGGCCGGGGCGGGCAGCGTCGTTTCGGTGGCGGCGGGGGTGGTCGATCCGGCGTTGGACGGGCGGCTGGTGCACGTGCTGGGCGCCGCCACGGTGGGCGAGGCGCTGCGCGATCCGGCGCTGGGCGTGGGGTGGAGCGGCCTGCTGCGGCTGCGGCGCACCGTCCAGATGTACCAGTGGAAACAGACCGAGAGCACGCGCAGCGAGCGCCAGCTCGGCGGCTCCGAACGCACCGAGACGGTCTACGACTACGAGCGGACGTGGTCCGAGCAGCCCATCGATTCCAGCCGCTTCCGCATTCCCGAGGGGCACCGCAACCCGGCCATGCCGCTGCGCTCGCTGAGCGTGGACAGCCGCGACACGCGCGTCGGCGGGCACCTCGTGACGCCGGCCGTGCTGGCGAACCTCGACGCCTTCCAGCCGCTCACCCCCGGCACGGCGGCGTCGGACCCGGCCTATCGCGCGGCGGACGGCGGGCTGTACCGGGGCGCCGATCCGCTCAACCCGCGCGTCGGCGACGTGCGCGTGCGGTTCGAGGGCGTGGTGGCGCAGCCGATCACCGTCGTCGCCGGGCAGTCGCGCGGCGGGCTCGTCCCCTTCACCGCCGCGAACGGCTATGCCATCGCCCTGATCGACACCGGCGAGCGGCCGGCCGCCGCGATGTTCGCCGACGCGCAGCGGGACGAGGCGGTGATCACCTGGGTCCTGCGCGCCGTCGGCTATGTTGTGATGCTGATCGGCGTCGGCCTGTTCTTCCAGCCGGTGGTGGTGCTGGCCTCCGTCCTGCCGTTCCTGGAACCGCTGGCGAACGCCGGGGCGATGCTGATCGCCTTCGCGCTGGCCACGCCGGCGACGCTGCTGACCATCGCCGTCGCCTGGGTCGCCCACCGGCCGCTGCTGGCCGCCGGGCTGGGCGTCGCGGCGCTGGTCGCCGTGGTCGGCAT
>DASWVP010000428.1:0-7560 GCA_036401175.1 Azospirillum sp. | reverse complement strand
CGGGGCCGTCGGCGTTGATGGCCCGGGCCGCCTCCGGCTCCGTCTCGGCGCGGTCGACGGCGGTGTGGGCGGCGGCGTTGACCACCAGCGCCGGCCGCGCCCGTTCCACCGCCGCCATCACCGCGTCGCGGCGGGCGATGTCGAGCGCGGGGCGGCCGGCCGTCTCCACGGCGAAGCCGGACGGCAGGGCGGCGCGCGCCAGTTCGCGGGCGATCTGCCCCTGGGCGCCGATGACGAGGATGCGGGTCGCGGTGTCGGAGAGGGTCACGGTCCAGCCGAAAAGCCATCTGAAAACGGCTCGCACTCTATACCAGAGGTCATGGCGGTTCCATCAAATCCCGGACGACGGCGCCCCCCGCCTGCGACAACGGACGGGCGTTGCGGCGACCGGGCAAAGCGCTTAAGACAATGGCGTGACCGTCGTCTTCGCCACCCTGAACCTGTACCTGCCGGAGGTGTATTCCGGCGTCGGCACCACCATGCACGACATGGCGGTGGCGCTGGCCGCGCGCGGCCTGCCGGTCGCCGTGGCGGCGGGCACCCTGGGCGAAGCGCGGACGGACGAGGCCCTGGGCTACCCGCTGCACCGCGAGCGCAGCGCCGCGGCGATCATGGAGCGGGTGGCGGCGCTGAAACCGCGGGCGCTGGTGTGGAACGCCAACGATTTCCTGCCCTCCACCCCCCGGCTGGCCGAGCTGGCGCCGCGCAGCCTCGTCTACCTGCACAACGCCGAGTTCCGCACCCGCGGCGGGCTGGCCATGGCGCACGAGCGGGTGCGCTACGTCGCCAACTCCACCTTCACCGCGCGGCAGTTCACCACCTGCTTCGGCCTGCCGGCGGAGGTGCTGCACCCGCTGGTGCTGCCGGCGCGCTGCCGCGCCGGGGCGCCCGGCCCGACCGTCCTGTTCGTCAACCCGCAGGTCGAAAAGGGCGTGGAGATCGCCATGCGCCTGGCCGAGGCGCGACCCGCCGTGCCCTTCCGCGTCCAGCAGGGCTGGAACAACGAGGCCGGCGTCATCACCCATTACCGCGAGCGGGCGGCGGCGGCCGGCAACGTCGATTGGCGCCCCGGCGGCAGCGACATGAGCGCGGTCTTCGACGGCGTCCGGCTGCTGCTGGTGCCGAGCGTGTGGGAGGAAAGCTGGGGCCGCATCGTGTCGGAGGCGCAGGTGAACGGCATCCCGGTGCTGGCCGCGCGCCGCGGCGGCCTGCCGGAAGCGGTCGGGCCGGGCGGGATGCTGGTGGACGCGCAGGCCCCGCTGGACGAGTGGCTGCGCGCGCTGGACGTCCTGTGCGGCGACGACGCGGCGCACGCGGCGCTGTCCGCCGCCGCCCTTACCCACGCCGCGCGGCCGGAGATCGACCCGGAGCGCACCGTCGAGCGCCTCCTCGACCTGCTGGAGGCGGGGCCGCCGGGCGAATGAAACCGGATGTAACGCGATGATACGCCCGGAGGGCGGGTGTTTCATTCGGCCACCGGCCGCGTTTTCGGCCAGACGCCCGGTGCGCTGCCGGCGTCGGGGCGCGGCATGACGGGAAAGGAGAATTTCTCCAGAGTCGACCCTATCATGGCGGACTTTAGGAATATTGTCAATTCCGCCGTTGATGGCTTCGCAGAAACAACTCTTCGTCGTCATCCCCGCGCAGGCGGGGATCCATGTTTTCCAATGAAGCGCTTGAGTCGGGTGGATCCCCGCCTGCGCGGGGATGACGGAAACAGTTGCAGGGTGTGGCAAGGCTGGGTCGCGGAAGTGTTGGGTTTTCGCTGGCGCTCAACCCAACCTACACTCCGTAGGAATATTGTCAATTCCGCATCGAACGTGACGCAAGCATCGCGCTTCACATCGGCGCGGGCGGTGCACTAGAGTGGCCGACCTTTTCCGCAGCCCGCCGGACCCAGCCCCATGCGCATCGGACAGTTCGACACCGCCCAGGACGTGCTGATCATCGCCGAGATCGGCAACAACCACGAAGGCAACCCGCAGGTCGCCGAGGAGCTGGTGCACCGCGCGGCCGAGGCCGGCGTGCAGGCGGTGAAGTTCCAGACCTTCCGCACCGAACTGTTCGTCGCCCCCTCGCAGGCCGAGCGCTTCGCCCGCATGAAGCGCTTCGAGCTGAGCCAGGAGACCTTCGCCCACCTCGCCCGCGTGGCGCGCGACAAGGGGCTGCTGTTCATCTCCACGCCGCTGGACTGCGAGAGCGCCGCCTTCCTCGACGGCATCGTCGACGCGGTCAAGGTGGCGTCCGGCGACAACACCTTCTATCCGCTGATCGAGCAGGTGGCGGCCACCGACAAGCCGCTGATCATCTCCGGCGGCCTCGCCGACCTGGACGAACTGGCCTACACCAAGGCGCTGGTCGACAAGGTGCGGCACGAGAGCGGGCGGCACGGGCACGGGCGGGCTGCCGATCTGGCGCTGCTGCACTGCGTGTCGGCCTACCCGGTGGCGCCGGAGCAGGCCAACCTCGCCGCCGTGCGCACGCTGGCGGCGCGCTTCCCGGACTGCACCATCGGCTATTCCGACCACACGCTGGGCGTGACGGCGCCGGTGCTGGCGGTGGCGGCCGGGGCTCGCATCATCGAGAAGCATTTCACGCTGGATCGCAACTTTTCCGAGTTCCGCGACCACCAGCTCTCCGCCGATCCGGCCATGCTGCGCCAGCTTGTGGAGGAGGTGCGCGAGGCGCAGACCCTGCTGGGCAGCGGCGCCAAGGTGGCGCAGCCGGATGAGGCGGCGGCGCTGACCGCCATCCGCCGCTCCATCGCCGCGCGCCGCGACCTGACGGCCGGCGCCGTCGTCGGCCCCGACGCCATCGTGTGGATCCGCCCCGGCGACGGCATTCCGCCGGGGCAGGAGGCGCGCGTGCTGGGCCGCCGGCTGAAGGCGAACGTCGCCGCCGGCACCCTGCTGACCGACGACGTGCTGGAGTGAGGCGGGCGACCGGGTGGAGGCTTGGATTTCCCTCAATAGGATGACCGTCATCCCCGCGAAGGCGGGGATCCACGTCTACCGAGGCGTTCGGCCATCGGGAAGATGGATCCCCGCCTTCGCGGGGATGACGAAACACCCAAAAACACGACCAAGTCTCTTCGCCCGATTGCCCTGGCTTTCACCCGATCGCCCCGTTTCCGAACGGATTTGTTCCACCCGCGCCGGGCAAGGGTGGTATAGCACAGGCCCGGTGGGCGGCCGGCGCCGTCACCTTCCAGAGACGATACGGTAGCGACCATGTGCGGAATCGCCGGTTCCATCGGCCCCAGGCCCCCCAGCCGCGCGCGGATCGAGCGCGCGTTGACGCTGATGCGCAACCGCGGGCCGGACCAGCAGGCGTATCGCGAGGAGCGGCTGGGCGACCAATACGTCACGCTGCTGTTCGCGCGGCTGGCCATCGTCGACCTGGACCCGCGTTCCAGCCAGCCGTTCGAGGACGGTGACCTGACGCTGGTCTATAACGGCGAGATCTACAACTACGTCGAGGTCAAGGCGGAGCTGGAATCGCTCGGCCACGCCTTCCGAACCACCTCCGACACGGAAGTGCTGCTGCACGCCTGGAAGCAGTGGGGCGAGGACGCCTTCGACCGGCTGGAGGGCATGTGGGCCTTCGCCCTGCTGGACAAGCGGCGCGGCAAACTGATCCTCAGCCGCGACCGCTTCGGCGAGAAGCCGCTGTATCTGTGGAAATCGGGCGACACGCTGTACTTCGCCTCCGAAGTCAAGGCGCTGGCGGCGCTGGCGGGGGAGAAGCCGGACGTCAACGTCGAGCAGATCCGCCGCTACCTCGTGCTTGGCTACAAGGCGCTGTACAAGGCGCCGCGCACGTGGTTCCGCGACGTGGCCGAACTGCCGGCGGGAAGTTGGGCAGCGCTGACCGGCGCCGGCCCGGTGGAGCCCCGGCGGTACTGGTCGCTGACCTACACCCCGCGCGCCATGAGCGAGGGCGAGGCGCTGGAGGGGGCGCGGGCGGCGCTGGAGGAGGCGGTGCGCATCCGCCTGCGCGCCGACGTGCCGATCGCCTTCTGCCTGTCCGGCGGCATCGATTCGACGACGCTGACCGGCATCGCCGCCAAGCGGTTCGGGCAGCAGCTGCACACCTTCTCGATCATCGATTCCGACGAACGCTACCACGAGCTGGACAACATCGAGGCGCAGATCGCCTTCCTGGGCTGCGAGAGCGTCAAGGTCCACACCTCGACGGACGGCTTCTTCGACCGGCTGGTGGCGCAGATCGCCTATCACGACGGGCCGGTGGCGACCATCACCTACTATCTGCACGCCTTCCTGTCGCAGGCCATATCCGAGCACGGCTACCGCGTGGCGATCTCCGGCTCGGCGGCGGACGAGCTGTTCACCGGCTATTACGACCACTATTCCATGTGGCTGGCCGAGATGAGCACCCGGCCGGACTTCCCGCGACTGCTGGAGGACTGGAAGGGCAGCTACGGCGCCTTCGTGCAGAACCCGGTGCTGAAGGACCCGCTGACCTTCGCCCGCAACCCGGCCGAGCGCGGGCACATCTACCTGAACGCCGACCTGTTCAACAGCTGGATGGTCGAGCCCTTCCCCGTCGATTTCGAGGAGACGGCGTTCACCGGCAACCTGCTGCGCAACCGCATGCTGAACGAGCTGTTCCACGAGGCGACGCCGGTCATCCTGCGCGAGGACGATCTGAATTCGATGCAATATTCGGTGGAGAACCGCTCCCCCTTCCTCGACCGCCGGCTGGCCGAGTTCATGAACAGCGTGCCGTCGGAGCACCTGATCAAGGACGGCTACGCCAAGTGGCTGCTGCGCGCGGCGGGCGAGGGCGTCGTGGCCGACGGCGTGCGTTTGGACAAGCGCAAGCGCGGGTTCAACGCCTCCATCGACAGCCTCGTGGACCGGTCCGACCCCGCCACGCGCGACCGGCTGCTGGCCGACGGGCCGATCTTCGGCGTGGTGAAGCGCGAGGCGCTGGAAGCCTTCCTCGACGGCTCGATGAAGGATAACAGCTTCTCCAAGTTCCTGTTCAGCTTCATCTCCGCCAAACTCTTCCTCGATCATCACCGGGACTGGCAGCCATGAGGTACTGCGCGCGCTGCATCCTGCCCGATTCGCGTCCGGGCATCGTGCTGGACGGCGAGGGCGTGTGCTCCGCCTGCCGCGGGCACGACGACAAGGAACACCGCATCGACTGGGCGGCGCGCGCCGCCGCCTGGGACGGGCTGGTCGCCGACGCCAAGGCGCGCAGCCAGGGCTATGACTGCATCGTGCCGGTCAGCGGCGGCAAGGACAGCTGGTATCAGGTGATCCGCTGCCAGGAGCACGGGCTGAAGGTGCTGGGCGTCACGTGGCGCACGCCGGCGCGCACGGCCATCGGCCAGCGCAACGTCGACAACATGATCGCCAAGCTGGGCATCGACCATCTGGACTTCACCATCGATCCGGAGGTCGAGCGGCGGTTCATGGTGGCGGCGTACGAGCGCAAGGGGGCGACGGCCATCCCCATGCACATGGCGCTGTTCGCCATTCCCATCCGGCTGGCGGTGCAGATGCGCATCCCGCTGGTGGTGTGGGGCGAGAACCCGCAGCTTGAGTTCGGCGGCAGCGAGAAGGACCGGCTGGCCACCGACCTGGACCTGGACTGGATCCGGCGGCACGGCGTCACCAACAACACCTCGCTGGAGGACTGGGTCGGGGCGGAAGGGCTGAGCGAGCGCGACCTCGTCGCCTACCGACTGCCGACGCAGGAGGAATTCACGGCGTTCGCGCCGAAATCGGTGTTCCTCGGCTCCTTCTTCAAGTGGAACTCGTTCGACAACGCCCGCATCTCGGCCGAACATGGCTTCGAGAGCGGGGACGAGCATCTGAAGACCGGCGTGTGGACCTTCGCCGATCTGGACTGCGACTTCATCGCGCTGCACCATTTCCTGAAATGGTACAAGTTCGGCATCCTGCGCAGCTTCGACAACCTGTCGGTGCAGGTGCGCTACGGCATGATCAGCCGGGATGAGGCCATCGCGCGGCTGAAGGCCGCCGGATTCCAGGTGCCGGCCGAGGACATCGCGAAGTTCTGCGCCTTCGCCGGCAAGCCGGAATCCTGGTTCTGGGAGATCGCCGAGAGCTTCCGCAACCACGACCTGTGGAAACGGGTGGACGGGCGCTGGACCATCCCCGGCTTCATCATCGGGGACTGGGCGTGGTGACCGCCTGCACGCTGTGCGGATCGTCGGCGCGCACCCGGCTCGCCGACTACGCCGCGCCGCCGCCGGGCGAGACGGACTTCGGCATTCCCGGATACCGGCGGGTGATGTGGCGCTGCGACGGCTGCGGCCACATCGTGAACGAGCACGGCTTCGACCTCGCCACCACGCTCTACCAGGGCGCCTACGCCGAGGCGACGTACGGCGACAAAATGCGCGCGACCTTCGCGAAGATCATGGCGCTGCCGCCCGACCGCTCCGACAACCGCCAGCGCGTGGCGCGGGTGGAGCGCTTCGCCGCCGGGCATGGGCTGACGGGGGAGCGCACGCTGCTCGACGTCGGGTCGGGCCTGGGGGTCTTCCCGGCGGCGATGCGCGAGGCGGGGTGGACGGCCACCGCGCTGGACCCCGACGCGCGCGCCTGCGCCATGGTGGAGGAACTGGCCGGGGTGGCGACGCTGTGCGGCGACTTCATGACGCTGACGCCGCCCGGCCGCTATGATCTGGTCACCTTCAACAAGGTGCTGGAGCACGTGCAGCCGATGGCGGCGATGCTGGAGCGCGCGCGCGACTATCTGAGCCCGCGCGGTGCCGTGTACGTGGAGCTGCCGGACGGCGAGGCGGCGGCGCGCGACACGCCCGACCGCGAGGAGTTCTTCGTCGAGCACTACTGCGCCTTCTCCATGGCCTCGCTGGCGCTGCTGATCCGGCAGGCCGGCTTCCGCGCGCTGTGCATCGAGCGCGTGCGCGAGCCGTCCGGCAAGTACACGCTGCGCGCCTTCATGGACGTGTGGCCGGGATGATCGCCCTGCCCCCCGGCGCCCGGCTGGACCACCAGCCGTTCGATTCCAGCTTCCTCGGCGGCCCGGTCCACCGGCTGGCGCTGCCGGAGGCGGGCGACCTGTCCGCCCTGCCCGGCTGGGCGGCGGCCAACGGCGTGCGCCTCGTGATGGCGCGCGTGCCGGCGGACGCCACCGACCCGCAAAAATGCCTGGAGGCCGCCGGCTTCCGCGCCATCGAGCGGCTGGTCACGCTGGAACGTCCGCTGGCAGACGCGCCGCCGATGCCGGACGGCGTGCGGCTGGCGCGGCCGGAGGATGTGGCGCCGTGCGTCGCCATGGCGCGCACCGCCTTCCGCTACGACCGATTCCACGCCGACCGCCGCATCGACCCGGCCGCCGCCGGGGCGCTGAAGGCCAAGTGGGTGGAGAACGGCCTGACCGGCCGGGCCGACGCGCCGCTGGTCGCCGTCGAGGACGGGCGGGCGGCGGGCTTCAACCTGTGCCTGCGCAGCGGCGATGCCGGCGTCATCGACCTGATCGCCACCGACCCGGATGTCCGCCGGCGCGGCGTCGGCCGCCGGCTGGTGCAGGCGGCGC
>DASWVP010000427.1:0-3706 GCA_036401175.1 Azospirillum sp. | reverse complement strand
GGCGGTCGAACCGGCCGCCGTCCACGCGCAGCATCTCGCCGCCCCAGGCGCCGCCGTCCGCGCCCAGGCCGAAGCCGTCCAGCGCCAGCCCGAGCGCCGGCCCGGTGACGCCGTGCTCGGCCAGCACGGCGGCGACGTGGGCGTGGTGGTGCTGTACGGGCACGGTGGGCAGGCCCAGCCGTTCGGCGAAGCGGGTGGACTGGAAATCGGGGTGCAGGTCGTGCGCCACGGCGACCGGCCTGACATCGAGGATGTGCAGCAGGTGCGCCACCGTCTCCTCCAGAAAGCCGACGGTGGCGGCGTTGTCGAGGTCGCCGATGTGCTGCGACAGGAAGGCTTCGTCGCCGAGCGTGACGCAGACCGTGGCTTTCAGGTGCCCGCCCACGGCCAGCAGCGGCGGCACGGCGGCGGCCAAGCGGATCGGATCGGGCACGCTGCCGCGCCCGCGCCGCAGGTAGGCCGGGGCGCCGGCAACCACCCGCATCACCGAATCGTCGGCGCGCACGAGGATGTCGCGGTCGTGGTCGACGACAAGGTCGGCGATGCCGGCCAGCCGTTGCCGTGCCTCGTCGTTGCCGATGGCCAGCGGCTCGCCGCCGGGATTGGCCGAGGTCATGACCAGAGTGAGGTCCTGCGGCCGCGCCAGCCACGCGGTGCCGTCCGGCCGTCCGGCCGCCTCGTGGAACAGCAGGTGGTGGATCGGCGTGTAGGGCAGCAGGACGCCCAGCCACGCCAGATCGGGGGCGATGTCGGGGGAGAGGGTTTGGTCTTGCCCCCTCCCTGACCCTCCCCCGCTGGGCGGGGGAGGGGATTCAAGGCGCCGCAGCAGCACGATCGGTCGCGCCGTGCTCTCCAGCAGCGTCTTCTCTTCGGCGCCCACCTCGGCGAAGCGCCGGGCGGAGGCGGTGTTGGCGACCATCAGGGCGAAGGGCTTGCCGTTGCGCTGCTTGACGCGGCGCAGGCGGGCGACGGCGTCATGGTTGAAGGCGTCGCAGGCGAGGTGGAACCCGCCCAGCCCCTTGACGGCGACGATCCGTCCCGTCCTCAGCGCCGCCAGGATGTCCTCCACCGGGTGCGACAGGCGCGGGCCGCAGGCGGGGCAGGCGGTCGGCTGGGCGTGGAAGCGGCGGTCGGCGGGGTCGTGGTACTCGTGCGCGCACGCCGGGCACAGCGCGAACGCGGCCATGGAGGTCTGCGGCCGGTCGTAGGGCAGGCGGCGGGTGATGGTGAAGCGCGGCCCGCAGTGCGTGCAGTTGAGAAACGGGTAGCGGTAGCGGCGGTCGGCGGGGGCGAACAGCTCGGCCAGACAGGCCGGGCAGACGGCGGCGTCGGCGGTGACGGCGGTGGTGACCGCCGTCGTCGCATCACTCGCACGGATGGTGAAGCCCGATTCGCCGGGCATGGGCGCCAGCGCCTCCACCTCCACCGCGTCGATGCGGGCGAGCGGCGGCGGTTCGGCCTCCAGCGACGCGAGGAAGCCGGCGGCGTCGTCCCCTTGCGCCTCCAGCAGCACGCCTTCGCCGTCGTTGAGCACCCAGCCGGTCAGCCCGTGCCGCCGCGCCAGCGCGTGGACGGTGGGGCGGAAGCCCACCCCCTGCACCCGGCCGCGCACACGGACGCGGACGCGCTGCGGAAGGCGCGTCATGCCCGCCGCTTGGCCTTCGCCAGCCCGGCTTCGATCCAGGCGTACCAGGGGGCGAGCCCCTCGCCGGTGGTGGCGGACACCGGCATCACCTCCAGGCCCGGCTTGAGCTGGCGGGCGTAGCCGATCATGCGCTCCACATCGAAGGAGAGATGCGGCAGCAGGTCCACCTTGGTCACCAGCAGCAAATCGGCGGCGGCGAACATGTTCGGGTACTTCAGCGGCTTGTCCTCGCCCTCTGTCACCGACAGGACGACGACCTTGTGCGCCTCGCCCAGGTCGAAGCCGGCGGGGCAGACGAGGTTGCCGACGTTCTCGATGAACAGCACGCTGTCGTCGGCCACGCCCAGGCCGCCCACCGCCTGCGTGATCATCTGGGCGTCGAGGTGGCAGCCCTTGCCGGTGTTGATCTGGATGGCCGGCGCGCCGGTGGCGCGGATGCGCTCGGCGTCGAAGGAGGTCTGCTGGTCGCCCTCGATCACCGCCACGGGGAAGCGGCCCTTGAGGTCGGTCAGCGTGCGCGCCAGCAGCGTCGTCTTGCCCGAGCCGGGACTGGACATGAGGTTGAGGACGAACACCCCCTTGGCGGCGAAAAGCTGGCGGTTGACGGCGGCGAAGCTGTCGTTCTTGGCGAGGATGTCCTGTTCGATCCGCACCAGCCGCGTCTGGCTCATCCCCGGCACCGACGTTCCGGCGGCGCCGTGGCCGTAGTGCAGCGTGGCCTCCCCGTGCTGGTGGCCGTGATCGTGGCCATGCCCGTGCTGGTGCCCGTGCCCATGGTCGTGGACATGCGCCTGCCCGTGGCTGTGGCCGGCGTGGTCGTGCGTGTGGCGGACGACCGTCCCGTCGGGCAGCACGTGTTCATGCTCGTGATGATGGACGTGGCCCTGGGCCTGGCCCTCGATCTTCGTCTCGCCCTCGCCGCAACCGCAGACCGTGCACATCACTCGACCTCCAGTTCCTTGACCCGCAATTGCTCGCCGCCGACGATGACCCACTGGTGACCGCCGCACTCCGGGCAGGGGTCATAGCGTTCGGCGATCTCCACCGTCTTCGCGCAGGCCGTGCAGAAGGCCTGGCCCGGCGGCCGTTCGATCTCCAGCCTCGCGCCTTCCGCCGGCGTGCCGCGACTGACCACGTCGAAACCGAACTCTATCGCGTCCGGCTCGACATGCGATAGCCGCCCGATGACGAGGCGCACGGTTTTCACGGTGTTGAAGCCCTGGGCCTGCGCCTGTTCGCGGATCAGGTCGACGATGCCCTGGCAGAGCGCCATTTCGTGCATGGCCGTCAGATCCCCATGTGCGGGCGGTAGCCGTCGGCCAGCGCCGCGACGATGGAGGGCGGCGTCAGCAGGGCGGCGCCGTCCGGCGGCAACGGGCCGGCGTCGGCGTAGCCGTCCGGCGACCAGCGGTGCAGCCGTCCGGCCGCCACCAGGAAGGCGTCGCCGCCGCGCGCCACGAAGGCGCCGTCCGGCAGGTCGGGCGGCAGCGGGTGCAGGCGGCGGGCGCGGGTGGCGGTGTCGATCCGCTCGGCGTGCAGGCGGGCGTCCAGATCCGGGGCGCGTGGCGGTGCGGCAAGGCGGTTGCCGTTGGTCCAATGGGCGCGGAAGCGGTCGAAATCGGCGCGGCGGCACTGGGCGCAGGGGCGGTGCCCGGCGGCCAGCGCCGTTGCCTCGTCGCGGAAGAACAGCTCGGTGTAGCAGCCCGGCTGCATGAGCGGTTGGCGGCGCCCCTTGAAATCGAGGAGGCAGCAGATCCAGGCCCGCGTCGCCCAGCCCCGGCGGATGGCGCCGTGGCCGTCGTGCAGGCAGCCGCGGTTGCCCAGGAAGGCGCCGCGCGCGGGTACGGCGACCAGTTCGCCGAACGGGGTGACGCGGTTGCGGCGCGGCATGGCCTAATCCTCCCCGACGGTGACGACAGAGCGCACGCAGGGATCGAGCGCGGCGATCAGCAGCGCGGCGCGCGCCGCCGGGTCCGATCCGGCGGGTGCGCCGGTCAGGCCGCGCGCCAGCGGCCCGTCGGCGGCGAAGTTCCATTCGGTCGGCGCCACGGTGCGGTAATC
>DASWVP010000426.1:0-9270 GCA_036401175.1 Azospirillum sp. | reverse complement strand
ACGTTGGGTTTTCGCAAGGGCTCAACCCAACCTACGACTTGACGCCCCTCACCGAGAAGTGACCGCGCTTGACTGGAATAATCGCGGCGTCCGGGCATCCTTAAGGACAAGGATTCACCGGGAGGACACGCCATGCTGATCCGTACACGCCGCGGCTGGGAGCTGCCCGAGTCCGCCGCCACGCCGGAAAGCGTGCATCGCGACCGCCGCGCGCTGCTGAAGGCCGCCGGCCTGGGGCTGATCGCCGCCGGGCTGCCCACCGTCCCCGCCTGGGCGGCGGGAGCGGCGGCGGCGGGGGCGGCGCCGGCCGACCCTTCCGCCGGGCGCTATCCGGTGCCGCGCAACGAGCGCTTCACGCTCGACCGGCCGCTCAGCGCCGAGCGGGACGTCACCACCTACAACAATTTCTACGAGTTCGGCTCGCACAAGGGCGTGTGGATGGCGGCGCAGAAGCTGCCCGTGCGGCCCTGGACCGTGACCATCGACGGCATGGTCGAACAGCCGATGACGCTCGACTTCGACCAGCTCCTCGACCGCATGCCGCTGGAAGAGCGGCTGTACCGCCACCGCTGCGTCGAGGCGTGGGCGATGGCCGTGCCGTGGAGCGGCTTTCCGCTGAAGGCGCTGGTCGACATGGCCAGGCCTCTGGGTTCGGCCAAATACCTGACCATGCAGACCTTCAAGGACGCCAAGGTGGCGTCGGGCCAGCGCGAGTTCTGGTACCCCTGGCCCTACACCGAGGGGCTGCGGCTGGACGAGGCGACCAACGAACTGGCCTTCATCGCCACCGGCCTGTACGGCAAGCCGATCCCGCCGCAGAACGGCGCCCCCCTGCGCCTCGTCACGCCGTGGAAGTACGGCTTCAAGTCGGTGAAGTCGATCGTGCGCTTCAGCTTCACCGACAAGCGCCCGCGCACCTTCTGGGACACGGTGGGGCCCAGCGAATACGGCTTCTGGGCCAACGTGAACCCCGAGGTGCCGCACCCGCGCTGGAGCCAGGCCACCGAACGCCTGCTGGGCTCCGACGAGCGGGTGCCGACGCTGATGTACAACGGCTACGGCGATTTCGTCGCCGACCTCTACAAGGGCATGGCGGGGGAGAAGCTGTTCATGTGACGGCGCCCGCGTCGGGGCGCGGGTCGAGCGGGGCGGCCACCGGCGTGGTCTGCGGCATCGGCCGGAAGCGGCCCTGCGCCTCGGCCGGCACCGGCGGGCGGACGCGGGTGCGCCACAGGCCGTACAGCGTCGCCGCCAGCGCGGCCGCGCCGGTGAAGGCGAACAGCCCGCGCGGCCCCATGCCGGCCATGGCCGCCGAGGCGAGCAGCGGTCCCAGGATGGCGCCCATCGAGTTGGCGAGGATCAGCCCGCCGCTCGCCGACACCAGATCGGCCCTCTCCACATGGTCGTTGGTATGGGCGAGGCTGACCGGGTACAGGGTGAAGGAGATCCCGCCGAACAGCGCCGCCGTCCCCAGCATCAGCAGCGGGTGCAGGCCGGTCGCCTCGACCATGGCGAGGCTGGCCGCCACCAGCGCCGCCGACAGCCCGACCAGCACCGCGCGGCGGTCGAACCGGTCGGACAGGCGGCCGAACGGCCATTGCAGGGCGACGCCGCCCAGAATGAGCACGGTCATGAACAGCGCCGTCCCCGACACCTCGAACCCGGACGCGGTGGCGAACACCGGGCCAAGGCCGTAGACCGCCCCCGACACCGCGCCGCTGACGAACACCCCGGCCACGCCCAGCGGCGATGCGCGGTACAGGCGCCGCAGCCCGAACGAGCTGACGTCCGGCAGCACCGGCGGCGTGGTGCGCGTCAGCGCCACCGGCACCAGCGCCAGCGACAGCAGGATCGACACCGCCATGAAGACCGCCGCCCCGGCGTCGTCCAGGTTCAGCAACTGCTGCCCGGCGGCCATGGCGCCGTACAGCGTGACCATGTAGAGCGACAGCACCTGCCCGCGCGTCTCGTTGGTCGCCTTGTCGTTCAGCCAGCTTTCGACGCAGATGAACAGGCCGGCCATGCAGAACCCCTCCATCAGGCGCAGCGCCGCCCACAGCAGCGGGTCGGCGGCCAGCGCGTGCGCCAGCGAGGCGGCGGACAGGACGGAGGCGAAGGCGGAAAAGGCGCGGATGTGGCCGACGCGGGCGACGACGCCGTAGGCGTACAGCGACCCCGCGGTGACCCCGCCGAAATAGGCGGTCGTCACCAGCCCGACGACCACGGGCCCGGCCTCGGCGGCGAGCCGCAGCCCGATCAGCGAGCCCAGCGCGCCGTTGCCCAGCATCAGGAAGGCGACGCCGCCCAGCAGCGCAAGGATGGGCCCCGCGACCTGATGCATGCCGCCCGTGTCCCCGGCGCGCCGGACCGCTCAGCGCTCCGGCGTTTCGGCCGGGGCGGTGGGCTGCCAGGGGAAGCCGCCCATCGGGCCCAGCCCGACGCGGTCGCGCGGGACGGCGACGTCGCTCTGCATGTAGAGCGCGATCAGCTCGGCCAGGGAGCGCAGGGAGTCGGCGTGGATGCGCTCGTACCCGTGCGAGCTGTCCAGCCCGAAGCAGACCAGCGCGGTGCGGATGTCGTTGCCCGCCTCGATCGCCGCCGCGCTGTCGCAGCGGTAATAGCGGAAGACGTCGCGCTGGTGGTCGATGTCGTGCGCGCGGCACAGCTCCAGCAGCTTGTGCGTCAGGTGATAATCGAACGGGCCGGAGGAGTCGGCCATGGCGACGGTCACGCCGAACTCGCGGCTGTTCTGGCCGGGCGCGGTGGTGCCGTTGTCGATGGTCACCATCTCCGCCACGTCCTGGTGCAGCACCGACGACGCCCCCGATCCGACCTCTTCCGAGATGGTCAGCAGCAGGTGGCAGTCCACCGGCAGCGTCGCCTTGGATTCCAGAACGGCCTTGGCGGCGCCGAACATCACCGCGACGCCCGCCTTGTTGTCGAGATGGCGGGAGTTGATGAAGCCGTTCGGGTTGAACTCCGGCTGCGGGTCGATGGCGACGAAGTCGCCGACGTTGAAGCCGTGCCGGATCAGATCCCCCTCCGACGCGCAGCAGGCGTCGACCCGCAGCTCCGCGTTGGTCCAGGCCACCGGCTGGGTGTCGATTTCCGTGTTGAAGGTGTGGCCCGACGCCTTCAGCGGCAGGATGGTGCCGCGATAGCTGCCGCGGTCGGTGAAGATGGTGCAGCGCGCCCCCTCGGCGAAGCGCGCCGACCACGTGCCGATCGGCACCAGCTCCAGCCGGCCGTTGGGCTTCAGCATCTTGACCATGGCGCCCAGCGTGTCGAGGTGGGCGACCACGGCGCGGTCCGGGCTGCGCTGCAGGCCGACCAGATCGGCACGGATGGCGCCCCGGCGCGTCAGCTCGAAGGGAATGCCGAGGCGGCGCAGCTCGTCGCCGCAGAAGTGCACGATCTGGTCGGTGTAGCCGGTCGGGCTGGGGATTTCGAGCAGGCGGCGAAGGACGGCGGCGACATAGTCCATGTCGATGGCCGGACGCGCCGCCTGGGCCCGCGTCATGGTTGACTGCTCCATGCCCCCCTCCTTGAGGATCATACCGCCGAATATGGGAAGAGAAGGTCGAGGAAGCGCTCGGCGGTGGGCTGGGGTTCGTGGTTGGCCAGGCCCGGCCGTTCGTTCGCCTCGATGATCACGTACTCCGGCCCCATCAGGTCCGGGATCAGCAGATCCAGCCCGACCACCGGAATGTCCAGGGCGCGGGCCGCTTCGATCGACGCGTCTACCAGCCGGCGGTGGAGCTTGTCCGTGACATCGTGGAGCGTACCACCTGTGTGCAGGTTCGCCGTCTTGCGCACGGCCAGGACCTGTCCTTCCGGCAGTACGGCGTCCATCGACCAGCCGGCGTCGCGCACGCAGCGCTCGGTCTCGGCATCCATGGGGATGCGGCTCTCGCCGCCGGTGGCGGCGGCGCGGCGGCGGCTTTGCGCCTCGATGAGCTGGGCGACGGTGCGGTCGCCGGTGCCGACGATCTCGGCCGGGCGGCGGATGGCGGCGGCGACCACGCGGTGGTCGATCACCAGCACGCGCACGTCGTTGCCGCGCACGAACTGTTCCAGCAGCACCGTGTCGCAGATCGTCCGGGCGTCGGCGATGGCGCGGGCCAGCGTGTCGGCGTCGCGCACGTCCACGGTGATGCCCTGGCCCTGCTCGCCGCGCGCGGGCTTCACCACCACGCTGCCGTGGCGTTCCAGGAAGGCCACGTTGTCTTCGACACCGTTCGCGGCCATCTGGTCCGGCACCGACAGCCCGGCCCTGGCCAGCGCGCGGCGGGTCACCGCCTTGTCGTCGCAGCGGAACAGGGTGACGGCCGAGGTCAGCTCGCTCAGGCTTTCCCGGCACAGGATGCTGCGCCCGCCCAGGCTGAGGCGGAACAGGTTGGATTCGGCGTCCACCACCTCCACCCCGATGCCGCGCCGCCGCGCCTCGTTGATGATGATCATGGCGTAGGGGTTGAGGCCGGCGTCCACGGCCGGCCCGGCGAACAGCTTCTCGTTGATCGGGTTCTTCGTCTTCAGCGCGAACACCGGCACCCGCTTGAAGCCCAGCTTCTCGTACAGCGCGATGGCGTTGGCGTTGTCGTGCAGCACGGACAGGTCCATGAAGCTGCGGCCGCGCGCGCGGAAATGCTCGGCCAGCGCGCGCACCAGCGCCTCGCCGATGCCGGGGCAGGCGGCTTGCGGGTCCACCGCGAGGCACCACAGGGACGAGCCGTTCTGCGGGTCCCTGAAGGCGCGCACGTGGTCTACCCCGGTGACCGATCCGATGACGGCGCCGCTCACCGGATCGACGGCGATCAGGTGGGTCAGCACGCGGCTGTCGCGCGCCGCCCAGAAGAACTCGGGGTCCACCGCGACCATGCCACGGGCGGCGTAGATGCGGTTCACCGCGTCGGCGTCCTCGCGGCGGCGCGGCGCCATGATGTCGAAGCCGCGCAGCTGCTGGCCGGCCTTGTAGGTCCACAGCCGCAGGCGGTAGGTGTGCGAGGGGTCGAGGAACAGCTCGTTCGGCGCCTGGGCCAGCACCACGTGCGGGTCTTCCAGGTAGAAGGCGATGTCGCGCCGGCCGGGCCGTTCCCGCCGCATCGCCGCGATCAGCTCCGTGGGGTTCGCGAAGGTGTGGGCGAACAGCAGGCGGCCCCAGCCGCACTCCGCCGCCGCGCGCGCCACGGGGGCCGCGGGCCGCGGGGTGCGCTCCCTGGGCGCGTCCGGTCCCAGCAGGGACGACACCAGGAAGCGCTCGATGCGGTAGGCCGGTCGAACGTGGTTCCGCAGGGTCATGTCGGCCTCAGATGCCGTGGGTTTGCAGCCAGAACTCCAGCAGAGCGACCTGCCAGAGCTTCGATCCGCGCAGCCGGGTGATGTGCGCCTCCGGGTCGCCCAGCAGGCGGTCCACGTAGGCCGGGTTGAACAGCGCGCGCTCGCGCGCGGCGGGCTGGCTCAGCACGTCGCGCACCAGCTCCAGGTACGGCCCGCGCAGGTATTTCAGCGCCGGCACCGGGAAATAGCCCTTGGGGCGGTCGATCACCTCGGCCGGGACGACCTGCCGGGCGGCCTCCTTCAGCACGAACTTGCCGCCGCCGCGCACCTTCAGGTCGGCCGGCACGCGGGCGGCGAGTTCGACCAGATCGTGGTCGAGGAAGGGAACGCGCCCCTCCAGCCCCCAGGCCATGGTCATGTTGTCCACCCGCTTGACCGGGTCGTCGACCAGCATGACCGTGGTGTCCAGCCGCAGCGCCTTGTCCACCGGGCGCTCGGCGCCGGGGCGCGCGAAATGCGCGGCGACGAAGGCGCGGCTGACGTCCTCGCCCGCCAGATAGGCGGGGTTCAGCGCCTCGGCCATCTCCGCGTGGTCGCGGTCGAGGAACACCCCGGCGTAGGCCGCGACCGGATCGGCCACCTCCAGCATCGGCGGGTACCAGTGATAGCCGGCGAAGATCTCGTCCGCCCCCTGGCCGCTCTGCACCACCTTGACGTGTTTCGACACCTCCTGCGACAGCAGGAAGAAGCCGATGGCGTCGTGGCTGACCATCGGCTCGGCCATCGCCCGCACGCAGTCGTGCAGCGCCGGCAGCGCGCGGCGGCTGTCGATGAACAGCTTATGGTGGTCGGTGCCGAAGCGCCGGGCGATCAGGTCGGAGTACCGGAACTCGTCGCCGCACTCCTCCCCCACCGTCTCGAAGCCGATGGAGAAGGTCCGCAGGCCGCTCTGCCCCGCCTCGGCCAGCAAGGCCACGATCAGCGAGCTGTCCAGCCCGCCCGACAGCAGCACGCCCACGGGAACGTCGGCCACCAGCCGGCGCTCCACCGCCTTGCGCAAGCTCGCCAGCACGGCGTCCCGCCAGTCGCGTTCCGAACGGCGACCGTCGCCGTCCCGTGGCCCGTATTCGACCGTCCAGTAGGTCTCCTCGGTGCGCGTGCCGTCCGCCTCCAGCGTCAGCAGCGTGGCCGGCGGCAGCTTGCGCACGCCCTTCAGAATGGTCAGCGGCGCCGGGACGACGGCGTGGAAGCTCATGTAATGGTGCAGCGCCACCGGGTCGATGCCGGTGTCCACATCGCCGGCCGCCAGCAGCGCCGGCAGGCTGGAGGCGAAGCGCAGCCGGCCGGGCGTCTCGGCCAGGTACAGCGGCTTGATGCCCAGGCGGTCGCGGCCCAGCGTGACCCGGCCGCTGTCGCGCTCCCAGATGGCGAAGGCGAACATGCCGTACAGGCGCTCGACGAAGCGGCGGCCCCAGGCGTGGTATGCCTTCAGCAGGACCTCGGTGTCGCCGTGCGAGAAGAAGCGGTAGCCCTTGGCCTCCAGCTCCGCCCGCAGTTCGGGATAGTTGTAGATGCAGCCGTTGAAGACGATGGCGAGGCCGAGTTCGGGATCGACCATCGGCTGCTGGGATGCCTGCGACAGGTCGATGATGCTGAGGCGCCGGTGGCTGAAGGCGACGCGCCCGTGCGCGAACAGCCCTTGCCCGTCGGGGCCGCGGAACGCCAGGGCATCGGCCATGGCCGCGACCGCGGACGCCGAGGCCGGACGTGAATCGAAGCGGATTTCCCCGCTGATGCCGCACATCGTGGGATCGCTCTCCGTGTTGGGCCTGACGCGGATTCGCAAAATGCGAAAGTTCCGTGCAGTGCGGCAACAGCCGGGGGAGCCGATCGTCCCCAACGAATGGTCGAAGGGGCGAATGGTCGAAGGGGCGGGGGCGGCGCTCGGCCGGCGGCATGCCTGCGGCCCGGTCCCATTCGGCAAACCTACGCCATATTGCATAGGCCGTTGCCTTGAATATGCCGAGAAAGCCTCATGTTGACCGCCATCTCCAACGGCTCCATAGTTGCGGTGATGCCAAGTGAACAGGTTGGTTATTCTGGCGGGAAAATGTCTGTATTCGGCGCGCGCGTAATACTTGTTCTGTGTCTCCTTGCATTCTTGCCGAAAGCCTTCGCGGCGGACGGCGCGCCGGTGCGCATCGGCCTGGACGGTGAATTCGGCCTGACCAACAGCACGTCGGCGGAATCCATCGAACGCGGCATCCGCACCGCCATCGACGAGATCAACCGGGCCGGCGGCGTGCTCGGCGGGCGCCATCTCGAACTTGTCACCAAGGAGCACCGCTCGATGCCCGCGCGCGGCATCAGGAACATCCGCGACTTCGCGGCGATGCCCAACCTCGTCGCCGTGTTCGGCGGGCGCTTCAGCCCGGTGGTGATCGAGGAACTGCCGGCGCTGAAGGAAACCCGGACCCTGTTCCTGGCGCCCTGGTCCTCGGCCGACGCCATCATCGACAACGGCATGGAGCCGAACTACGCCTTCCGCCTCAGCCTGCGCGACAGTCTGGCGATGCCGTTCATGCTGCGGCATGCCGGGCGCAGGGGGGCGAAGAAGGTGGGTCTGCTGCTGACCAACACCGCCTGGGGCCGCAGCAACCTCGCCTCGGCCGAGCGGCATTTCGCGGCGGGCGGCGGGCCGCCGTCGGTGGCAACCGTCTGGTACAACTGGCGCGACCAATCGCTGATCGACAAGTACGAGGCGCTGGAGCGCGCCGGGGCCGAGGCCGTCATCCTGGTCGCCAACGACGACGAGGCCGCCATCCTGGTGAAGGAGGTGGCGGCCCTGCCCAAGGAGCGGCGGCGGCCGATCATCAGCCACTGGGGCGTCACCGGCGGCGATTTCGTCGGGCAGGCCGGGCCGGCGCTGCACGATGTGGACTTCACGGTGATCCAGACGGTCAGCCTGTTCAGGGCCGATCCGGCCAAGGTCGCCAGCGTTCTGGAAACCACGAAACGCCTGTTCGGCATCGCCCGGATCGAGGAGATCCGCTCGCCGGTCGGCTTCGTGCATGCCTACGACCTGACGCACATCCTGGCGCGCGCCATCGACATCGCCGGCACCACCGACCGTGCCTCGGTCCGCGACGCGCTGGAGAAGGTTGAGAACTACAAGGGTCTGGTGAAGGATTTCGAGCATCCGTTCACCGCCACCCGGCACGAGGCCCTGGGGCCCGACGAGCTGCTGATGGCCCGCTTCGACCGGGACGGCGTCCTGGTGCCGGTCGAGTGACCCCCGCCGCCCGCGATGCGCTGGCCACGGCGTGGCGCCGGCTGGCGGGCGGCCAGTTGGCGCGCCGCTTCGCGCTGACCGCGGCGACGCTGTCGGTGGTGCTGGTCGTGCTGGTCGGCACGGCGCTGCAAACCATCTCCAGCCGGCGCCTTCTCGACCAGCACCAGGGCAACGTGCAGGCCAGCGCCGCCCTCGTCGCCCGCCAGACCGAGGGGCTGCTGGGCGCCCTCTCCGGGACGATGGAGGAGCTGTCGGAGAACAGCGTGCTCGCCACGGCGCTGGTCGACAGTGCCGGCAAGGAAACCTACCTCTTCCCGTTCCTGCGCAGTTTCGAGCATGTGGCGGGCGTGCCGGTGTCGCTGGTCTTCACCGATTTCGAAGGCGTGCCGATCGCCAACAACGGCCGCTCCACCATGACCGCGCGCGACATGGCGTGGCTCGCCCGCGCCATGGCGGGCGGCCGTTCGACCGCCGTGGCGGTGGAGGACGAGGGCGGCGGGCCGCCGTACATCCTGGCCGCCGAGATGCTCGTCTACTCGCGCACCGCCTCGCCGGAGGGGGCGCTGCTCTACAAGCTGCCCTTCGACGCGCTGGTCCTGCACCCCGAAGGCCGCCTGCTGCACGCCGGCTCCGCCCCGCCGCCCCCGCCGGGGGAGGATCGGATCGCCGTGGACGTGCCGCTGCGCACCTCGGCGCGGCTG
>DASWVP010000425.1:0-4713 GCA_036401175.1 Azospirillum sp. | reverse complement strand
TGCCAAAACGCTATCAAAGCCGGCGGATGACAAATGGCTGCGCAAAGCGGCGGCGTCAAGCCCCGAGTCGCGTTCCGAGTCGCGCGCCAGCACCGCAATCAGCGCTTGACGGAGATCTTCGAGCGCTCCGGGCGGAAAAGGCAGCATTCCCAAGGCCTCCCCCACCTCGTCGAACAACCCGGGGTGGTTGATCACGGCGGCCAGGAGTACCCGCTCGCGCGCCTGTTCCTGTGACAACCGGCGGGGATCCCCCCTTTTATGCCCCGGTGGAGGGGAGGTGCGCAGTCCGGGTTGCCCCGGTTGGTGCCTTTGGGGCGTCCGATTCGCCCCCCGCTGGCCGGGTTGCCAGGGTGGGCGCGGCCCACCGCCGGGCGCCTGCCTGCGCACCCAGCCGAACGCCTCGTCGACGCGGCTGCGCATCTCCGTGCGGTAGAAGGACTGCACCGAGCGGTCGGCGATCTGGTCGACGCGCGCCTCCAGCGCCGCCTTGATGGCGGCCTTCGTCTCGGGCGTGTCGGTGCGCTTGCCCTCCGTCTCCATGCGCCACACCGCGGCGGCCAGGCTGAGAGCGTCGTCCAGCACGGCCTGCATGGCGCCGGGCCCGTGCACGCGGATCAGGCTGTCGGGGTCCTCGCCCTCCGGCAGGAAGGCGACGCGGGCGGAATGGCCGGGGGCGAGGTGCGGCAGGATGCGCTCCACCGCCCGCCACGCGGCGCGCCGGCCGGCGTTGTCGCCGTCGAAGCAGAGGTACGGTTCCTTTTCGGCACCGGGGATGAGCTTCCACAGCTCCTGGATCTGCGTCTCGGTCAGCGCCGTGCCGAGCGGCGCCACCGCCCCCTCGAAGCCGGCGCGCACCAGCGCGATGACGTCCATATAGCCTTCGGCGACGATCACCGGCTTGCCGTCGGCCGCCGCCTGCCGGGCGCGCGACAGGCCGTAGAGCAGCGTGCCCTTGTGGAAGAGCGGCGTGTCGGCGGTGTTGACGTACTTCGGCCCGTCACCTTCCAGGATGCGGCCACCGAACGCCACCACCTGCCCGCGCCGGTCGGTGACCGGGAACATGACGCGGTTGCGGAAGAAGCTGAAGGGCGCCCGCCCGTCGTCCGGCCTTTTCAGCAGGCCGACGGTGACCATGTCCTCCTCGGGGAAATTCTGCTTCAGCAGGTGCTGGCGCAGCGCGCCCGAGTCGCCGGGCGCGTGGCCCAGGCGGAAGCGCGCGATCGACTCGTCGTCCAGCCCGCGCTTGCGCAGGTACTCCAGCCCACCGCGGCCGGCCGGCGCGAAGAGCTGCTGCTCGAACCAGCGGCAGGCCTGCTCCAGCAGGTCATGCAGCGTCTTGCGCCGCTCGTAGCGCTGGCGGTCCTCCTCGGTCGGGCGCGGCACCGGCAGACCGGCTTCGGAGGCCAGCGTTTCCACGGCCTCCGGGAAGGCCATGTTGTCGTGGCGCATGACGAAACCGATGATGTCGCCGTGCGCGCCGCAGCCGAAGCAATGGAAAAAGCCCTTCTGGTCGTTGACGTAGAAGGACGGCGTCTTCTCATTATGGAACGGGCACGGCGCCTTGTACTCGCGGCCGGCGCGGATCAGCCGCATGCGCTTGCCGACCACCTCCGACAGGGCCAGCCGCATCCGCAGCTCTTCAAGGAATTGGGGCGGGAAGGCCATCGGGCTCCGGTCATGCGCACGGGATAGGGCGACAGGCTATAGCAGAACGGTCAAGGCCCCGCCAACGGACCGGGAGCTACGCCGATTGAACCAGATGGGTGCCGTCGTAGAAGTCGAGCAGCCGGCCATGGAATCCGATGCTCTCCAGCGTCACCGCGTCGCCCGGATCGACGGCCAGCGCTTCGGCCGGCCACGCGCCGTCGGCCTGTCGCCGGAACAGTTCGGCGCCGACGCGCGTGGACCGCAGCAGCAGGATTTCCCGGACGCTGGGGATCGTGGCGCAGGCGTAGACGTTCGCGCGCGTCTCCCGCTCGTTGCTGGGCGACAGGATCTCGATGATCAGGATCGGGGCCTGCACGATGCGGGATTCGGGAACACTCGGCGTGCAGGTCACGGCAAGGTCCGGAACGCGGAGGTCCATGTCCGAAGACAGCCGCGGCGCGACGGGCGCTTCGGTCACGACACGGCAGCCGGAGCGCCCCGACCGAAGATGGCTTTTCAGAAGGAAGGCGGCGTTGGCCTGAATCGTGCCGTGCACTTCACTCGCCGGCGCCATCGCCTGGGGCTCGCCCGCGACGAGTTGGTAACGCGTGTCGGTGCCGTCGCCCGGCCAGTCGAGGAAATCCTCGACGCTCAGGAGCGGCTCGGCCGGTTTGCGCACGGCGACCATGACTCATCCCCCTCGGCGGTTGCGGCACCAGTGCGGTTTTCCCGACAGCCTGCACGTCGTAGGTTGGGTTGAGCCCTTGCGAAAACCCAACGTTCCGGCGTTGCGGGACGCGTTGGGTTTCAACCCAACCTACGGTTAACCCACGAGCGTTCAGACCGATCGGCACTTCGCTTCAGTGTACCCCAGTCCTCAGCCGCCCGACAGCGCCTGCTTGACGAGGCCGCCGGCCTTGGAGAAGTCGAGCTGGCCGGCGTAGCGGGCCTTCAGCTCGGCCATGACCTTGCCCATGTCCTTGATGCTGGCGGCGCCGGTTTCGGCGACGACGCCCCGGATGGCGGCCATCGCCTCCTCCTCGCTCATCTGCTTGGGCATGAAGCCCTCGATGACGGCGATCTCGGCGCGCTCCTTGTCGGCCAGTTCGGGACGACCGCCCTTGTCGTACAGCTCGATGGATTCGCGGCGCTGCTTGATCATGCCCTGCATCATCGAAAGCATCTCGTCCTCGCCGATGCCGTCGGTGACGCCGCGGCCGCGCGCCTCGATGTCCTTTTCCTTCAGCTTGGCGATGATCAGGCGCACCGCGTCCACGGTGCGCTGCTCCTTGGCGCGCATTGCGGTCTTCAGGGCCTCGCTCAGGCGCTCGCGCAACGACATGGTCCTCGTTTCCTTCTTCCCGGTCCGGTCGAGATACCTAGCGCATTCCACCCCCGGCATCCAGACATGACGGGACGGCGAAACAAGCGCTGGAAATCGTTCGCCCAATCGTCATATAGGTTGACCGGCCCACCGCTCCTGACTATTCGTCCCAGGCTTCCGCCCGCCCGAAACGGGCGGGTGCGGTGTGCCGCGCGGGCCGCATCGCCGACGCCGTCCCGCGTGAAGCCATATGTTGCCCGCGGCAGGCGTTGTTAAGGTCCGGATCCGATGCCCGACAGCAATCTCCCCGAAGTCCACACCGGTGTGCTCGTCCTCGCCGATGGAACCGTCTTCCGCGGCCGCGGCATCGGTGCCGTCGGGGATTCGGTGGGCGAGGTGTGCTTCAACACCTCGATGACCGGTTATCAGGAGATTCTGACCGATCCCAGCTACGCCGGGCAGATCATCACCTTCACCTTCCCGCACGTCGGCAACACCGGCGCCAACCCCGAGGACGTCGAGACGACGACCCCGGCGGCGCGCGGCCTGATCCTGCGCGCCGACATCACCGACCCGTCGAACTGGCGCGCCACCCGCCACCTGGACGATTGGCTGAAGAGCTTCGGCCTGATCGGCCTTGCCGGCGTCGACACCCGCCGCCTGACCCGCCGCATCCGCGACCTGGGCGCGCCCAACGGCGTCGTCGCCCATGATCCGAAGGGCGCGTTCGACCTGGACGCCCTGCGCGCCAAGGCCGCCGGCTGGCCGGGGCTGGAGGGCATGGACCTCGCCAAGGACGTGTCCTGCCGCCAGACCTACGGCTGGGACGAGGCGGCGTGGACGCTGGGCAAGGGCTACGGCCGGCAGGAGAACCCGCGCTTCCACGTCGTCGCCATGGACTTCGGCGCCAAGCGCAACATCCTGCGCTGCCTCGCCGACGCCGGCTGCAAGGTCACCGTGGTGCCCGGCAACGCCACCGCCGAGGACGTGATGCGCCACAAGCCGGACGGCGTGTTCCTGTCGAATGGCCCCGGCGACCCTGCCGCCACCGGCACCTACGCCGTGCCGGCGATCCGCGACCTGCTGGGCACCGGCGTGCCGATGTTCGGCATCTGCCTGGGCCACCAGATGCTGTCGCTGGCGCTGGGCGGCCGGACGGTGAAGATGGAGCGCGGCCACCGCGGCGCCAACCACCCGGTCAAGGACCTCGCCACCGGCCGCGTCGAGATCACCAGCCAGAACCACGGCTTCGTCGTGGTGCCGGAGAGCCTGCCGGCCGACGTCGAGGTGACGCACGTCAGCCTGTTCGACGGCTCGAACGAGGGCATCCGCCTGAAGGGCAAGCCGGTCTTCTCGGTGCAGTACCACCCCGAGGCGTCGCCCGACCCGCAGGACAGCCACTACCTGTTCCACCGCTTCGTCGACCTGATGGACGGCAAGCCGCTGCCCTGATCCGATCAGGTCGCCTTCTTCGGCTCGCGACCGCGCTCGACGCCGCCGAACGCGGTCGCGCCGCCGCGCGTGCCGGGCGACGAGCCGGGTTGGCCGAGTTCGGTGCTGTCCGGCGCCGGACCACGCCTGGACGCGGTGCTCCCCGACTTGCCGCCGTCCTCGCGGTGGACCTCGGTCATCGGGCCGGGGCGCTGGTCGAAGGGCGCCCATCCCGCGCTCGTCCAGTCGGCGCCGCGATTCTCCGCGGCCTGGGCACCGGCGCCGCCGCCCTCGATGCGGGCCGCCTCCTC
>DASWVP010000424.1:0-11222 GCA_036401175.1 Azospirillum sp. | reverse complement strand
TCCGCGACGGGCTCGGCAGCCGGGCCTGACGCGGGGGCCGGGCCGCATGCGCCGGCCACGCTGCACCCCTGCGAAAGGGGCGCGCGCGGCGTGGGCCGGCGAGGGGATAGAATCCATAGAGTTCTCAGGTTTCCATTCCCTGCGCGAGGCCGGTCATGCGCACGACCGATGCGGCGCGTCTCCAGAAGGGCATCGTCGCCTACGCCATCGCCGCGATGGTGGCGCTCAGCATCGCCGTCGCCGCGGCCTGCGTCATTCCCCTGCAGCGCCACTCGGTCGCCGCCGCCGACCGCAACCTGTCCCATTCGCTGGACCAGCAGGTCCTGGCCATCGGCGAGGCGCTGTCGCGGCTGCGCGACCTGTCGCGCCAGATCACCAGCCGCACGGTCATCCGCGACGCGCTGGTCCGGTACAACGACGGCGCCATGACGCGGGACCAGCTGCGCGCCTTCTCGGTCGACAAGCTGGCCGACGCGCTGCGTCTGGCGCCGGAGATGCTGGGCATCGCCCGGCTGGACCGCGAGGGCAGGGCGGTGGTGATCGTGGGCGAGGCGCCGCCGGACGGCGCGCTGGTCCCGGCCGCCGACGCCGGCCCGGTGATCGGCGAACTGATGGTGGCGCCGGACGGGCGCGCGCGGGTCACCGTCGGCGCCCCCATCTTCGGACGCGCGGGGCGGCGGGAGGGGACCGACGTCGTGCTGTTCGACGGCGCCGCCATCGAAGCGCTGGTGAAGGATGGCCAGCGCCTCGGCCGCACCTGGGGGAGCTATCTGCTGGCCGACGACGGCGGCGGCGGCTTCGCCACGGTCTTCCCGCGCGCCGGCACGATGGGCGCCACGGCCTGGCTGCGTCCGGCGGTGGAGGCCGCGCACGGCGCGCCGTCGCTGGTCCGCACCATGGAGGAACCGGGCGGCGCGGACGTGGTGCTGGCGGTGCAGCGCGTGCCGGACACGCCCTGGCTGGTCGCCGTCCATATGCACGCGGACGAGCTGTACTACGACGCCGACCGGCTGGTGATGTCGGTGGGCGGCACGGCGGCGGGGCTGACGCTGCTGGGCACTTTGGGCATGTTCCTGGTGCTGCGGCCGCTGACCGGGCGGATGCTGGTGCACGCCGACGACCTCGCCCGCCAGCTCGACGAGCAGCGCCGCACGGTGGCGGCGCTGTCGCGGCTGCAACGCACGCTGAAGACGCTGTCCGGCGGCAATCAGGCGCTGATCCACGCCACGGCCGAGCCCGACCTGCTGGACGAGATGTGCCGCATCGTCGTCGAGGTCGGCGGCTACCCGCGGGCCTGGGTGGCGCTGGTGGAGGGGGGCGAGGTGCGGCTGGCCGCGCACTGTGGCGACGGCGTCGGGGCGGACGTGGGAGAAGAGGTCGCGGCGCTGGCCGGTCCCATCCGCGCGGGCATGGAGCCCGTGCCGGCGGCCCCGCCGGGGGCGATGGCGCCGCGCGGGCTGCTGCTGCTGCCACTGTCCGACCGCGACGGCACGCCGCTGGGCGCCATCGCCATTCACGGCCGCGAGGCCGTCGGCTTCAATGTGGAGGAACGGGCGCTGCTGGCCGAAATGGCCGGCGACCTCGCCTACGGCATCGTCAACCTGCGCACCCGCATCCGCTGGCGGGCCGACGAGGAGCGGCTGGAACGGGCGCTGGAGAAGACCATCCAGGCGGTCGCCGCCACGGTGGAGATCCGCGACCCCTCGACCGCCGGCCACCAGCGCCGGGTCGCCGAGATCGCCGCCGGCATCGGCCGCGCGCTCGGCCTGGCCGAAGACCGCGTCAAGGGCGTCTACGTCGCCGGCATCATCCACGACATCGGCAAGGTGGCCGTGCCGGCGGAGATCTTCAGCCGTCCGGGCCGGCTCAACGCGCTGGAGTTCGAGCTGGTGAAGGAGCACCCGACGGCCGGGGCCGACATCATCGGCGGCGTCGAGTTCCCCTGGCCGATCGCCGCCGCCATCGCCCAGCACCACGAACGCCTGGACGGATCCGGCTATCCGGCCGGCCTGTCCGGCGACGCCATCGGTCTGGAAGCGCGCATCCTTGCCGTGGCCGACGTGGTCGAGGCGATGACCTCGCACCGCCCGTACCGCCCGGCGCTCAGCGTGGCCGAGGCGCTGGCCGAGATCCGCGCCCACCGCGGCACGCTGTACGACGCCGACGTGGTGGACGCCTGCATCGGCGTGCTGGAGAGCGGAGACGTGCGGCTGGAGACCATGGCGGCGGCGTGAACGACTATTTCGCGACCCGGGGCAATCGGGTGAAAGCCCCTCTCCCCCTTGCGGGGCGACGCCGAAGGGCGTCGCGGTTGGGGAGAGGGGGGCACCGCCGGGAGGCGGAAAAAGAGTCTTTCTTCCGCCCTACCGGGCGTAATTCCCCTCTCCCCAAACCCCTCCCCCGCGAGGGGGGAGGGGCTTTCCATCAGTCGATCTCTTCACCCGATTGCCCTATTTCGCCACCGCCTTCTTCGCCGCGGTCACGGCGTCCAGGCACTCGTCGTATTCCTTTTCGCGCTGCTCGCGCTCGGCGTTGCGGAGCTGCTTCTTCAGCGCGTCGAGGGTGGGCTGGGCCGGCGCCTTGGCGATCTCGGCTTTGATGAAGGCGATGCCGGCGACGCAGTCCGACTGGTCGTCGGCCAGGGCGGGCGTGCAGAAGAGGGCGGCGGACAGGGTCAGCAGGGCGGGGATTCGCATGGGTTCTCTCACTTCACGATGATCTTGCCGGTCATGCCCTTGTCTTCCAGGCCCTTGATGCCCCAGGCGTATTCGCCCGTGCGCATGGGCACGAAATCGATGGCGATGGTGCCCTGGTCGTCGAACTCGAAGGCGTAGGGGGCGCCCATCGGGTGCACTTCCAGATGGTTGATGACGATCTGGTTGACCCAGATGTCGCGCATGAAGTCGGGGGCGCGGAACATGTATTCCTTCTGCCCCTTGGCGGTGATCGCCAGCCGGTAGAACTTGCCGCCCTCCAGCGTGATCTCCTTGTGCGACACGAAGAAGTCGTCGCCGTCCTCGGTGCCGAGGACCAGTTCGGGCAGCGTCGTGCGGTTGCGCGCCAGATTGGCGGCTTCGGCCGCCGGCAGGGCCGCGCCGGCCAGCAGCGCCAGCGCGGCGATGAGGGTGGGAGCTTTCGGCATGGGGTATCCCTGGTGGTGCGGAAGGGGCCGGGCAGTATGGCGTCCCCGCCGCCGGCCGGTCGAGTGCTACCTAAGGATCGGTGCGCCCCGCCCGGCCGCCGCCTGGGGTTGGGCACGGCGTTCCGGAGGAATTGCCGCGGTGCCCTCGCGGCCATTGCCCTGGCGACGGAGCGTGCTATAAACGCGCCACCTGATCTGGAAGAAGGGCGCGGCTTCGTGGCCATCGACGCGTCGGTGCTGGTCCTGAACGGACCGAACCTCAACATGCTGGGCGTTCGCGAGCCGCACATCTACGGCTCGCTGACGCTCGACGATCTGGAGTCGTCCTGCCAGGAGCGGGCCGAGCAACTCGGCCTGATCATCGACTTCCGGCAGTCCAACCACGAGGGCGAACTCGTCTCCTGGATCCAGCAGGCCCGCACCGAGCATGACGGCATCGTCATCAACGCCGGTGCCTACACGCACACTTCCATCGCCATCATGGACGCGCTCATCCTGTCCGAGCTGCCGGTGATCGAGGTGCATCTCTCCAACATCTTCAAGCGGGAACCCGCGCGCCACCATTCCTTCATCTCTCCGGTGGCCAAGGGCATGATCTGCGGCTTCGGCCCGCACGGCTATCTGCTGGCGCTGGAGGCCCTGGCGCAGATCCTCGACCGCGACTGACAGAACACGGGATTTCATGAGCATGGCGAGCTTCGACATCGACGGCGACCTGATCCGCAAGCTGGCGGACCTCCTGCGCGAGACGGGCTTGAACGAGATCGAATTCGCCGAGGGCGAGAAGCGCATCCGCGTCACCCGCGGCGCGCCCGCCTCGGCGGCGGTCCATCTGGCCCCGGCGGCGGCTCCGGTCGCGGCGGCGGCACCGGCGCCGGTCTCGGCGCAGCATCCGGGCGCGGTGACCTCGCCCATGGTCGGCACGGCCTATCTGGCGCCGGAACCCGGCTCCGCGCCGTTCGTCCGCGTGGGCGATCCGGTGAAGGCCGGGCAGACGCTGCTCATCATCGAGGCCATGAAGGTGATGAACCCGATCAAGGCGCCGCGCGGCGGCACCCTGACCGAGATCACCATCGGCGACGCCCAACCGGTGGAGTTCGGTGAAGTCCTCATGGTCATCGAGTAAGGGAAGGACGAAGCCCTTGGCGATGTTCGAAAAGGTACTCATCGCGAACCGCGGCGAGATCGCGTTGCGCATTCATCGCGCCTGCCGCGAGATGGGCATACAGACGGTGGCGGTGCACTCCACCGCCGACGCCGACGCCATGCACGTCCGCCTCGCCGACGAGAGCGTGTGCATCGGCCCGGCCTCGGCGCGCGAGAGCTATCTCAACGTGCCGGCCATCCTGTCGGCGGCGACGATCACCGGGGCGGACGCCATCCATCCGGGCATCGGCTTCCTGTCGGAGAACGCGCAGTTCGCCGAGATGGTGGAGGAGCACGGCTTCGCCTTCATCGGCCCGACGCCCGAGCACATCCGCGTCATGGGCGACAAGGTCACCGCCAAGAAGACGGTGAGCGGCCTGGGCCTGCCGGTGGTGCCCGGCTCCGACGGCCCGGTGCCGACGCTGGAGGAGGCCGAGCAGGTCGCCCGCGACATCGGCTATCCGGTGCTGATCAAGGCGGCGGCCGGCGGCGGCGGCAAGGGCATGAAGGTGGCCCGCAACCCGGAAGGGCTGCGCGAGGCCTACCAACTCGCCCGCGGCGAGGCGCGCGCCGCCTTCGGCAACGACGAAGTCTATATCGAGAAGTACCTCGGCCGTCCGCGCCACATCGAGATCCAGCTCCTGGCCGACACGCACGGCAACTGCGTGCACTTCGGCGAGCGCGACTGTTCGGTGCAGCGTCGCCACCAGAAGGTGATCGAGGAGGCGCCGTCGCCGGCGCTGAACGCCGCCCAGCGCGACTTCATCGGCACGCTGGCCGCCCGGACCACGGCCGCGATCGGCTATCGCGGCGTCGGCACCATGGAGTTCCTGTTCGAGGACGGGCAGTTCTACTTCATCGAGATGAACACCCGCCTGCAGGTCGAGCACACGATCACCGAGATGATCACCGGCGTCGATCTGGTGCGCGAGCAGATCCGCGTGGCGACCGGCGCGCCGCTGGGCTACACGCAGGGCGACATCCGTTTCCAGGGCGCGGCGATCGAATGCCGCGTCAACGCCGAGAACCCGGAGACCTTCACGCCGTCGCCCGGAAAGATCAATGGCTATCACGCACCGGGCGGCCTGGGCGTGCGCGTCGATTCGGCGCTGTACGACGGCTATCGCGTGCCGTCGCACTACGACAGCCTGATCGCCAAGCTGGTGGTGCACGGCACGACCCGCAACGAGTGCCTGATGCGCCTGCGCCGCGCCATCGAGGAGTACGTGATCGGCGGCATCGACACGACGCTGCCGCTGCACCAGCGCATCATCGCCGAACAGGCCTTCATCAACGGCGACTACGACATCCACTGGCTGGAACAGCTGATGGGGATGAAGAAGTAGGTTTTCAGTCCCTCCCCCGCCTCCGGCGGGGGAGGGAAGCCCACGAAGTGGGCAGGGTGGGGGCAGCGGCTTACCGGGCCGACAGACACCCCAGGATCGACTCCGCCACGCCCTCCGGGTTTTCCAGAACCTCGTGATTCCAGAAGCGCAGCACGCGCCAGCCCTGCGTTTCCAGGTATATGGCGCGCTGGGCATCACGCGGTGACCCAGCGTGCTGCTCGCCGTCGCATTCGACGGCGACACGCATTTCCAGGCAGGCGAAATCCAGAACGTAGGGCGGCACGGGGTGCTGCCGACGGAATTTGAAACCGCCGAGTTGCCGGGCGCGCAGCAGACGCCATAGCGCACGTTCGGCCGGAGTCGGGTCGCGGCGCAGCGTGCGGGCCTTCGTCAGGGTGATTTCTGGGATGCCTTTCATGGCCGTGGCCTCCTGGAAAAGCCGTTGCCCCCACCCTCCCAAGCTTCGCTTGGGTCCCTCCCTCCCCCTGCGGAGCAGGGGGAGGGCAAGGATTGATCACCCCTTCAGCGCCGTGGCCTTGCCGCAGCGATCCGCGACGCCCTTGCCGCAGGTGCGGAACTTCAGGTCCTTGTCCAGGCAGACGCGCACCTCGGTCACCTGCCGGCGGGCGCACACCACGGCGACCATGTCCGGCGTCAGGCCGGGGTTGGCGTCGGTGAACAGCGTCTGCACCTTGTCGGCGGGCAGCGACAGGTCGGGCCGGGGTGTCTTCACCGCGTCGGGGATCTTCACCCGGCCGGCGGCGTCGCGCAGGGTGGCGAAGTATTTCACCACGTCGACGCCGCTGCAGGTGCCGTGCTTCTGCCACTGGTGGACGATCAGGCTGGGGCTGGGCATCACCGGCATCGTCTCGTCGACCACCGCCTTCGGCACGGCGCGCTGGGCGGAGCAGGAGCGCGGGTAGCCGCCCTGCTCGAACTGCGGCCACAGGCCGTGCACGACGAAGCCGTGGTTCTTGTCGGCGCCGCACTGGTCGGGGTCGTCGTCGCGGTCGGGGCGGGTGCAGTGCGCCGGCGACCACGACAGGCTGAGGACATAGTAGTCGAAGGCGCCGGGATCGGCCTTGCGCTGCGCGGCCGCCTCGACGGGCGCCAGCAGGAGTGCAATCAGGGAGAGAATGGTAAACGTCAGGGGCGTCCGCATGCTCGGCTCCACGATGTCTGTCGCGCGGTACGCTTGCATACCATGGAAGGCCGGCGCGCGTCTCGTATCGGACGCACCTGCGGGGTGGCGGCGGCACCGCCGGCGAGGGTACTCTGGGCGCGGTGGTGGGCCCGTTGAAGGGGACGTCCGAGTGATGTGCGATCGATGATCGAGCTGAACGCGCCGCTTCTGCTGCGGGCTTACGCCGCCGGCATCTTCCCGATGGCGGAAAGCGCGGAGTCCGACGAGCTGTACTGGTTCGATCCCGAACGGCGGGGCATCCTGCCGCTCGACACCTTCCACGTGCCCAAGCGGCTGCGCCGCACCGTCCGGCGCGGGCCCTTCGAGGTGCGCGTCGACAGCGCCTTTCGCACGGTCATCGAGGCCTGCGCCGAATCCACCGACGATCGGCCCAAGACCTGGATCAACCACGACATCGTCCGGCTGTACTGCGAACTGGCCGACCAGGGCGCCGCGCACAGCGTGGAGTGCTGGCGCGACGGGCGGCTGGTGGGCGGGCTGTACGGCGTGTCGCTGGGCGCCGCCTTCTTCGGCGAGAGCATGTTCAGCCGCGAGACGGACGCCAGCAAGGTGGCGCTGGTCAACCTCGTGGCGCGCCTGCGGGCGGCCGGCTACACGCTGCTGGACACGCAGTTCGTCACCGCGCACCTCGGCCGCTTCGGCGCCGTCGAGATCCCGCGCGCCGAGTACCGCCGCCGTCTAGCCGCCGCGCTGACCCGCCGCACCGACTTCGCCCACGTCGATCAGACCAAAGCGCTGGCCGACCTGCTGGACACGGCGGGGGAGGGTTAGGGGAAGCGGAGACGTTGGGTTTTCGGCTCGCGCCTCAACCCAACCTACGATGCGGCCGTAGGTTGGGTTGAGGCCAAAGCCGAAAACCCAACGTCAGCACGTCACTTCTCCTGGCAGGACAGCACCCAGACGTCGTAGACGGGGTGTTCCATGGCCGAGAGGGCCGGGCTGGAGGCGAACATCCAGCCGTTGAACACGGATTCCGCCTGCTCGCCCGGCTTGATCTCGACGACTTCCAGGAAGGCGGCCGACTCGGGCACTTCGATGGGCGGGTTCTCGCGGCAGGCGCGCAGGGTCACGCGCAGGCTGCCGAAGACCTTGGTCTCGCCGGCCCGGATGTCGAAGGTGGTGGTGCGCGCGGTGACCTTGTCGAGGCCCTGCAGGCGGGCGGCCGGGCGCTCGACCATCTGCGCCGGGGTCACGGTGGCGGCCAGGGCCGGCGCGGACGCCGCCAGAAGGACGGCCGCCAGAGCCGCGCGCACGGTATCGAACATCGTCACGACGGTTGCTTCCGATGGTGAACGGTGAGCGCCGTTTAGCATCGGAAGCGTGGCCGCGTCCAGTCGCCGCGTTGGTGGATGGTTGCGGAACGGCAACGGGCCGCGCAAGCGCGGCCCGGTGGGAAACGCGGCGGGGGCGCCGGATCACATCTTCGGCGGGGCGTCCTTGCCGGGGTCGGCCTTGTCGCCGCCCTTGTTGCCCTGCATGCTGAAGATCACCTGACCCAGGAGCTGTTCCAGGCCGGGGGTGCTCTGGGTGAATTCGATGCGGCCGCCGGGGGCGATCATGTCGGGATCGCCGCCGGGCTCCAGCGCCAGGAACTTGCCGCCCAGCAGGCTTTCGCTCGCCACGATGGCGGCGGTGTCCTTGGGCAGCTTGACGGTGGGGGTGATCGACAGGTGCACGACCGCCTGATACGTCTTCGGGTCGAGCGTCAGCGACGTGACCGTGCCGACCTTGACGCCGCTGATGCGCACGTCGGCGCCGCCCTGCAACCCGCTGATCGAGCCGAACCGGGCCGTCACCTCATAGCCGTCGACCTTGCGCAGGTCGGCGCTCGTGTAGGCGAACACGAGGAAAAAGCCGGCGACGACGAGGACGACGCCGCCCAGCACGGTTTCGATGACGTTCCGGCGCATGATTGGTTCCTAGGGGGACGTCCGTGGACTGGAAACCGGGGCTCAGCCCGGAGTCCACGGCTCGTAATCGCCGGTGGCGCGGACGCGCTTGCCGCCTTGCAGCACGTGCCCGGGCGGGCGGTAGGCCTGCAGCGAACCCGACGGGTTCGGCTCGTGCTCCTTCACCCAGGGCTTGTGATACGGGCTGGCCTTTTCCGGGATCGGATCCTTGCACGTGTGGTGCAGCCAGCCGTGCCATTCCGGCGGGATCTTCGACGCTTCCGGTTCACCGTTGTAGATGACCCAGCGGCGCTCGCGCCGGCTGCCGTGCGACACGCTGCGGTCACGGTAGTACGTGTTGCCGAAACGGTCGCTGCCGACCTTTTCGCCGCGGCGCCAGGTGAGGAAGCGGATGTGGATGTTGGCCATCCACGTGATGAGGGAGATTTTTTCGCTCATTGTCGGCCGTGATCGGGCGTTGCCGCCCGCCAAAGGGGTTCCGTCGGACGCGGCGCACTATGGCACCGCGAATGCCGTCCGTCCACAGCGAAGGACGGGGTTTCGCGGTATCACGCGAAGCGGCGCTCGGTCAGCAGCAGGCGCACGGCGAAGCCCAGGAACAGCACGCCGGCCACGGCGTCCAGCACGCCGTGAAGCGCCCGGCTGGTCAGCACGGCGCGCGCCGCCCCGGCGCTGGCCGCCGCCACCCCCAGCAGGTAGACGCAGCCCAGGCCGCCCAGGATGATGCCGTAGGTGAAGGTCTGCAGCGCGACGTGGCCCAGGTCCGGCGCCACGAACTGCGGCACGAAGGCGAGATAGAACAGGATGACCTTCGGGTTCAGCAGGTTGGTCAGCAGCGCGTTGACGAACACCGTGCGCGCCGGGGCCGGTACGGTCCGGGCCGGCTCGGCGGCGGCGCCGCCATTCCGGCGCGCCTGCACGGCGCCCCACAGGGCGCGCCCGCCGATCCATGCGAGGTAGGCCGCACCGGCGTAGCGCAACGCGTCGAACAGCACCGGCGACGCGGCGATCAGCGCCGACACCCCCACCGCCGCCAGCACCGCCTGGACGACGTTGCCCACGGTGATGCCCGCCGTCGCCACGAATCCGGCGCGCCGCCCCTCGGTCAGGCCGCGCGACAGGACCAGGAGCGAATCCGGCCCCGGCGTGATCACCAGCACCACGGCGGCGACGAGGTAGAGTTGGAACAGGTGCGGGTCGAACGGCATGGCGAACCCCGAATCGATGTGGCGTCGCCGGCCACTATAGCGGCTGGGACGCCGGGGAGCATCGGCGCGCTTCGCGGGTCGGGTATTCCGTTCCCCATACCCGTCCGTATCAGTCCGGCCAGCGCCGGTGCGTCCACAGCCATTGCTCGGGCCGCTCGCGCACCCACGACTCCAGCAAACCGTTGATCCGTTGCATGAGGATGCGGGCGTCGGCGTTGCGGTCGCCGGTGGCCGGGGGCTCCAGCGGCGGGAAGACGGTGATGCGGAAGCGGGCGCCGTCCAGGCGTTCGGTGCGCATCGGCCGGATCGGGATGCCCTGGCGCAGCGCCAGCAGCGCGGCGGCCGGCGCCGTCATGGCGTCGCGTCCGAAGAAGGGGACGGGGATGCCGTCGTTCATCTTCTGGTCGATCAGCATGCCGACGTGGCCGCCCTTGGCCAGCACGCGGATCAGGGCGCGGGCGCCCTCCGTCCCCTTGGGGATCTGCGTGGCGGAGGCGGCCCCGCGCAGATCGACCAGCAGGCGGTCGACCATCGGGTTGTTGGGCGCGCGGTAGACCAGCGCCATTTCCAGCCCGCGCTTGCGCGCCATCGCACACGGCACCTCCCAGTTGCCGAGGTGGCCGGCCACCACGATGCCGGCCTTGCCGTCGTCGCGCATGGCCGCGACCTCGTCCGCGCCGACGAGTTCGGTGCGCCCGCCGGGTCCGCTGTCGCCCAGCGCATCCAGGTGCGGGTATTCCGCCATGGTGCGGCCCAGGTTGTCCCACATGGCGGTGATGATGGCGTCGATCTCGGCCGGGCTTTTGTCGGGGAAGGCGCGCGTCAGGTTGCGGCGCGCGGTGCGCGTGCCGGACAGCCACGGCCCGACGGTGCGGCCCAGCCAGCCGCCGAAGGCGGACGCCGTATCGACCGGCAGCGCCCGGCACAGCGCGGCGAAGCCGTGCGCGGCGGCGGCCTCCAGCGGATAGGAGAGACGCCGGGTCAGCCAGCGGGCAATGGGGCCACGGGGCTTCGCCATCACGCCCTCCCCATCGGGGCCAGCCGGTCGAGCAGGGCGGCCAACGCGCCCGCGTCCTCCCACGCCGTGCGCACGGGGAGCACGCGGACCCGCGCGCGGGCGGCCGGGGGCAGGCGGACGGCGTCCTTGGCGGTGGTGACGGGCAGGGCGCCCAGCCCCTCGGCCCGCGCCAGCAGGCGGTCCACCTCCTCGGCGCCGTAGGGGTGATGGTCGGCGAAGGCGACGCGCGCCGCCAGCACCGCGCCCAG
>DASWVP010000423.1:0-2594 GCA_036401175.1 Azospirillum sp. | reverse complement strand
CGGCGGCGACGGCCAGCGGCACCGTCTCGCCGGGCAACGGCGCGGCGCGGGCGTCGATCCAGCGCGCGGCATCGGCCAGCGCGGTGCGCGCGGCAAAGCCGCGCCCGCGCACGTCCGGCAGGGCTGTGGGGGAAGCGTCGTGTTGCGGCATGGCGTTACCGTTCGTCTGCACCGTGTGGTGCGCCATTGTGCACCGTTGTGCCGTCCGTGCGGAATGCGCCCTTCGCACGGTGTCGCCCGACCGGAGGACACTGAAGCAAAGCCCAGCGGGAAATTCGGAACTTTCCCGGAACATCATTCCCTCGCCACGGCCCCGGCGCGGGTGTAGAAAAAGGGTTCATGCAACGAACGGGACCGCATGCGCCGCGCCGATCGCCTTTTCGACATCGTCCAGATCCTGCGCAAGGGCCGGCTGGTCACCGCCGCCGCGCTGGCGCGGCGCCTGGAGGTGTCGGAGCGCACCATCTACCGCGACCTGCGCGACCTCGCCGCTTCGGGCGTGCCGGTCGAGGGGGAGGCGGGCGTCGGCTATATCCTGCGCGATGGGTACGACCTGCCGCCGCTGATGTTCACCCGCGACGAGGTGGAGGCGCTGGTGGTCGGTGCCCGGCTGGTGCGGGCCTGGGCCGGCGGCGCGCTGGACGCCGCCGCCGCCCGCGCCATCGACAAGATCGAGTCGGTGGTGCCGGAGGGGCGGCGGGGCGAGCTGACCGACCCCCGGCTGTACGCCCCCGCCTTCGGCGCGGCGGCCGAGGTGCGCGACCGCATGGACGCCCTGCGCGCCGCCACCAACGCGCGCCGCGTCGTCGCCTTCGACTACGCCCGCGAGGACGGCACGCCGTCGGTGCGCTGCGCCCGGCCGCTCGGCCTGTTCTTCTGGGGGCGGGTGTGGACGCTGGGGGCGTGGTGCGAACTGCGCGAGGATTTCCGCACCTTCCGCGTCGACCGCATGGCCGGCGTCCGTCCCCTGGACCGGACCTTCACCGAGGAACCGGGGCGCAGCCTGGCCGACCTGTTCGCGGCGTACGGGGTGGAATAGGCGCCCCCCTTTACGGCGTCAGGCCGAGGGTGGTGGCGGTGGAGCCGGCGCCGACGGCGACGGCCAGCGCGTCGAAGGCCGGCATGCCCAGGCCGGCCGAGGCGTCGCGGCTGAAGCCGTAGGGCTCGGCCGGGATGCCGAGGAGGTTGCGGCCGAGCTTGCCGTCGCCGTCCACGTCCTGGTAGACGGTCAGGGCGTAGGACCCTTCCGGCAGGTTGAGGAACAGGGCCGTCACCTCGCCGCCCGTGGGGGGCAGCTCCTGCCCGGCGAAGCGGCGCTCGGCCTTGTAGGCGGCGGCGCTCTCGTACACGGCGACCATCACCTTGCCCTGTTGGGGCTTGACGTTGCGGATGGTTGCGCGAAGCTCTCCGGCCGTGGCGGGGGCCGCCGGAATCGTCGGGGTCATCAGGACCAGGGCAACCAGGAAACCTTCGGCCAGGGAACGTGCGCTCTTCATTGATGCCTCCGTCATCGGCGATGCCCGCTTCATGCCGCGAACCGGTCCGGCGCGGCCAGCCCGGCTGCGTGCGCGGACGGGGGGACTTTCGCGAATCGCAGGGGATGACGATTGACGATGCGTGAAACGACCGGAGGTGAAGGGGCGGGCCTTGACGCGATCGGGCGGCCGCGCACACCGTACCTGCGGCGGCTGCTCGGGCGGCGGCTGCCGGTGCTGGCGGTGGCGGTGGCGGTGCTGACGGTGATCGGGCCGTTCGGCACCTTCCAGGACCTGACGCCGGTGCGGCGGCTGGCCTATTGGGGCGGGCTGATCGGGCTGGGCGCCCTGGCGTTCGAGGCGGTGTCGCTGGCGGCGTTCCGTCTGTTGCAGCGGCGCGCGCACGCGTGGCGCACGATCCTGGCCGGCGTCGCGCTGGCCGTGACCGCGCTGCTGACCGCCTGCGTCGCCGTGCTGGAGGCGAACCTGCGCGGCCTGGACTACCTGCACCCGCTGGGGCTGGCCGAGATGTTCGCCTATGTGAGCGTCATCACCGCGCTGGTGGCGGCGGCGCCGCTGTGGCTGGAACTGCGCGACCGCGGTCTGGTGGGCGCAGCGCCGTCGGCGCCCGATGCGGTGGAGCCCACCGCCGCCTCGGCGGCCGAGCCGCGTGAGATCGCGTTCCTCGCCCGCATCCCGGCGCGGTTGGGCCGCGTGCTGGTGGCGCTGGAGATGGAGGACCATTACGTCCGCGTCCACACCGCCGAGGGCAGCGACCTGCTGCTCATGCGCCTGCGCGACGCGGTGGCCGAACTGGACGGCTTCGACGGGTTGCAGGTGCACCGCTCCTACTGGGTCGCGGCGTCGGCCGTGGCGGGCGTGGAGCGCAAGCCGGACGGCAAGCTGACGCTGCTTCTGTCCACCGGCCTGAAGGTGCCGGTGAGCCGCAGCTACGCCCCCGCCGTGCGCGCCGCCGGCTGGCTGGAGCGCGGGGCGGGTTGACGCGCGCCCCCTCACGGATCGATTCATTTCGCTGCGGGGTGTTGCGCGCGCGTGTGCCAGGCCGGAAACGCGAACGGCCCGCCTTTTTGAGGCGGGCCGTTGGCGGATGTGGTTGCG
>DASWVP010000422.1:0-5604 GCA_036401175.1 Azospirillum sp. | reverse complement strand
AGGACGCGCCGGTAGCCGGCCACGGCGGCGTCGAGCCGGCCGGCCCGGCGGTCGGCGTCCGCGGCGGCGAGGATGCCGGCCGGGTCCGTCACACGCGGAGCCCGCCCGGTAAGCCCCTCCCCCCTTGCGGGGGAGGGGTTGGGGAGAGGGGGATAGCGGCCGGCAGGCCGAAAAAGAGACTCTTCTCCCGCCTTACGGCGGTAACATCCCCTCTCCCCAACCCCTCTCCCGCAAGGGGGGAGGGGCTTTCTTTTCCTGCCGAAAGCTTTGTCACTTCTTCACCCAGCGGCCGGCGCCGGTCATCACGTACTGGCCGGGCGGGGTCTGGCCGATCAGCCGTTCGCCGGCCCGCGCCTGCACGGCGTCCACCGGCACGCCGTTGCCCTGGGCGATCTCGCGATACCGCGCGAGGCGCTGGGCGTTCACCTCCCGCACCAGCGCCTGCACCGCCGGGGGGGCGCCCGGCACGGCGCCGGCCAGCCCGTCCGGCCGTTCGCCCACCTGCCCCGCCGCCTTGGCGACGGCCAGCGAATCCTGCGCCAGCGCCGGCACTGCCGCGCCCAGCATCAGCACGACCGCCAGCGATCCGAGAATCCGCCTCATGGCGTTTTCCCCCGGCCCGGCTGCCCGGTGCCGAACAGCGCCGGGTCCTCCTGAAAGACCTTGTCCAGGTCGCGGTCGAGCTTCACGCGGACCTCCTGTTCGATTCGGATGTTCAGGTTGATCTCGATGGGCTTGTCCGGCGCCTCGATCTTCACGGTGGGGGCGCAGGCGGCGGTCGCCGCCAGCAAAAGCCCGGCCGCCACGGCGCGGCAAAGAAGAGTGGTCGTCATGGGGCGGATTTCTCGAACTCCATCATGCGGTCGCGCACCGCGTCGGGGATGCGGTAGGTGTCCAGACTCTGGCGCAGGATCCGGTCGAGCGCGCCACTCACGTTTAGATTAAGGGCCACGGGATAGCCATCGTAGAACGTCGGGTTGGCGCCGTGGATCGCCAGCCGCAGCGCCATGTCGGCGCCGGCCGTGCCGTTCACGGTCAGCTTCAGCGTGTCGTAGCGGAAATCGGTCAGCGCGCCGCGCAGCAGGCCGGTCGGGCTGCCGGGGTCGCCCTCCAGGAAGGCCGGCGGCGCCTGCGGGTCATAGCGCAGCGTGCCCGGCCCGGCCGCCTCCAGCACGCCGTCCACCAGCCGCACCACGTCGCCCGCGATGCGAAGCGGCAGGGTGCCGTTGAGCGTTCCCTCGCCGTGCAGACCGTCCACCGCGGCGATCGCCAGCACGGCGCCGAGGTCCAGCCCCTCGGCCTCCAGCTCCACGGTTCCCTTGGGGGCGTCCAGCGGCATCTCGAACGGCTTGGCGCGCACCAGCCCGCCGGCCCAGCGCCATTCCGCCCTGTCCACGTCGAGGCGCCCGGAACGCTTCAGCCCGACGTGCAGGACGCCGTCGGTGAGCGGCAGCCCGACGTCCAGCCGCTTCACCGCCAGCACCTGCCCGGCCGGCACCACCGGCGGCACGAGGCTGCTCAGCCGCACCAGCCCGCTGAGGCCGGTGACGGCAATCGGGCTGACGGTCGCCGACAGATTTTCCAGCAGCAGTTCCCCGCTGGAGCGCAGGCCGCCGCCCCAGTCGAACCGCCCCTTGCCGGCGACGCGCCCGGACGTCCCGCTCACCCGCGCTCCGTGGCGCGGGAAGATCTGCGCCGGGCCGGCCCCGCCCGGCCGGAAGGTCACGGGCGTCAGCCGCACCTCCGCGTTCCCCGTCCCGGCGGCGAGGTCGTGCGTGCCGGTCGCCTCGATCACCACGCCGGCCGGTCCCCTGGCCGTGGCGGTGAAGCCCAGCGGGCCGTCGCCATCCCGTTCGGCCGCAGCGGTAAGCGCCAGGGGCGCGAAGGGCGGCGGGGATCGCGTGCCGCGCAGGGCCTTGACGGTGGCGTCGGCGGTCAGCCGCCGTCCCTCCAGCCCGGCCGTCACCACCACGCCTTCCGCCGCCAAGGCGCGGTTCGGCAGGGCGACCCGCTCGGCCTCCGCGATCAGGCGCAGCGCCGTCCCGGCGCCCGACAGGGTCAGCGCGGCGCCATCCTCCGGCGCGCGCAGGCACAGCCCCTTCGGCAGGGCGACGCGCTCGCCGGCCACCGCCAGCCCGTCCAGCGTCAGGGTGGCGCAGCCGTCCGGCGACAGGCGCCACGTGTCGCCCTGGCGCCCGCCGCGCAGCACGGCGCTGAACCGGCCCTGGCCGCGCACCGCCGATTCGACGCCCAGCAGGGCGGCCACCGCGCCCACGTCGCCAGCCTCGACGGCGACGATGGCGGTGACGGAGTCGCCCGTCGCCTCGGCCATGCCGCGCACGGTGAGGTCGCCGCCGGGCAGCCGCACCACCGCATCCTCGATGGTGACCACCTCGGCCGGCAGCGCCGGCAGATCCCCGCCGTTCCCGCCGCCCGCCGCACCGATCCCCTCCAGCGGCAGCCGCAGGCGCAATCCCTCGACGGCAACCCGCGCCACCCGCCCGCGCAGCAGGTTATCGAGGGGGTGGGCGACAATCAGCCGCTCAATCCGGTTTTCACCGGCCGCATCCAGGCGTAGGCTGATTTCGGTTTCGGACAGGCCGGCGGCGGTCACCGTCACCCCGGCGTCCGGGAAGCCGGCACGGTGCAGCGCCAGGGCGAGCGCACCGGCCAGCAGTTCCGGCCACCACGCCACCACGGCGAGGGCAAGGGCAAGGGCGCCCACCCCCGCCGCCAGCACCCGTTTCGCAACGCGTCGCCGCACCCTGCCCTCCACCGGCATCGTTCCGCCCGTCGTTGTGAACGTTTGTTCGCGCCATTATCTTCCCGCCGCATCACGGAGGCGAGGATGACGAGTGAGACATACGACCTTCTGGTCGTCGGCGGGGGAATCACCGGCGCAGGCATCGCCCGCGACGCGTCCGGCCGCGGCCTGAAGGTCCTGCTGGTCGAGCGGGACGATCTGGCGTCCGCCACCTCCTCGGCCAGCAGCAAGCTGGTGCATGGCGGCCTGCGCCACCTGGAACGCGGCGAGATCCGGCTGGCGCGCGAGGCGCTGGCGGAGCGCGACGTGCTGCTGCGCACCGCCCCGCACATCGTGCGGCCGTTGCGATTCGTGGCGCCGCACGACGCCATGACCCACCCCGCCTGGATGGTCCGCGCCGGCCTGTTCCTGTACGACCGCCTGGACCGCGCGTGCACCCTGCCGGGCACGGAACGGATCGACCTGGAGCACGATCCGCGCGGCCGCGGGCTGAAGCCAAACCTGCGGCAGGCCTTCGCCTGCTCCGGCGCCTGGGTGGACGACGCCCGCCTCGTCGTGCTCAACGCGGTGGACGCGCGGGCGCGCGGCGCCGATATCCGCACCCGCACGCAGGCGCTGGGCGCACGGCGCGAGGACGGGCTGTGGACCGTACGCCTGCTCGACCGCCGCGACGGAGCCGAAAGCGCGGTGCGGGCGCGCATCCTGGTCAACGCCGCCGGCCCCTGGGCGGCGCGCGTGCTGGGCGACGCGCTCGGCCGTCCGCCGCGCGAGCGCCCGCGCTTCGCCAAGGGCAGCCATCTGGTGATTCCCCGGCTGTACGACGGCGACCACGCCTTCATCCTGAAGGCCGCTGACCGCCGCACCGTCTACACCATCCCCTACGAGGGCGACTTCACGCTGGTCGGCACCACCGACGTGCCGTTCGACGGCGACCCCGGCGACGTGCGCATCACGCCGGAGGAGGTCATCTACCTGCGCGACGCGGTGAACCGCTATTTCACGCGCGCCGTCCGCCCGACCGAGGTCGTGCACAGCTTCGCCGCCCTGCGCCCGCTGCCGGACGGCGCCCCCGACGACCCCACCCTGACCGGCGACTGCCGGTTCGAGGTGGACGCCGGGACCGACCAGCCGCCGCTGCTCAGCGTCCACGGCGGCACGCTGACCAATCACCGCCGCGTCGCCGAGGCGGCCATGGAGCGGCTGCGCCCCTACATCTACGCCCCGCAGCCCGCCTGGACGCACGGCGCCGTCCTGCCCGGCGGCGACCTGCCGGCGGGCGGCCTGGGCGCCTTCACCGCCGGCTTCCATCAGGCGCACCCGTGGCTGTCGCCCACCGTGGCGCGCCGCTGGTGCCGGCTGTACGGGACGCGCGCGGCGGAACTGGCGGATGGGGCGGACCGCTGGGCCGACCTGGGCGAGGATTTCGGCAACGGCCTGACCGCCGCCGAACTGCGCTTCCTTACCGACCGCGAGTTCGCCGCGAAGGCAGAGGACGTGCTGTGGCGCCGCACCAAGCTGGGCCTCAAACTGGCGCCCGAATCCGCGCGGCGGGTCGCCGCGTGGTTCGGCGAGGAGCCGCCCACCGGTTCCTCGGCGCGCGCGGCGGACTGAACCCTTCGGCCCGCCCCGTTCGCCCGGCTTTGCATCGGCGCCGGTTTCCCCTATCGTCCGGCGGCGGACTCGGCACATCGGAGAGTTTCGAATGTTGCGGTTCACGCGCATCATCGTGATGGCGCTCGTAAGCGCCTTTTTCCTTGTAGGGGAGGCATTCGCCTTGGATCCTGAAAACACCCTGTACCTTGACCTCAAGGACGGTCGCGTCGTCATCGAGCTGCGCCCCGACCTCGCCCCCAACCACGTCGCCCGCATCAAGGAGCTGACCCGCGAGGGCTTCTACGACGGCGTCGTGTTCCACCGCGTGATCGAGGGCTTCATGGCCCAGACCGGCGACCCGACGGGCACCGGCACCGGCGGCTCGGGCAAGAAGCTGAAGGCCGAGTTCAACAAGGAGCCGCACGTGCGCGGCACCCTGTCGATGGCCCGCGCCATGGACCCGAACAGCGCCGACAGCCAGTTCTTCATCTGCTTCGCGCCGGCCCCGTTCCTCGACGGCCAGTACACCGCCTGGGGCAAGGTCGTCCAGGGCATGGAGTTCGTGGACAACATCAAGAAGGGCAGCCAGTCCCGCAACGGACAGGTCACCGACCCCGACAAGATCGTCAAGATGCAGGTCGCGGCGGACGCCAAGTAACCCGCATCGGGAAGGCCGCCGGCCATGCTCTTCGCCGATCCCCTGATCGCCCGCCGCATCGAGGAGGCCGAGACGGCCGCCGCCCTCGAAGTGGTGGAAACGTCGCGGCGCCTCGCGCCCGACGGCGGGGCGGCGGCGATGACCGTGGCCGGCGGCTGCGCCGTCTTCCTCGCCCCCGCCATGCCGGTCAACCGCGCCGTCGGTCTCGGCATGGGGCAGGCGGTGGAGGACGCGCAGATCGCCGCGGTCGAGGCGTTCTATCGCGATCGCGGCATGCCGCCCAGCATCGACCTCAGCCCGCTCGCCGACCGCTCGCTGGTCGACGCGCTGGGACCACGCGGATACGCCGTCGGCCGGGTGCTCAACACCCACGTCCGCACCGTTGCCCCGGCCGAACCGGTGCCGCAGGTCCCCGGCATCGAGGTCAGCGAATCCGCTTCGGCGGACGCCGCGACCTGGGCGCTGACCGTTTCCCAAGGATTCTTCGGCCGCGACGCCGTGCCGCCCGACGCGCCGGCCCTGCGCCTCGCCGCCCTCACCCTCGAACGGCCGAGCGTGCGCGGCCTGCTCGCCCGCGCCGACGGCGTGC
>DASWVP010000421.1:0-12452 GCA_036401175.1 Azospirillum sp. | reverse complement strand
CCGCCTTCTTCGTCATCCCGACCATCGGCGTGTCGGCCGGCTACGCGGTGGCCGGGGTCATCCTCGCCGCCGCCTGCGTGCTGCTGCCGCGCGGGCGCGAGGTGGGGCTGACGGCGGCGCTGCTGGCGCTGGCCGCCTGGGGCGCGGCGTGGCGGGAGGGCGAGGGCTTCGCGCTGTACCGCGAGACGGCGCACAACACGATCTACGTGCGCGAGGACGAGCGCGAGGTCCGCCTGCACCTCAACGTGCTGTGGGCGGTGCAGTCGCGCCTGCGCAAGGACGGCGGGCCGACCGGCCTGTACTACGACCTGTTCGCCGCGGCGCCCGCCCTGGCGTCGGGGCGGCGCGTGCTGATCCTGGGTCTGGCCGGCGGCGTGGCGGCGCGGGAGATCGGCCGGGCATGGCCGGACGCCGACATCCTGGGCGTCGAGCTGGACCCGGCGGTGGTCGATGTGGCGCGCGAGCACTTCGGGCTGTCGGCCGGCGTGCGCACCCGGGTGGCCGACGCCCGGCGCTTCGTCCAGACCTCGGCCGAGACGCACGACGTCATCCTGGTCGACCTGTACAACGGCACGGTCATCCCCTTCTTCACGGCGACGCGGGAGTTCTTCGCGGCGGTGCGGCAGCGGCTGGCGCCCGGCGGCATGGTGATGATGAACGTGGCGTCCCCGGCGGACCGCGACGTGCTGGTCGGGCCGCTGGCGGCGACGCTGGCGGCGGTGTTCCCGTCGGTCTTCGTCGCCGACGCCGGCAACGGCAATTACTTCCTGATCGCCACGGCCGAGGCACGTACACTGGCGGACGTACGCGTACGCCTGGAATCGGCGCCCGCCCCGGCCCTGTACGCGTCACGCCGCGTCGCCGAAACCATCCGCCCGCTGGACGGCGCCGGCCACCCGGTGCTGACCGACGACCGCAGCGACATCGACCTGCGCAGCCTCGCGGCCCTGTACGGGCGGTGAGGCGTCAGGTGATCGCGTCGAGCTGCGCGTCGCTCAGGCCGCCGGGGACGATGGTCAGCGGGATGCGCAGGCGGCTGACGCCGCGCCCGGTGAAGAAGGAGATCAGCGGCCCCGGACCCTCCGGCTCGGTCCCGGCGCCCAGCACCAGGATGGAGATGCCCGGCTCCTCCTCGATCAGCGCCATCAGCTCGTCGCGGCGGTCGCCCTCGCGGATGTGCAGGATGGGCACGGCGCCGGTCGACGCGTTCACCTCGCGCGCCAGCTTCTGCAGCTTCTGCTCGGCCTCGGCGCGCTGCTCCTCGCGCATCAGGCTCTCGACGGCCAGCCAGCTCTGCACCTCCGCCGGTTCGATGACGTACAGCAGGGCCACGCGGCCACCCGATTTTTTCGCGCGCAGGCAGGCATAGCGCAGCGCCACCTTCAACTCGTCGCTGTCGTCGACGACGACCAGGAAGATGCGCTTGTGCTCCGGGCCGCCGGCCGCTTCGCCACTGTTGGTCGCTTCGCTCATTCACACCCTCCGGAAGACGGCGCCGGCCAGCCAGCCGGAGGCGACGGCGGCGATCACCGCCACGAGGCCGTAGGTGAACGGCTGGCTGCGCGCAAAGTCGAAGACCTCGGCGCTGAAGCCGACCTTCGACACGACCAGCGGCGTGGTCTGGGCGCTGACCACCTCGCCGCCCTTGATGAGGAACACTTCCACGTTGTAGAGCCCCGTCGGCACATTGGCCGGGAAATAGATGTTGGTGCGGAACAGCCGCTCGCCAAGGAAGGTCACCTGCCCGTGCGTCAGGCCGTACAGGCCGGCGCGCTGCTTGTTGCGGACCAGCGCGTCGCGGAAGTCGCCCAGCGCCAGCGGGCCGACCAGATCGCTGGTTTCCAGCCGCAGATGCGCGGTGCCGATCTGGTGGCGTTCCAGCACCGACTCGGGCGCCAGCGTCTCCAGCGGGCGGTTGGTGGCGACCAGGTAGTAACTCGGCACCTGCTCGAACAGCACGCTTTCGCGGTTGATCCAGATGCCGGCGATGCGATCCTTCTGGCGCACGCGGACGTTGCCGCGCGGGCCGGTCACCACCACGGCCACGTCGCCCTGCCCGTCGGTGGAGCCGAACAGCACCACCTCGGTCCCGGAAAAACCGGTGGTGATGGCGATCAGGTGGCTGGACAGGTCGGCCACCAGCTGCTGCGCGCGCGCCGACAGCGCGAAGGTCAGCGCCACCGCCAGCGCCCCGCCGAACAGGGCGCCCAGCACGGCCAGCGGCAGCGCCGCGCGCCGCCTCACCAGCCGCCCCCGCCGCCGGAGATGCTGAACAGGTCGATGGGCGTCGTCACCAGCTCCCACGCCAGCCGCGCCGCCACGATCACCACCAGCAGGCCCAGCAACGCCCGCGCCTGTTCGCCGCGCAGATAGCCGCCGGCCTTGGTGCCGAACTGCGCGCCGATCACGCCGCCCACCAGCAGCAGCAGCGCCAGCATGACGTCCACCGTCTGGTTGGTCGCCGCCTGCAGCACGGTGGCCACTGCCGTGGTGAAGATGATCTGGAACAGCGAGGTGCCGGCCACCAGCGCCGTCGGCATGTTCAGCAGGTAGATCATCGCCGGCACCAGCAGAAATCCGCCGCCGATGCCCATGATCGCCACCAGCATGCCGCCGACCGCGCCGATCGCCGCCGGCAGCAGCGCCGAGATGTACAGCTTGGACCGGTGAAAGCGCATCTTCAGCGGCAGGCCGTGCAGCCAGATGTGGTGGTGCAGCTTGCCGCGCGTCGCCGCCGGGCGGCGCCCGCGGATCAGCGCCCGCGTGCTCTCCACCAGCATCAGCGAGCCGATGACGCCCAGGAAGAAGACGTAGGACAGCGAGATCGCCACGTCGATCTGGCCCAGCTGCTGCAGCAGACCGAAGATCCACACGCCGACCGTGGTGCCGACCAGACCGCCCAGCAGCATGACGACGCCCAGCTTGACGTCGACGTTGCCGCGCCGCCAGTGCGCCAGCACGCCCGACACGCTGGCGGCGACGAGCTGGTTGGCCTGCGTGCCCACCGCGACGGCCGGCGGCACGCCCAGGAAGATCAGCAGCGGCGTCATCAGAAAGCCGCCGCCCACCCCGAACAGCCCCGACAGGAACCCCACGAGCCCACCCATGGCGAGCACCACCAGGGCATCGACCGACATTTCGGCAATCGGCAGGTAGATCAGCATCGGTGGGCCCGGCTGCGGCGCGGTATCCGCAGCTTAACCCAGGCGCCGGGAATCACAAACTCCCCCAACCGGCCGGGGGTGCACCCGACGTTGGGTTTTGCGGCTGACGCCTCAACCCAACCTAAAGCCGCGCCGTAGGTTGGGTTGAGCGCCAGCGAAAACCCAACGCCGGCTTACAGGACGCCCTTCACCAGATCGGCCAGCGACACCTCGGGGCGGGCGCCGACGTGGCTGATCACCTCGGCGGCGGCGATGGCGCCCAGGCGCCCGCACACCTCCGGGGCGAGGCCGCGGGTGTAGCCGTACAGGAAGCCGGCGGCGTACAGGTCGCCGGCCCCGGTGGTGTCGACGACGCGGGCGACCGGCGCCGCCGGCACCTCGTACACCTGGCCGCCGGCGACGATGATCGCGCCCTTCTCGCTGCGCGTCAGGGCCGCCACCTCGCAATGGCCCTTCACCGCCTCGACCGCCACGGCGATGTCGTCGGTGCCGTACAGGGCGCCGATCTCGTGCTCGTTGGCGAACAGGATGTCGACGTGGTTGGTCACGAGGTCGAGGAACTCGTCATGGTGGCGGTGCACGCAGAACGAGTCGGACAGCGACAGCGACACCTTGCGCCCGGCCGCGTGCGCCAGCCCGGCGGCCTTGAGGAACGCCTCCTTGGCGCGCGGCGGGTCCCACAGATAGCCTTCCAGGTAGGTCACCTGCGAGCCGGCGACGACCGCCTCGTCGATGTCCTCCGGCCCCAGCTCGACGCAGGCGCCCAGGTAGGTGTTCATCGAGCGCTGGGCGTCCGGCGTCACCAGGATCAGGCAGCGCGCGGTGGGCGCGCCGCCGTGCAGCGGGTCGGTGGCGAAGTGCACGCCGGCCGCCGTGATGTCGTGCCGGAAGACCGAGCCGAGCTGGTCGTTGCAGACCTTGCCGATGTAGGCACCGGCGCCGCCCAGCGAGGCGAAGCCGGCCATGGTGTTGCCGGCCGATCCGCCGGAAACCTCCACGCCGGGGCCCATGCGGCCGTACAGCTCTTCGGCGCGGAGCGCATCGATGAGGGTCATCGCCCCCTTCTCGATGCCGTTGGCGGCGAGGAAGGCGTCGTCGGCATGGGCGATCACGTCGACGATGGCGTTGCCGATGCCGGTGACATCGTACAGGGCGGCGGCCATGACACTCCTTGAATAGCGTGTGTGGGTGTAACGGGTGTGGGTGTAACGTGTGTGGTGCGGGCGGGTCGATCGGGCCGCGAGTATAGCGGCCGGGTGTATTACCACAAGGCCGGCCGCTTGCCCGCCGCACCCGCGCGCCGTAGAAGTGCGGCATCGTGACCCGCAACAGGGAAACCCCGGACATGATCCGCGCGCTCGTGCTCGCGTTCGCCCAGCTTTCGGACCCGCGCTCGCGGCGGGTGGTGTGGATCAGCGTGCTGGGCGCGATCGCCGCCTTCGCCGGGCTGATCGGGCTGGTGGAATGGGCGCTGACCAGCACGACGCTGACCGACTGGTCGTGGGTGGACACCGCCATCGACGTGCTGGGCGGGGTGTTGACCCTGGTGCTCGCCTGGATCCTGTTCCCGGCGGTGGCCGCCATGGTGGCCGGCCTGCTGCTGGAACAGGTGGTGGCGCGGGTCGAGGAACGGCACTACCCGCACCTGCCGCCGCCCCTGGCCTCCACCGTCCTGGCCGACGTGGCGACGGCGCTGCGCTTCCTGGCGGTGGTGCTGGCGGCCAATCTGGTGGCGCTGCCGCTTTATCTGGCCGCGCCGGGGCTGAACCTGCTGGTGTTCTATACGATCAACGGCTATCTGCTGGGCCGCGAGTACTTCGAGCTGGTGGCGAACCGCCGGCTGGGACGGCGCGCCGCCCGCGAGTTGCGGCGGACCTATCCGGTGAAACCTTTTTTGGCCGGCGTCATTATTGCCTTCCTTTCGACCGTCCCCGTGGTGAACCTTCTGGTGCCGGTCGTCGCCAGCGCTTTCATGGTGCATGTCTTTCACACGATGGGATGGACATCTTCGGCGCGATGAAACGCCGCTTGCGGCCGGCCGGATGACCGTGTTACGCCGATTCGATGGTGCCCCAACCGGTATGGTGCGCCGTGCGACCATGGCGCCGTCATCCGCAGACGCCACATGACCTGATCTGACCAGGGGACGAGTTCATGCTGTTCGGACGAAAGAATCCGCCGGTCGCGCCCAAGCCCGAGGGCGCCGGCGTGGCCGCGCCCGCCGCGCCGGCTCCACTGTCGCCGGGCATGTCCGCGGCCTCCCCCGTTCCGACGTCGCCGCAGCCGTCTTCGGCCCCGACGTTCCGCCCGCCGTTTTCCGATAAGGGACCCGAGATGAACACCACCCCGCCGAAGTCCCCCGCCGCCCCGACCATCCCCGGCTCCTCGTTCAAGCCGGACGTGCCGCGCCGCGTGGTCGACGTCCCCGGCGTGGCGCCGCGCCGTCCCGACGGTCTGGCCGCTCCCGCCCCCGTCGCCGCGCCCGAGCCGGTGGCCCCCGCCGCCGCCGACCAGCGTCGCCTGATCGTCGGCCGCGACATTTCGTTGTCGGGCGAGATCGGCTCGTGCGACGTGCTGGTGGTCGAGGGCACGGTGGAGGCCAAGCTGCGCGACGGCCGCTCCATCGAGATCACCGAGACGGGCCTGTTCAAGGGCTCGGTCGAGATCGACGAGGCCGACATCGGCGGCCGCTTCGAGGGCGACCTCAGCGTGCGCGGCCGGCTGACCGTGCGGTCCGGCGGCAAGATCACCGGCTCGATCAAGTACGGCGAGCTGTCGGTCGAGGCCGGCGGCCAGCTCATCGGCGACGTCCAGGTCCTGTCGGCCAACGCCCCCAAGGCGGTGTCCGAACCGGCCCCGGTGCTGGTCAGCGCCGAGTAACAAGGCGCCTGTCCCTCCCCCGCCTCCGGCGGGGGCGCGGAGCCGGTGCCGAAGGCATTCGCGGCAAAGCCGCGAAAGGCGAAGCGCGGTCGCCCGACTTGCGGGCGACCGTGGAAGGGGTCCATGCGAAGCATGGGCAGGGTGGGGGCAACGGCCTGCCCGAGCATCAGCGGCGCCAAAGCTGGCGGTGATAGTGCTGATCGAGAAAATCAGAGATTTAGAGATTCAGAGACAAAGAGTGGATTGCTTACGGCATGGCTCCCCCCGGAGCAAAGGCCGAAGCATAACTCTCCAAATCTCTTTATCTCTGAATCTCTGAATTTGTTATTGAATACCTGCATCGTCAGCCGATGCATCGCTGATCCTCGCGAACAACTTGCCCCCACCCTCCCAGCCTTCGGCTGGGTCCCTCCCTCCCCCGCCGGAGGCGGGGGAGGGTAAATGTCACGCCCCCGCCTTCTCGTCCGAGCAGCACAGGTCGGCGATCGGGCACAGCGCGCAGTCGGGCTTGCGGGCCTTGCAGACATAGCGGCCGTGCAGGATCAGCCAGTGGTGCGCGTGCCGCAGGTAGGGTTTCGGCACCACCTTCAGCAGGCCGCGCTCCACCGCCTCGGGCGTCTTGCCCGGCGCCAGACCGGTGCGGTTGGCGACGCGGAAGATGTGCGTGTCCACCGCCATCGTCTCCTCGCCCCAGGCGACGTTCAGCACCACGTTCGCCGTCTTGCGCCCGACGCCGGGCAGCTTTTCCAGCGCCTCGCGGTCGCGCGGCACGTCGCCGCCGTGCTCGGCCACCAGGATTTCCGACAGCCTGATGACGTTCCTGGCCTTGGTGTTGAACAGGCCGATCGTCTTGATGTGTTCGCGCAAGCCCTCCTCGCCCAGCGCGACCATCTGCTGGGGCGTGGTGACGCGCTGGAACAGCGCCTTCGTCGCCTTGTTGACCCCGGCATCGGTGGCCTGCGCCGACAGCACCACGGCGACGAGCAGCGTGTACGGGTTGACGTACTCCAGCTCGCTCTTCGGCTCGGGGTTGGCGGCGGCGAGCCGGCGGAACATCTCTTCAATGGCGGCGGGCTTCATGCCACGGACTTTACCCGCCGGACGGGGCACCGCGCAAACATGTCGCGGCACGGGGTGCTTTCCCGTGTGAACCAGCGGGAGCAAAGATCCCGATCTATGACGAACGTCGTACACAGCCCGCCCCCGCGCCGCGTCTTCTTCGACGCGATCCTGCACCCGCACCGCAGCCTGGGGCGCACCGGCTTTCGCGTGCTGATGGGGGCGGTGGTGCTGGTCAGCCTCGGCGTCGGCGCCGCCTTCTGGGCGATCGGGGCGTGGCCGGTCACCGGCTTCTTCGGGCTCGACGTCGTCGTCCTTTACTGGGCGTTCCGCGCCAACTACCGCTCCGCCCGCCTGTACGAGCGGGTGCGGCTGACCGACGCGGATCTCACCGTGCGCCGCGTCGCCTGGAAGAAGCCCGAGCGGGTGTGGACCTTCCAGCCCACCTGGCTGCGCGTCAGCATGGACGACCCGCCGCGGCACGAAAGCCAGGTGCGGCTGTCCTCGCACGGCCAGTCGGTGACCGTCGGCGCCTTCCTCAGCCCCGACGAGCGGCTGGAGTTCGCCCGGGCGCTGAACGGCGCGCTGGCGGCGTGGCGCCGCGCGCCGTGCGACGCGGAGCCGGCCGGGTAGGGCGCAAGAATCGGGTTGGCCGGGGGCGCCCGAGTCGCCACCCTTGCTGTCCGACGCACGAGGGACACCGACATGCTCACCCAATCCGACACGCTCCACCACCGCGCGCTGACCGTCACCATCCGGCATCTGGTCGACCATTGGCAGGACCAGCCCTCGCTGGAGGAGCTGGCCGGCGTGGCGGGCATGAGCCCCTATCATTTCCAGCGCCTGTTCACCCGCTGGGTCGGCATCAGCCCCAAGCGCTTCGTGCAGTTCCTCACCCTCGACCACGCCAAGCGCCTGCTGGCGGAGAACCAGAGCGTGCTGGACACCGCGCTGGACGTCGGCCTGTCCGGGCCGTCGCGGCTGCACGACCTGTTCGTGGCGTGCGAGGCGATGACGCCCGGCGAGTACAAGGCGGAAGGCGCCGGGCTGACCATCCGCTGGGGCCTGCACGACAGCCCCTTCGGCCGCGCGCTGGTCGGCAGCACCGAACGCGGCGTGTGCTGGCTGAGCTTCGCCGACTCGGCCGATGGCGCCGACGCCATGGCCGAGTTCGAGGCGGCGTGGCCGGCCGCCCGGCTGGTCGAGGACGCCGAATCCACCCGCGCCACCGCCGCCCGCGCCTTCGGCTGGCGGGAGGAGGCGGACGGCGAACCGCTGCGCCTGTTGCTGAAGGGCACCAATTTCCAGGTCAAGGTGTGGGAGGCGCTGCTGCGCATCCCGTCGGGCGCCGTGGTCAGCTACGAGGACGTCGCCCGCGCCATCGGCCGGCCGACGGCGATGCGCGCGGTGGGGGCGGCGGTCGGGCGCAACCCGGTGTGCGTGCTGATCCCCTGCCATCGGGTGATCCAGAAGTCCGGCATCATCCACAACTACCGCTACGGCGTGCCGCGCAAGCGCGCGCTGCTGGCCTGGGAACAGGCGCGGGCGGCGGGGGAGGAGGCGGCGTAGCGCCCCCCGCCTTGTGGGAAGCACCTTCGCACCCTATTGTGCTTGCCACAGGGAGTTCCCGCACAACGAAGAACGCCGCCATGGCCGAGACCCGCACCGGCCCCCGCGTGGGGCTGTTCGTCACCTGTCTGGTCGACCTGTTCCGTCCCACGGTCGGCTTTTCCGCGGTCAAGCTGCTGGAGGACGCCGGCTGTACGGTCGACGTGCCGCGCGGCCAGACCTGCTGCGGCCAGCCCGCCTTCAATTCCGGCGACCGCGCGGACGCCGCCGCGCTGGCGCGCCAAGTGATCGCCGCGTTCGAGGGGTTCGACCATGTGGTCGTGCCCTCGGGCTCGTGCGCCGGGATGATCCGCGTCCACTACCCCGAACTGCTGGCCGACGACCCCGCCTGGGCGCACCGCGCGCGCCATCTGGCCGCCCGCACGCACGAGCTGGTGTCATTCCTGGTCGACGTGCTGGGCGTGACGGACGTGGGCGCGCGCTATGCCGACACCGTCACCTACCACGACAGCTGCTCGGGCCTGCGCGAGCTGGGCATCAAGGAACAGCCGCGCGCGTTGCTGGCCTCCGTCCAGGGGCTGGAGCTGCGCGCGCTGCCGGGGGCGGAGGTGTGCTGCGGCTTCGGCGGCACCTTCTGCGTCAAGTACCCGGACATCTCCAACCGCATGGTCGAGGACAAGGCGGCGGACATCGCCGCCACCGGCGCCGGCACGGTGCTGGCCGGCGACCTGGGCTGCCTGCTGAACATCGCCGGCAAGCTGTCGCGCCAGGGCAGCCCGGTGAAGGTCCGCCACGTGGCCGAGGTGCTGTCCGGCCTCGCCGCCGACACGCCTGCCATCGGCGAACCCGGCCGGTAGGGGAGGGAAGGCCCATGCACTCCACCGCCCACTCCTTCCCGGAGAACAGCCGCCGCGCGCTGGAGAACGAGCGCCTGCAGCATATGCTGCGCAAGGCCGGCACCGGCTTCCAGGACAAGCGCAGGCGCGCCGTCGAGCGCCTTCCCGAGTTCGAGGAGCTGCGCGACCAGGGCAAGGCCATCAAGAACCACGTCCTGGAAAACCTCGACCTCTATCTGGAGATGTTCGAGGCGAAGGTGACCGGGCAGGGCGGCCGGGTGCACTGGTGCCGCACGGCGGCCGAGGCGCGCGACACCATCACGGAAATCTGCCGCAAGGCCGATGCGAAGACCGTCACCAAGGGCAAGTCGATGATCGCCGAGGAGATCGCGATCAACGACCACCTGGAGGCGGCCGGCTTCATCCCCATCGAGACGGATCTGGGCGAATACATCATCCAGCTCCGCAAGGAGCCGCCCAGCCACATCATCGCCCCCGCCTTCCACGTGTCCAAGGAGGAGGTGGCCGACGCCTTCCGCGCCGCCCACACCGGCCTGCCCAAGGACCGCCCGCTGGGCGAACCGCGCGAGCTGATCACCGAGGCGCGCCTGATGCTGCGCCAGCGCTTCCAGGAGGCGGACGTCGGCATCACCGGCGCCAACCTGCTGATCGCCGAGACCGGCTCCACCGTCATCGTCACCAACGAGGGCAACGGCGACCTGACGCAGACGCTGCCCAAGGTGCACGTGGTCATCGCGTCGATCGAGAAGATCGTGCCGAACCTGGAGGACGCCGCCACCGTGCTGCGCCTGCTGGCGCGCTCGGCGACGGGGCAGGAGTTCTCGTCCTACACCACCTTTTCCACCGGCCCGCGCCGGCCGGGCGACGTCGACGGGCCGGAGGAATTCCACGTCGTCCTGCTCGACAACGGCCGCTCGGCGCTGCTGGGCACCGAGTTCCAGGAGGTGCTGCGCTGCATCCGCTGCGGGGCGTGCATGAACCATTGCCCGGTCTATGGGGCGGTCGGCGGGCACGCCTACGGCTGGGTCTATCCGGGGCCGATCGGCGCGGTTCTCGACCCGGCGCTGATCGGCGTGAAGGAGGCCGGGCACCTGCCCAACGCCTCCACCTTCTGCGGGCGGTGCGAGGCGGTGTGCCCGATGCGCATCCCGCTGCCCAAGATGATGCGCCACTGGCGCGAGAAGGAGTTCGAGCAGAAGCTGCAGCCCCCCGCCCTGCGCCGGGGCCTCGGCGTCTGGGCGTGGTTCGCCCGGCGCCCGGCGCTCTACCATGCGGCGGCAAAGATGGCGATTCGCGCGCTCGCGCGCTTCGGACAGGGCAAAGGCCGCTTCGTCCGCCTGCCGCTGGCCCAGGGCTGGACCCGTTTCCGCGACATGCCCGCCCCGGAGGGCCGCACCTTCCAGGACCTGTGGGCCGAAAAGCGGGGAGGGCGCTGATATGGCCGAGGCCCGTGACCAGATCCTGTCCGGCATCCGCACCGCGCTGAAGCGCGGCGCCCCCACCGCCTCCTCCACCGCCGCCCAGCGCGATGCGGCGGCGCGGCGCGTGCGCGAGCACCCCCGCAACCTCGTCCCCGCCCGCGCCCAGGTGGACCATGCCGAGCAGGTGACCCTGTTCGTGCGCATGGCGCTGGAGGTGTCCTGCACGGTCGAGCGCGTGCCCGGCCTCGCCGCCGTGCCGCAGGCGGTGGCGGAGTACCTCGCCGGCCTCAACCTGCCGGCCGCGCTGCGCGTCGCTCCCGACCCCGCGCTGTCCACCATTCCGTGGGCGGAACGTCCGACCCTGACGGTGACCACCGGCCGCGCCCGCGACACCGATGCCGTGTCGCTGACCGGCGCCTTCGCCGCCGTGGCCGAAACGGGCACGCTGATGCTCGTTTCGGGGGCCGAACGGCCAACCACGCTGAACTTCCTGCCCGACACGCACATCGTCGTGCTGCACGGGGATCAGGTGGTGGGGGGGTACGAAGACGCCTGGGATCGTCTGCGCGCCGCGTCCGCGTCGTTCGAGGGCGGCATGCCGCGCACGGTCAACATGATCACCGGCCCGTCGCGCACCGGCGACATCGAGCAGACCATCCAACTCGGCGCCCACGGCCCGCGCCGCTTGCACATCCTGCTGGTCGGGGAATGAGCGAGTCCATGAGCCGGGCCCCCCTCCCGACCTCCCCCCACTTCGCGGGGGGAGGGGAAAAACAAAGCCCTCCCCCGCGAAGTGGGGGAGGGTTGGGTGGGGGCCCAACGCCAGCACGGACCAAGACGCCATGACCCGCCGCAAGCGCACCGTCACGCCGGACGAGCAGGCGTTATGGCGCGTCGCCATGCGCGACGCCGTGCCTATGCCCGGCCGCACGCTGGCCGAGGCGATGACCTCCGCCCCGCCGCAGGCCGAGCCCCCCGCCACGCCGCCGCCCGCTCCCCCGCTTCCGCCGGCCAAGCCGTCCCGGCGCACCTACGTGCACGTCGTCCCGCCGCCGCTGGTGCCCGGCGACACCAGCAACATGGATGGCCGCAACGCCGACCGGCTGCGCCGCGGCAAGATGGAGATCGACGGCCGCATCGACCTGCACGGCATGACCCAGGCGCAGGCGCACACGGCGCTGGCGTCCTTCGTGCACCGCGCATGGCACGAGGGGCGGCGCTGCGTCCTGGTGATCACCGGCAAGGGCACCTTCAGCGGGGCCGGGGGCGGCGTGCTGCGCCGCGCCGTTCCGTCGTGGCTGGGCGACGCGCCGCTGCGCCCCATGGTGCTCGCCGTGCAGCCCGCCCAGCCCAAGGACGGCGGCGACGGCGCGCTGTACGTCTTGATCAAGCGGCGGCGCGACCGTAAAGACCGCTGATGCCGTTGGGTTTTCGCCTTCGGCTCAACCCAACCTGCCGTGCCGCCGTAGGTTGGGTTGAGGCGGCAGCCGAAAACCCAACGT
>DASWVP010000420.1:0-15305 GCA_036401175.1 Azospirillum sp. | reverse complement strand
TGGCGATGCTGCCGCCCCCGCCCGCCGCGCCGCAGCCCGCGCCGCCGGTGGATACGACGGCGCAGCGCGTGCGCGGCCTTGTCGAGCAGGCGCACCGGCAGATGGCCAGCAAACGCCTGACCACGCCGCCGGGCGACAACGCCTTCGAGACGGTGCAGCGCATCCGCGAGCTGACCCCGCAGGCGCCGGAGATCGCCCAGCTCATCGCCGCCATGGTGGACACCTACCGCCGCTGGGCGGCGCTGGCCGAGCGCGACGGCGCCTGGGGCGACGCGCGGTCCTTCTACGAGCGCGCCCTGCTCGTCACCCCCGACGACGCCGACCTCCGCACCCGCCTCAAGGACGCCGAGGAGCGCTCACGCCGCGCCGACTCGCCGCCCGCCCAGCCCGACACCAAGGAACCCGCCCTGCCCAGCCACACCGCCACCTTCGCCGGCTTCGCCGGCAGCGCCGACACTTTGGCGTTGCTGAAGGCCCCGGACCGGCTGGAAGCGATGCTGGCGGCCGGCGCCAACCCCAACCACCGCTTCGACGACGGCAAGACGGTGCTGATGCAGGCCGCCGAACACGGGCTGGGCGCCGCCGTCGGCCGCCTGCTCGGCGCCGGGGCCAGCCCCAACCCGCGCTCGCGCGACGGTGCCACGGCGCTGATGTATGCGTCCTACAACGGCCACGGCGACGTGGTCGCCCTGCTCGCCGACGCCGGGGCCGACATCAACGCCAGCAACGCCGACGGCAAGACGGCGCTGATGGCCGCCGCGACGCGGGGCCACGCCTCGGTCGTGCGGGCGCTGCTGACCCGCGGCGCCGTCATCGACCATGCCACCGCACAGGGCTGGACCGCGCTGATGTACGCCGCCAACGCCGGCCAGGAGCGCGTCGCCCGCCTGCTCGTCGAGCACGGCGCCGACCCCCACCGCACCGACGCCGAAGGCCGCTCCGCCCTCGCCATGGGCCGCCAGCGCGGATCGGTGCAGCTGGTGCAGGCGCTGACGCGGCGTTAGGTTCCGGAGTTTGGGTTTTGCGGCAGGCGCCTCAACCCAACCTACGACGCCACGACGCGACCGTAGGTTGGGTTGAGCGCCAGCGAAAACCCAACGGCCCGCACTCCCCTACTTCGCGCTCGTCTCCAGCAGCGCCAGCAGCCCGGCCAGCAGTTCGGCGGGCCGGGGCGGGCAGCCAGGGATGCGCAGGTCGACGGGGACCACGGCGTCCACCGCGCCGACGCAGGCGTATCCGTCCTTGAAGACGCCGCCGTCGATGGCGCAGTCGCCGCAGGCGACCACCCATTTCGGATCGGGCGTGGCGTCCCAGGTGCGCTTCAGCGCCTCGCGCATGTTCTTCGTCACCGGACCGGTCACCAGCAGCACGTCGGCGTGGCGCGGTGAGGCGACGAAGCGGACGCCGAAACGCTCCAGGTCGTAGAGCGGGTTGTTGAGCGCGTGGATCTCCAGCTCGCAGCCGTTGCAGGAGCCCGCGTCCACCTCGCGGATCGACAGGCTGCGGCCCAGACGCGCGCGCGCCGCGCCGTCCACGCGGCCCGCCAGCTCCTTCAGCGCCGCTTCGGACGCCGCCGGGGCCGCTTCGGTGACGGGGCCGCCGGTGACGGCCTTGAGGATGTGCTTGAACATCGCGGATCTCCTACAGGTCGTGCCCGGAGTAGGAGCAGTTGAAGGATTTGTTGCACAGCGGGAAGTCGGCCACGATGTTGCCCTCGATCGCCGCTTCCAGCAGCGGCCACTGGAACCACGACGGGTCGCGCGGGTGGCAGCGGTCGACCGTGCCGTCGGCGTTCACCCGCACCCAGGTCAGGATCTCGCCGCGGAAGCCTTCCACCAGCGCCATCCCCTCCCCCGCATGCCCCTCGGCTGGTACGCGCGGCAACGGCGTCTCGCCCTTCTCGTTGCGCGGCACGCCGGGCATGCGCCGGACGATCTGCTCGACGAGGCCCAGCGACTGCTCGACCTCCTTGATGCGGATCCACACGCGGGCGTTCACGTCGCCGTCGGACAACACCGGCACCTCGAACTCCATGTCGTCGTAGGGCGGGTACGCCGGGGTGCGCCGCGCGTCCAGCCCGCGGCCCGACGCGCGGCCGACGAAGCCGCCGGCGGCGAAGCGGTTGACGAGCTGCGAGGTGACGACGCCGGTGCTCACCGTGCGGTCCTGCAAACTGGCCTTGCCGTCGTAGACCGCCACCAGCGGCGGGAAGCGGCGGCGCAACTCCTCGACGAGGCCGAGAAGGCGGGACGGCCCGTGCTCGGCGATGTCCACGGCGACGCCGCCGGGCACCACGCGGTCCATCATCAGGCGATGGCCGAAACAGGCGTCGCAGGCACGCAGCACCGCCTCGCGCAGCTGGCTCATCTCGGCCAGCATGAAGGCGAAGGCGGCGTCGTTGCAGACGGCGCCGATGTCGCCGAAGTGGTTGGCGATGCGCTCCAGCTCGGCCATCAGCGCGCGCAGCCAGACGGCGCGCGGCGGCACGACGATGCCCATCGCCGCCTCGACCGCGCGGGCGAAGGCCAGGGAATGCGCCACCGTGCTGTCGCCGGACAGGCGGGCGGCCAGCTTCGCCGCATCCTCCACCCGCTTGCCGCGCATCAGCCCCTCGATGCCCTTGTGCACGTAGCCCAGCCGCTCCTCCAGCCGCACCACCGTCTCGCCGTTGGCGGTGAAGCGGAAGTGGCCGGGCTCGATGATGCCGGCGTGCACCGGGCCGACGGGGATCTGGTGCAGCCCGTCGCCCTCCACCGGCAGCACCGGGTAGGGGCGCGGCTCGTTGCGCGGCTTGCCCGGCTGCGCGGCCAGCGGGTGCGCGACGCCCCAGGCGTCGTGGTCCAGCCAGGGGCGCGGGTCGGTGATCTTCTCCGCCTTCAGCCCGTACAGGTCCTGGATGGTGCGTTCCAGGCGGATGGCGCTGGGCCGCACGTGGCTGAGGGACAGGAACTTGCCGTCCGGGCAGTCCAGCGACACCACGGCGATGTCGCCCGACAGCTCCTCGCGCAGGGCCGCATGCACCGTCGCCGGCTCGCCCCACAATCCCAGCAGCGACCACGCGTTGCCCGACAGCGTCTCGACCAGCGTGCGCCAGCCCCCCGCCGTGACGGTGAAGCGCGGCCAGGGCCGGTGCCCGTCCACCGGGGTGCCGATGCGGTTGATGATGCCGAACAGCGGCTCGTCGCCGAAGTACATGGCCGTCTCCTCAGCCCCCCAGGATCGTCGCCACGGTCTGGAACCACGCGACCAGCGGCCCCGGCAGCCAGATGCCCGCCACCAGCACGAGGCCGAGGTGCGCGTACAGCGGGATCAGCGAGCCGTGGATCGGCGCCGCCTCCCCCACCGGCTCGCCGAAGCAGAGCTGCTGCACGCGCAGCACCAGCGCGCCGAAGGCGATCAGGATGCCGATGGTCAGCGGAATCGCCAGCAGCGGCTCCCGCGCGAAGGTCGAGGTGACCAGCAGGAACTCGCTCATGAAGATGCCGAACGGCGGCAGCCCGGCGATGGCGACGACGCCCAGCAGCAGCCCCCAGCCCAGCGCCGGATGGCTCACCGTCAGACCGCGGATCCTGTCGATGGCCTGCGTGTTGCGGGACTGCGCCACATGCCCGACGGCGTAGAAGATCGCCGACTTGGTCAGGCTGTGCATCGCCATGTGCAGCAGCCCGGCGAAGTTGGCGAGCGGCCCGCCCATGCCGAAGGCGAAGGTGATGATGCCCATGTGCTCGATCGAGCTGTAGGCGAAGAAGCGCTTGATGTCGCGCCGGCGGTACAGCATGAAGCCGGCCAGCAGCAGCGACGCCAGCCCCATGGAGATCATCAGCGGCCCCGGCGACAGCGCCTCGCCGTTCACCGCCAGCAGCATCTTGAAGCGCAGCACGGCGTACAGCGCCACGTTCAGCAGCAGCCCGGACAGCACGGCCGAGATCGGCGTCGGCCCCTCGGCGTGCGCGTCGGGCAGCCACGCGTGCAGCGGCGCAAGCCCCACCTTGGTCCCATAGCCGATCAGCAGGAAGACGAAGGCGAGGTTCAGGATGTCGGCGTTGATGCCGGCGACGTGCTTCAGAAGCTCGGTCCAGGTCATCGCCGCCATGCCCGGCCCCATCACCGGCTGCGCCGCGAGGTACATGAGGATGGTGCCGAACAGCGCCAGCGCGATGCCGACGCCGCACAGGATGAAGTACTTCCAGGCCGCCTCGATGCTCTCGGCCGTGCGGTAGAGGCTGACCATCAGCACGGTGGTCAGCGTCGCCCCCTCCACCGCCACCCACATGACGCCCAGGTTGTTGGCGGACAGCGCCAGCAGCATGGTGAACATGAACGCCTGATACATGGCGTGGTAGAAGCGCAGGTTGCGCGGCGTCAGCTTGCCGGTCTTGATCTCGTGGCCGATGTAGGTGGCCGAGAAGACGCTGGTCGTCAGCCCGACGAAGGCCGTCAGCACGATCAGGTAGATGTTCAGCGCGTCGATGACGAACAGCGCGTCAGCCGACGGCTCGACCGCGAACAGCATCAGCGATACCGCCAGCGTCACCGCCGACGCCGCGCAGTTCAGCCACGCTCCCATCCGGTAATCGGGCACCAGCGCCAGCAGCGCGGCCGAGACGAGGGGCAGCCCGACGATGGCGTAGACCGGGCTCAATGGCTTTCCCCCCGGTAGGATTCGATCTTCTGCATGTCCAGGGTGTCGAAGCGCTCGCGGATGTGGAACAGGAAGATGCCGAAGATGATGAACGCCACCATGACCGAGAAGGCGACCGCCATCTCGACCACCAGCGGCATGCCGGCAACGCCCACGGCGGCGAGGATCAGCCCGTTCTCGATGGACATGAAGCCCACCACCTGGCTGACCGCGTTGCGCCGCGAGATCATCATCAGCAGGCCCAGCAGCACGACGCCCAGCGACAGCGCCAGATCCTCGCGCGTCAGCGCCGACGCCCCCTCGGTCACCGGCAGCACCAGCAGGATCGCCAGCGTCACCAGCGACACGCCGGCCACCATGGTCAGGCCGATGCCCAGCGCCGGCTCGATGCCGCGGTGGATGTTGAGCTTGACAATGATCCGCCGCAGCGCCACCGGGATGAGGATGGCCTTGAGCCCGAGCGTCAGCAGCGCGGTGACGTAGAGGTGCGGCGAGTGCTGGATGTAGCCCTGCCACGCCGCCACCGCCGCCAGCGCCAGCGCCTGACAGGTGAAGACGTTCAGCAGCGCAAAGAGCCGGCGCTGGTAGAGCAGCGCGAAGCTCATCAGCAGCACCACGGCCCCCAGCAGGTGCGCGGCGTCATAGCCCAGGTTGTGCATCACACCCCCCGCGACACATAGAGGAAGATCGCGCCGAGCAGGCTGAGCAGCAGCGCGCCGCCCAGGAACTCGCCGTAGCGGAAGACGCGCATCTTGGCGATCGACGTCTCGAACACCGCCAGCAGCACGCCGCCGACCGCCAGCTTGCCCACGAAGGTGGCCAGCCCCCACAGCACGAACGGCCCGCCGCCGGCGGCCGGCGTCGCCATGCCCCACGGCGCGAAGATGCAGGCGATCAGCGCCATGTAGAGGAGCAGCTTGAGCATGCTCGCCCCCTCGACCAGCGCCAGATGGCGGCCGGAATACTCCAGCACCATGGCCTCGTGCACCATGGTCAGCTCCAGGTGCGTGGCCGGGTTGTCGATGGGGATGCGGGCGTTCTCGGCGATCGCCACCATGATCAGCGTGATCAGCGCCAGCGCCAGCGAGATGCGCAGGCCGACCGCCCCCGACATCATGAAATCGGCGATCTCCGCCAGCGACGTGGTGCGCACCAGGATCGCCACCGAGAAGACGACCATCAGCATGGCCGGCTCGGCCAGCACCGCGATCATCATCTCGCGCGAGGAGCCGAGGCCGCCGAAGCTGGTGCCGATATCCATGCCGGCCAGCGCCAGGAAGAACCGCGCCGAGCCCAGCAGCGCGATCAGCGCGATCAGGTCGGCGGTGGGGGCCAGCGCCAGTTGCGTGGTGAAGGTCGGCACCAGCGCCGCCGCCAGCCAGATGGCGGTGAACATCACGTACGGCGTCGCGCGGAACAGCCAGGAGGCGTTCTGCGCCAGCACCACCTCCTTGCGCAGCAGGCGCAGGATGTCGCGGTAGGGCTGCCACGGCGGCGCGCCGCGCCGGCCCAGCAGGCGGCTCTTCACCCACCGCACGAACCCCGTGAGCAGCGGCGCCAGCGCCAGCACCAGCGCCATCTGGATGATCTGCAGGAACACGCTCATCGCTGAAGCACCGCCACGATGACGAGCAGCGTCACCAACGCCATGAACATCAGCGTCAGGTAGCGCCGGATGGTGAAGAATTGCAAATAGTTGACCCGGTCGGCCACCCAGTTCACGGCACGCCCGATCGGCGTGAAGAGAAACGCCCACGCCGGATCGACCAGCGTGACCGAGAAGCGTGCCGGCCGGACGTCGCCGGGTTCCGGCATCTCCACATGGTCGCGCGCGGCGAACACGGTGGCGCCGAAGACGCGGCGGATCGGCTGGCCGAAGCTGGATGCCGTGTACTGCGACACCGCCTTCGGGTCGGGATCGGCGAAGCCGCAGCCCCAGGGGATCGACCAGCGCACGCGGTCCGACGCGCCGCGGTGGATCAGCAGCACCAGCACCATGGACAGCACGCCGATCACCACCAGCATGATCAGCCCGTTGTACGAGTTGCCGACCGCCGAGGTCGGGGCGAGCCACAGCCATGGCTGGTAGGCGCGATCGTCGAAGGGGCCGGCGCCCACGGTCAGCCGCGCCGCCGGCTCGAACAGGCGGATGAGCGGGGTGGGCAGCACGCCGATCAGCACGCACAGCAGCGACGGGATCGCCATGCCCAACCGCATCGCCCCGTTGACCTCGCGCGCCCCGGCCGCCTCGGCCGAGCGCGGCCGGCCAAGGAAGGCGGTGCCGTACATGCGCACGAAGCACGCCGCCGCCAGCGCCGCCGCCAGCGCCAGCAGCGCGCCGACCACGGCGATGAGGATCTTCATCGACCATTGCGGCAGCGCCGGGCCGTTGAGGATCGCCTGGAACAGCAGCCACTCGCCGACGAAACCGTTGAGCGGCGGCAGCGCCGAAATCGCCGCCGCGCCCACCAGCATCATCACCGCCGTCGTCGGCATCCGGTGGATGAGGCCGCCCAGGCGGCCCAGGTCGCGGCTGTGAGTGGCCGTCAGCACCGCGCCGGCGCCGTAGAACAGGAGGCTCTTGAACAGCGAATGGTTGACCACGTGCAGCAGCGCCGCCGACATGGCCAGCGCCGCGATCACCGGCGTGTGGCTGGCCTTGAACACCAGCGCCATGCCCAGCGCGATGACGATGGCGCCGATGTTCTCCACCGTCGAATAGGCCAGCAGCTTCTTCAGGTCGTCCTGCATCAGCGCGTAGAGCACGCCCAGCACGGCGGTCAGCGCGCCGAACGCCAGCATGACGCCGCCCCACCACCACACCGGCTCGCCGATCAGGTCGAACAGCACGCGGATGATGGCGTAGAGCGCCACCTTGGTCATGACGCCGGACATCAGCGCCGACACGTGGCTGGGCGCCGCCGGGTGGGCCAGCGGCAGCCAGACGTGCAGCGGCACGATGCCGGCCTTCGACCCCGCCCCCACCAGCACCAGCAGAACTGCCGCCGTCGCCGCCCATTCCGGCGCCTGGATGGCGCGGATGGCGTCGAAGCTGTAGTCACCGTGCGCCCCGGCCAGCAGGCCGAAGGCGAGCAGCAGGCAGATCGTGCCGAAGCTGGCCATGATCAGATAGACGCGCGCGGCGCGCGGCGTCTCCGGCTCGCGGTGGGTGGACAGGACGAGCAGCCAGGAGGCCAGCGACATGAACTCCCACGACACCAGAAAGCTGAAGGCGTCGTCGGCGATCAGCACGAGGTTCATGCCGGCCAGGAACAGCGGGAACAGCGGCCGCACCGGCCCGCCCGCGGGGCCGTGGTGCGGCGCCCGCTCGTAGCCCCAGCCGAACAGGCAGGCCGTGGCGCCCGTCAGGTTGACCACCAGCAGGAAGACGTCCGACAGGGCGTCCGCCCGGAAGTGCGCGGAGATCCACGGCAGGCCGATGGGCAGCACCATTTCGGCCGTGGCGCCGCCGCCGGACAGACGCAGCCCGCTCCACAGCACGATCAGCGCGCAGACCGCGCCAGTGCCGGCGTAGACGAGCCCATGAAGACGCGGCAGGCGCGCGGTCGCGACCCCTGCCACCGCCAAGAGCAGAAGAAGGGCGATTGCCGAGACGACGGGAGCCAAGGCGGAAAACCATTCAATAAGGCGGGACTCTAGGTAACGATGTTTCCTCTTCCACTGGCAAGTGGAAAACCGCCGCCCCTGTCACGCCCCCGACGATTTGCCCGCGAATGGTGGCATTACCAGCAAAAAAATGCGGCCCGCCGGTTGCCCGGGGGCCGCTGATAAGGTTTGGGAGGAAACGCAACCAAGTTGCAGGGCTTGTTTTAGGCTGACAGGCTGAATTTTTGGTTAACGGGCTGTGCTGTTTCTTCCCGCCCTTTTTATGTCACAGGCGCGTCTTGGCGCGACTCAGGGCTTTTCGGGAAACGCACAAAAAAAGCGGCTCACCGGGGATGGCCGGGAGCCGCCGAGGCGTTCGGTTTGGGAGGAAGCGCAACCAAAGTTGCAGGCGGAGAATGCCGCAATCATGGTTAACAAGCTGTGAACGCGCTCACAAGGAAGACGGCATTTTTCTTAGGCTATACCTTTGCGTGATATATGCCACTTTCCCGAAGCAGCATATTCCCTCCCCCGCCTCCGACGGCGAAGGCAGGGACCCAGCCAAAGGCTGGGAGGGTGAGGCAACGGCCTTTGCAAGGAACATCGTAGGTTGGGTCTGGACCCAACGCCCTTCGCGTTGCGGACGGTGTTGGGTCCAGACCCAACCTACGGGCCGCTGATCCTTGGCAGCAACTTGCCCCCACCCTGCCCGCTTACGCGGGCTTCCCTCCCTCGCCCCCGGCGAGGGAGGGAAGCCCCGCCCCGTCATACCCCACAACGCCACTGGCTTGGCGGGGCGGGTTCGGGGTATACGGGCAGCCCTCCCCGTTCCCCAGGTTGGTCCGCACCATGCTCTCCATCAGCCAGCGCATCGCCGACGAGCTTCAGGTCCGCGAGGCCCAGGTCGCCGCCACCATCAAGCTGCTCGACGAAGGCTCGACGGTCCCGTTCATCGCCCGTTACCGCAAGGAGGCGACCGGCGGCCTGGACGACACGCAGCTCCGCACCCTGGACGAGCGGCTGGGCTACCTGCGCGAGCTGGAAGACCGCCGCGCGACCATCCTCGCCTCGGTCCAGGAGCAGGGCAAGCTGACGCCCGAGCTGGAGACGCAGCTCCGCCTCGCCGACACCAAGACCCGGCTGGAGGACCTCTACCTCCCCTTCAAGCCCAAGCGCCGCACCAAGGCGCAGATCGCCCGCGAGGCCGGGCTGGAGCCGCTGGCCGACCGGCTGCTGGGCGACCCGACCAAGGTTCCGGAGGCAGAGGCGGCATCGTTCGTCGACGCCGACAAGGGCGTGGCCGACGCCAAGGCCGCGCTGGACGGCGCCCGCCACATCCTGGTCGAGCGCTTCGGCGAGGATGCCGAACTGGTCGGCCGGCTGCGCGCCACCATGGCGGACAAGGGCAAGGTCTTCTCCAAGGTGATCGAGGAGAAGCGCGCCGAGGGCGCCAAGTTCTCCGACTATTTCGATTTCTCCGAACCGCTGGGCAAGGTGCCCTCGCACCGCGCGCTGGCGCTGTTCCGCGGCCGTGCCCAGGGCGTGCTCGACCTGCGCCTGGACGTCGAGATCCCCGACGGCGAACGGCACCCGGCCGAGGCCACCATCGCCGCCCACACGGGTATCCGGGATGCCGGCCGCCCGGCCGACAAGTGGCTGTCCGACGTGGTGCGCTGGACCTGGAAGCTGAAGATCGGCCCGCACGTCGAGACCGACCTGATGGGCGACCTGCGCGACCGCGCCGAGGACGAGGCGATCCGCGTCTTCGCCCGCAACCTGCACGACCTGCTGCTGGCCGCCCCCGCCGGCCCGCGCGCCACCATCGGCCTGGACCCCGGCATCCGCACCGGCGTCAAGGTCGCGGTGATCGACGCCACCGGCAAACTGCTGGACACCACCACCATCTACCCGCACGAGCCGCGCAACGACTGGGACGGTTCCATCGCCGTGCTGGCCGCCCTGGCCCTGCGCCACAAGGCCGAGCTCATCGCCATCGGCAACGGCACCGCCGGCCGCGAGACCGACAAGCTGTCGTCCGACCTGATGAAGCGCCATCCGGACCTGAAGCTCACCAAGATCATGGTGTCGGAGGCCGGCGCGTCGGTCTATTCGGCGTCGGAAACGGCGGCGCTGGAGTTCCCCAAGCTGGACGTGTCCTTGCGCGGCGCGGTGTCCATCGCGCGCCGCCTGCAGGACCCGCTGGCCGAGCTGGTGAAGATCGAGCCGAAGTCGATCGGCGTCGGCCAGTACCAGCACGACGTCGGCCCGCAGAAGCTCGCCCGCTCGCTCGACGCGGTGGTCGAGGATTGCGTGAACGCGGTGGGCGTGGACCTCAACACCGCGTCCATCCCGCTGCTCACCCGCGTGTCCGGCCTCAACGAGACGATCGCCCGCAACATCGTCGAGCACCGCGACAAAAACGGCGCCTTCCGCTCGCGCAGGCAGTTGCTGGACGTGGCGCGCCTGGGGCCGAAGACGTTCGAGCAGGCGGCCGGCTTCCTGCGCATCCCCGGCGGCGACACGCCGCTGGACGCCTCCTCCGTGCACCCGGAAGCCTATCCGGTGGTCGAGCGCATCCTGAAGAAGACCGGCAAGGACCTGGGCTCTCTGATCGGCGACGCGCGCTTCCTGCGCTCGCTGCACGCCGAGGATTTCACCGACGAGCGCTTCGGTGTTCCGACGGTGGAAGACATCCTGAAGGAACTGGAAAAGCCCGGCCGCGACCCGCGCCCGGAGTTCAGGACCGCCGAGTTCAAGGAGGGCGTCAACGCCCTGAAGGACCTCGTCCCCGGCATGGTGCTGGAGGGCGTGGCGACCAACGTCACCGCCTTCGGCGCCTTCGTCGACGTCGGCGTGCACCAGGACGGGCTGGTGCACATCTCGCAACTCGCCAACAGCTTCGTGAAGGACCCGCACACGGTCGTGAAGGCCGGCGACATCGTCAAGGTGAAGGTGCTGGAGGTCGACCTGCCCCGCAAGCGCATCGCGCTGACCATGCGCCTGGACGAACAGGCCGCGAAACCCGCCCCGCGCGAGGAACGCCCCCGCGACGATCGCAGGGGCCCGCCGCCGCCCGCCCGGAAGCCGCAGGACCAACGACCGCAGGGCAAGCCGCAGCCGCCGAAGAAGCCGGAACCCGATTTCGCCAACAACGCCTTCGCCGAGGCGTTCGCCAGGGCCAAGGCGGGGAAGAAGTAGCGCATCGTCAGCCCTTCCCCCGCTGGAAGCGGGGGAAGGATCTGTCGCCCTCTACCAGAACGTCGGGACGCCGTAGTCGGCGAAGACCGGGTCCACGGTGACGACCCTCAGCCCCTCGGATGCCGCCTGGGCCATGAGGATGCGATCCCATGGATCACGATGGGGGCCCGGCAGGCGGCCAGCCGCGAGCGCGTGGTCCAGCGTTATCGCAAGCACACCGATGCGAGCCTGACGCAGCATGCGGGGCAGTTCGTCGATCACCGCGAAGTCGAGCTTGCCCTGCCGGACCTTGAACGCCGCCTCGTAGCCCGACACCGCACTTGCCGTCACCTCGTTCGACGGGTCCTGGATCGCCGCACGGGCGGAGGGCGACATCCGTTCGTTCCCCATGAGGAACCAGATCAGCGCGTGCGTGTCGAGCAGCAGCCTCACGGACGCCGACCGCGGCTGATGCCGAACGGATCGGTATCGGCTCCCTCCGCCGCATCCAAATCGGCCGGATCACTCGGCTCCAGGAACAGGTCGTCGGCGATCTTCCAATGCTTGGCGACGCCGAACGGGCGCGGCTCGGGCGCGGCCAGCGGAACGAGGCGCGCCAGGGGCTTTCCAGCCTTCGCGATAAGGATCTCTTCCCCGGCGGCGGCACGATCCACCAATGCGGACAGGTGCGCCTTGGCTTCGGCGATGTTGAGCATGTCGGGCATGGGCGGAACCTCCGTGACGGTCAGGATATGACCATCACGGCGGCCTTGGTCAAGCGATCCGGACCACGCCGATTCAGCCGCCGAGCTGCTGGCGCGTCCAGTTGATCAGCGCGGTCGCCGGCATGGCGCCGCTGGTCCGCGCGATCTCGCGCCCCTGGTGGACGAGCACCAGCGTCGGGATGCCGCGGATGCCGAAGGCGCCGGCCAGCTTCTGTTCCTCGTCGGTGTTGATCTTGACCAGCCGGACGTGCGGCTCCAGCGCCTGGGCCGCCTGCGCGAAGGCCGGGGCCATCGTGCGGCAGGGGCCGCACCAGTCCGCCCAGAAGTCGATGAGCAGCGGCAGGTCGCCCTTCTCGGCGTGGGCGGCGAAGCGCTCGGACGTCAGCGCCACCGGGTGGCCGTCGAACAGGGGGCGGCCGCATTTGCCGCACTTGCCGCCCAGATCCCGCTTTTCCGGGGGCACGCGGTTGACGGTGTCGCAATGGGGGCAGACGACGTGCATGGCGAACCTCTTCTTACTCGGGAACGAACAGCGCGCGCTGGGCGAGCGCCTTGAGCGTGCGCAGCGTCACCAGCGTGACGATCACGGTGGCCGCCGCCAGCAGCACGACGGCCAGCGCCGCGGACGCCCAGCCGCCGCCCAGCGCCTGATGGTAGGCCAGCCCCGCCACGGCCATCGCGGCGGACGGGAAGGTGAAGGCCCACCACGACACGGCGAACGGCACCTTCAGGAACATCGGCGCCAGCCGGACCAGCAGCAGCGCGGTGAACAGCGCCGTGAAGAACAGGACCCGCGCGCCCGCGTCCAGCACGCCGCCGTTCAGTTGCAGGTACGACAGGAAGCCCACGGCCGGCGGCGCCAGGAAGATGAACAGCGTCGGCACGAGGCGCGCCGGCACCATGTCGTGGAAGATCACGCGGTACAGCAGCACCGGCAGCAGCGCCAGCCAGAACACCAGCCCGACCGAGAAGAAGAACCACGACGCCTCGACATAGCCCAGCCGCACGCCGGCCAGCGGCGCCAGCACGTTGCCGACCACCGGGATGAACCACGCCGGGTTGAAGGTGTGCAGCTCGTGGTTCCGGCCGATCCAGCGGCCCATGATGGTGACGGCGAACACCAGATGCAGCGCCGCCCCGAACACCCACATCGCTTCCGCCAGCACCGGCGCGTGGGGCAGCGCGGCGCCGGCCAGGATCATCAGGCCGATGGAGATGGTCGGGAAGAAGCTGCCGCGCACGGGGTGTTCGAACTCGGCCTTCACGGCTGCCGGGTGGCGCAGCCCCTTGGCGAGGTAGAGCCCGGCGACCAGCACGAAGGCGACCGCCGCCAGCGCCAGCACCGCCTCCCCCACCACCGGCGAGAACCCCAGCGCCTCGTGCGCCCGGCGCCACGCCAGACCCAGGCCGCCCAGGCCCATCACGGTCGCGAACAGCGGCACCGGCACGTGCATCAGCCACGCCGCCGCCTTCGCCCCGCCCGGAATCCCACCTTGCGCCGCTCCGCTCTGCGCCGCCACATGCGCCGTCATGCCGACCCCCGACCGTATTTTAGCTGTTGCTTATATTGAATGCGCGGGCGGGAGTTTGCAAGACCGTGCACGCTTTGTCGCAGGGCCATGGGCGGCGAAGCGGCGGATGCCCTACACCCGCGCGGCGTCCAGGGCGCGGCGGGCGCGGGCGGCGGGCTCGGAGGGGAGGCCGTCGAAGTCGCCGCGCAGGGCCTTGAGCGCCACGCGCTCCTCGTTGATCTCGGCCTCGGTGCGGAAGCCCAGGCGGCGCAGCACGGGCAGCGGCGGACACCATCCCTGCACCGCGTGCTGCAGAAGGAACCCCGCCACCACCATCGGCAGCGCCAGGAACCGGCGGTCCACCGTGGCGGCCAGGCCCAGCCCGACCAGCGCGATGCTGGCGGCGTTGGCCTCCAGCGCCCGTTCGACGTCCCATTCGCGGTCGAGGTCGGCGAGGCGATCCTCGATATCCTCCTGGTGCCGGGCGAAGTGGCGCAGGGACTCGTCGGCCTCGCGGCGGATATCCGCGTTCACGGATCGGGCGGTGTGTTCGGCGACGCGGTCGGTGGTGTCGGGGATCGCGGTCATCGGCATCTCCTCCATCAGGGTTGCCCGTTGAACACCGCCCGCGCGCGCGCCGTTCCGTCAGCCGACGCCGGAGATGCGGATCGCCACCTGCTTGGTGTAGGGCGCCACGGCGAAGATCTCGAAGCGCACGGCATGCCCGGCCGCGAACTCGTGGAAGGCGCGGTATTCGTCGTCCTTCCAGGTGCGGTTGCCGATGAACTCGTCGAACACCAGCACGCTGCCCGGCCGGATGCGCGGCGCGAGGTTGGTCAGCACCGTGCGCGCCGACGAATAGAGGTCGCTGTCCACGTTGACGAAGCGCACCGGGCCGTCGTGCGCGGCCAGAAAGGCGGGCAGCGTGTCCTCGAACCAGCCGGCGTGCAGCGCGACGTTCCCGCGCACCGGCGGCAGCGCGCGCCCGGTGGTCAGCACGCCGCGCGGCTGCGTCCCCCACGCCTCCGGCAGCCCTTCGAAGGAGTCGAAGCCATGCACCGCCTGCCCGGCCCCGGCGGCGATGCGGTCGATGGAGGTGCCGCGCCGCACGCCGAACTCCAGCACCAGCCCCGGCAGGCTCGCCCGCTCCAGCGCGAAGGACAGGAGCGGCGCGCTCAGTCCGAACAGCCGCGCGTCCGACGCCAGATCGGGCAGGATCGCCGCCACCGCGTCGGCCACCGGGCGGCGCTTGGGATGCTCCGCCAGCCGCTCGTCGAAGATCGCCCGCGCCTCCCCCTCCCGGCCGAGCAGGCGGAGGTAGGCGCACAGGAAGGCCCAGTACTTGCCGTTGGCCCCCGTGCAGCCGACCGCCCGGCGCAGCCGCCGCAACGCCTCCCCGGCGCCGGACAGTTCCAGCGCCGGGGCGTGGCTGCCGAACCACGCGGCGGCGTGCTCGTCATCCTCGGCCAGCAGCGCGTCGTAGGCGGCGAGCGAAGCCTCGGCCTCACCCAGGTACGCGTGGCTCAGCGCCGCGTCGTACAGCAGGTCGGCCCGGCTGCCCCGCCCGGCGGCCAGCGCCGCTTCCGCCACGCGGACGGCGTCGGCGTAGCGGGCGTCGCGGCGGTAGGCGCCGGACAGCGCCTC
>DASWVP010000419.1:0-8703 GCA_036401175.1 Azospirillum sp. | reverse complement strand
TGATCGCCATCGTCGAGCGGGCGATGGAGGATTTCCCGTTCGACGTGCTGTTCGCGGATCGTGTCTCCGACGCCGACCGCCCGTTCATCCTGGAAAGGACCCTGCGTGCAGCCGATCTTCGCCCGCCTCGCGCATCAGCTTGACAAGGCCGAGCAGGAGTTGGCGCGCATCGAGGACGCCGTGCACCTGTTCGCCGCCATGGAGCGGTCGCCGGCATCCGATTGGGCGCGGCGAACCAGCATAGCCGGTGGGGTCGAGGGGGTGTATTCCGGTCTGGAAGGCATCCTCAAGGGGATCGCCGAGGACATCGACGGGCACCTGCCCCAGGGGGGCGCGTGGCACGCGAAGCTCCTGGAGGTCATGGCGCTCGACATCGGGGGCGTGCGGCCGGCGGTGCTCGGTGCGGAGACCCATGCGTTGCTCGACGATCTGCGCCGCTTCCGGCATGCGGTGCGCAGCCACTACGGCATCGACCTGCGGGACGCGGACATCGGCGACAATCTGGAACGCGTGCGGCGGGTGCTGCCCCTGTTCCGCAAGGATTTCGAGGCGTTCGTCGCAGCCATGGGCGCAGCATAGCACCTACGGGCTCTTGGCTGCACGTCGCCCCTTCCCGTTGACAAGCCGTCCGTACCCCGTCTTCATACCCTTGGCGTCGGGAACGCCCGCGGCGCAGGACGTGCGGCCGCGCCAACGAATGACAGTCGGGGGCCTCCATGAAGAAACGACTCGCTCTCAGCGCCCTGGCCGCCATCGCCGCCGTGGCGGTGTCCGGCGCCGCGCACGCCCAGGCCAAGAAGCCGCTCAACATCTACATCTGGAACGACTACCTGGGTGAGACGACGCTCGACGACTTCACCAAAGCGACCGGCTATCCGGCGAAGGTCGACCTGTACGACAGCCTGGAACTGCTGGAGCAGAAGGTGCTGGTCGGCAAGTCGGGCTACGACATCATCGTCCCCACCGCCGAGCCGACGCTGTCGCGCCTGATCCAGACCAAGGTGGTGGCGCCGCTCGACAAGGCGAAGATCCCCAACCTGAAGAACGTCGACCCGCAGGTGCTGAAGCTGCTGGAGACGTCCGACCCCGGCAACAAGCACGGCGTGCCCTACCTGGGCGGCACCGTCGGCATCGGCATCGTGCCGGAGAAGATCAAGGCGGTGGCGCCGGACGCGCCGCTGGACAGCTGGGACCTGATCTTCAAGCCGGAAATCGCCGCGCAGGTCGCCAAGTGCGGCATCACCGTCATGGATTCCGCCATCGACGTGATCCCGTCGGTGCTCAACTACCTCGGCCTCGATCCGAACTCCGAGAAGAAGGAGGATCTGGCGAAGGCCGAGAAGGCGCTGCTGGCCGTGCGCCCGCACATCAAGCAGTTCGTGACCGGGCAGAACATCAACCTGCTGGCCGCCGGCGACGCCTGCGTGGTCATGGCCTACAACGGCGACGTCAGCCAGGCCGCCGCCCGCGCCAAGGAGGCCAACAACGGCGTCACCGTGAAGTACGTGGCGCCCAAGGAGGGCGTGCAGGTCTGGTGGGACACGCTGGCGATCCCGGCCGATTCCAAGAACAAGGACGCGGCCTACGCCTTCATCAACTTCGTCCTCGACCCGGCCAACATGGCGGGCATCACCAACACGGTTCAGTACGCCAACGCCGTACCGGCCTCGCTGGCCACGGTGGACGAGGCGGTGAAGACCAACCCGGCCGTCTACCTGCCGGAAGGCACCAAGGTGAAGCTGTTCGCCTTGAAGGCCGTCAAGCAGTCCACCGACCGCGACCGCACGCGGGTCTGGACGCGGGTCAAGACGGGCAAGTAAACCTGTCGGCATGACGTGCCGCGACGCCCCGGTCCGTCGATCACGGGCCGGGGCGTTTCTTCGTTCGGGGGACCGCAGACGACCATGGCCCAGCCCATCCGCAAGCCGACCCGCCTGGAACCGTGGCAGGACCCGGCCGCCGTGCCCTACGTGCGCATCGAGCGGGTGACCAAGCGGTTCGGCGATTTCCTCGCCGTCGACGACGTCACGCTGAACATCTACCGGGGCGAGTTCTTCGCGCTCCTGGGCGGTTCCGGCTCGGGCAAGACGACACTGCTGCGCATGCTCGCCGGGTTCGAGCAGCCGAGCGAGGGGCGCATCTTCATCGACGGCGTCGACATGGCGGGCATCCCGCCCTACGAGCGGCCCGTCAACATGATGTTCCAGTCCTACGCCCTGTTCCCGCACATGAGCGTGGAGCAGAACGTCGCCTTCGGCCTGAAGCAGGACGGGCTGCCCAAGGCGGAGGTCCGCGCGCGCGTCGGCGAGATGCTGGAGATGGTCCAGCTCGGCGCCTTCGCCAAGCGCCGGCCGCACCAGCTTTCGGGTGGGCAGCGGCAGCGGGTGGCGCTGGCCCGCAGCCTCGTCAAGCGGCCCAAGCTGCTGCTGCTGGACGAGCCGCTGGGCGCCCTGGACAAGCGGCTGCGCGAGCGCACGCAGTTCGAGCTGGTCAACATCCAGGAAAGCACCGGCATCACCTTCGTCGTCGTCACCCACGACCAGGAGGAGGCGATGACCATGGCCAGCCGCATCGCCGTGATGAACCAGGGCACCATCGCCCAGGTCGGCACGCCGACGGAGATCTACGAATACCCGAACTCCGCGTTCGTGGCGCAGTTCATCGGCTCGGTGAACATGTTCGACGGCATCGTGGCGGAGGACGAGGCGGACCACGTGCTCATCCGCTCCGAACAGGCGGGGTGCGACCTGTACATCAACCACGGCGCCGCGGTGCCGCTGGGCAGCAGCGTGCGCGTCGCCGTGCGGCCGGAGAAGATCATCCTGTCCAAGGAGCCGCCGCCCGACGCCACCGGCCGCAACCTCGCCCGCGGCGTGGTGCGCGAGATCGCCTATCTGGGCGACGTGTCGATCTATCTGGTGGAGCTGGGCACCGGCGCCATGGTGCGCGCCACCGTGCCCAACGTCAGCCGCCGCACCGACCTGCCGATCACCTGGGACGACGAGGTGTACGTCACCTGGCGCCCGTTCGCCGGCGTGGTGCTGACGCAATGAACGCGATCCGCCGCTTCCTGTCGCTGGGCCGCGGGCTGGTGGTGGGGGTGCCCTACCTGTGGCTGGCGCTGTTCTTCCTGGTGCCCTTCCTGATCGTCTTCAAGATCAGCTTTTCCGAAGCGGTGCTGGCGCAGCCGCCCTACACGCCGCTGCTCGACTGGGTCATGGGCGAGGACGGGGGGGACCTGAAGCTCCAGCTCGTCCTCAACCTGACCAACTACCTGCGGCTGCTGGGCGACGACCTGTACGTGGCGGCGTACCTGTCCTCGCTGAAGATGGCGGCGGTGTCGACGCTGCTGTGCCTGCTGCTGGGCTATCCCATGGCGTACGCCATCGCGCGGGCCCCGGCGGAGCGGCGGGCGGCGCTGATGATGCTGGTCATCCTGCCGTTCTGGACGTCGTTCCTCATTCGCGTGTACGCCTGGATCGGCATCCTCAAGGCCAACGGGCTGATCAGCAACCTGCTGGAGACGCTGGGCCTTTCCAGCGGGCCGGTGGAGCTGCTGTACACCGACGCGGCGGTGTACATCGGCATCACCTACTCGTACCTGCCGTTCATGATCCTGCCGCTGTACGCCAGCCTGGAGAAGATGGACCTGACGCTGCTGGAGGCGGCGGCCGACCTGGGCTGCCGGCCGTGGCGGGCGTTCCTGACGGTGACGCTGCCCCTGTCGATGCCGGGCATCGTGGCGGGATCGCTGCTGGTGTTCATCCCGGCGGTTGGCGAGTTCGTCATCCCGGAACTGCTGGGCGGGCCGGACACGCTGATGATCGGGCGCGTGCTGTGGAACGAGTTCTTCTCCAACCGCGACTGGCCGGTGGCGGCGTCGGTGGCGACCGCGCTGCTGCTGTTCCTGGTGGTGCCGATCATGGTGTTCCAGCACGTCCAGGGCCGCGCCCAGGACGGGGAGGCGCGGCGATGAGGCGGATGGGCATGCTCGCCTGGGCGCTGTGGTTCGGCTATGCCTTCCTGTACGCGCCGATTCTGCTGCTGATCGTCTATTCCTTCAACGAGAACCGGCTGGTCACGGTATGGAGCGGCTTTTCGACCAAATGGTACGGCGAGCTGCTGGACAACGACGCGCTGATCGACGCCGCGATCGTGTCGCTGCAGGTGGCGGCGGCGTCGGCCACGCTGGCGACGGGGCTGGGCACCATCGCCGGGCTGGCGCTGTCGCGGTTCGGGCGGTTCCGCGGGCGCACGCTGTTCGGCGGCATGATCAGCGCGCCGCTGGTGATGCCGGAGGTGATCACCGGCCTGTCGCTGCTGCTGCTGTTCGTGGCGATGGAACAGGTGCTGGGCTGGCCGGACGGGCGCGGCATGACCACCATCACCATCGCCCACACCACCTTCACCATGGCTTACGTGGCGGTCATCGTGCAGTCGCGCCTGTCGGGCATGGACGGCAGCCTGGAGGAGGCGGCGATGGACCTGGGCGCCCGCCCGGCCAAGGTGTTCTTCGTCATCACCCTGCCCCTGATCGCGCCGGCCATCGTGGCGGGGTGGCTGCTGGCCTTCACCCTGTCGCTGGACGACGTGGTGATCGCCAGCTTCGTGTCCGGCCCCGGATCGACCACGCTGCCGATGGCGGTGTTTTCCAGCGTGCGCCTGGGTGTCAGTCCGCAGATCAACGCGCTAGCGACGATCATCGTGCTGGTGGTGGCGACCGGCATCTTCATCGCCAGCCTCGTGGTGGCGCGGCGCGAGCGGCAGCGCCGGCGCGACGAGCAGATGGCGTTGCAGGCCGGTTGATTTTCTTTCGCGATGTTTTCTTTCGCGGTACGGGCAGGACGTTGCCAAACGGGGTCCGCCGTGTTTAGGCTGTTCGTAACGCGAGGCCGGACCCGGGAATGTCACAAGGGGAGGGACGGACCATGACGACGCCAGCCGCCGACGGCCTGTACATGCCCGGCGAATGGGAGGCCCACAGCCGCTGCTGGATGGCGTGGCCGTGCCGGCCGGAAACCTGGGCGGATGAAGAGGAATTCGAGGCGGCGCGCCTGTCCTATGCCGACGTGGCGCGGGCGATCGCCCGGTTCGAGCCGGTGGCGATGGTCTGCGATCCCGACGACGTGGCGGAGGCGTCGCTGATGCTGGGCGCCGGCATCCAGGTGGTGCCGATGCCGATCTCCGATTCCTGGATCCGCGACACGGGGCCCAGCTTCGTGACCGACGGCAAGGGCCGGCTGGCCGGCGTGCACTGGCGCTTCAACGCCTGGGGCGGCAACTATCCCGGCTGCGCCGAGGACCAGGAGGTCGGCCGCCTCGTGCTGGAGCACCTGGGCCTGCCCCGCTACGAGGCGCCGCTGGTGATGGAGGGCGGTTCCTTCCACGTGGACGGGGAAGGGACGCTGATCACCACCGAACAGTGCCTGCTGAACCCCAACCGCAACCCGAACCTGGGCCGGGCGGAGATCGAGGCGCTGCTGAAGGACCATCTGTCGGTGTCGACGGTGATCTGGCTGGGCGAGGGCTATCAGGACGACGAGACGGACGGGCACATCGACGAGATCGCCTGCTTCGTGCGGCCCGGCGTGGTGATGGCGCTGACCAGCGACGACCCGACCGACGCCAATTTCAAGGCGTTCCAGGACAACCTGGACCGGCTGAAGCGCGCGCGCGACGCGCGCGGGCGGGCGCTGGAGGTGATCGAGGTGCGCCAGCCGGCGCGGCGCGACCGCAACGGCGTGCGCCTGACGCTGTCCTACACCAACCTGTACATCGCCAACGGCGGCGTTGTGATGCCCGCCTTCGAGGATTTCGCCGACGACGAGGCGTTCCGCACCGTGCGCCGCGCCTTCCCCGACCGCGAGGTGATCCAGATCCCGGCGCTGGACATCGTGCGCGGCGGCGGTGGCATCCACTGCATAACGCAGCAGCAGCCGGCGGTGTAGGCTGGGGCATACGTCTGGTTCCAATACGTGCGTCGATGATGGAAGAAGAAGCGTGAAGGAAGGGATGACAGGGGGGCTGAACCCCGGTGCCGGTACGCGGACCGTGCCGGAGGATCTCCTGCGTCCGGTGGTGGCCTACTTCCGTCCGTGCAAGGTCATTCTGTTCGGTTCCCAGGCGCGTGGCGATGCCGGGAGCGACAGCGACTATGACCTTCTCGTCATCGTGGACGACGACACCCCGCCGGAGCGCCTGTCCTGGCGGGCCAAGTACGAAGCGCGAAAGTCCTACCATCGGGCGGTGGACATCGTTGCCTGCCGGGCGTCGGTATTCGAGCGCAAGCGGGGTATCGTCGGGTCGCTGTCACACGTGGCGGATCAGGAAGGCGTGGTGGTCTATGAGCGCCACTGACCGTGCCGCCGTGCTGGATGAAGCGCGGCGTTGGTGGGCGGTAGCCGCGGAAGATCTGCGGGTGGCGCGGATGTGCCTCGCCATGGCTCCGCCGTCTCCAGGCAACGCCGCGTACCACTGCCAGCAGGCGGCGGAGAAGACGATGAAAGGATTGCTGGTAGCCGCAGGCGCGGGCTTCAGAAAGGTTCACGACCTTGACGAATTGGCTGATGCCGTATGCCCGCTGTATCCGGGGCTTGCAGGCGATCTCGAACAATGCCGCCCTTTCTCGTCCTGGGCCACGGAATACCGCTGCCCGCCGGAAGACGAAGCACCGCCGCCCACCGATGAGGCGATCGGGAGGCCATGGACACCGTGCACCGGCTGCTCCACGCCGCGATGACAGTCGAATGACAGTCATTTTCCGCGAATCCGAAACGATATCCGCGCCTGGGACGTTTCGCGCCTTGTAAAGGTTCGCGTACGGGCGCATCTTGTTAACATGCAATTAAATCCGCTCATACCGCCCCAGGCGATGAAGCTCGTCCAGCCGCAGGTGCTTCCTGCGGCGCAGGTCGCGCTTTCGCCGGCGGTGATGGCGGCCCAGCAGACGACCACCGTCCAGCGCACCCAGACGATCCAGGCGCCGCAGGCCGCCGGCAAGGCCGACGGCACGCGCGACGCCAAGTCGGGCACCGACACCGGGCAGGCGCTCGACACCACCGCCCGCGCCGTGCAGGCCCGCACCAACGGCCGGCCGCTCCCCGGCTCCAGGCAGCGCGGCTCGATGCTCGACGTCACCGTCTGACGCATCCCATCCTCCGAACGCACCGCAAGCATTGTTCCCGAACCTGAACCCGGCGCGGGTGCGGGGCTTCCCCATGGGCATCGGCCGCTTGCCTTATATCGAAGAGCCGTATGGCGAGGACGGAGCAGCCGTTTAGGATCGGCGGCCGTGGTGCCCACTTCCCAGGCGGTGCATTGGCGTGACGACAACCGGCGGCCCGACGGCCGAGGCGCAGTATGTGGTGTTTTCCGTGGCCGACCGGCGCCTCGCGTTGCCGGGCGGGGCGGTGCGCCGCGTCGTGCCCATGCCGCGCCTGGAACGGCTGCCCGGCCAGCCGCCGGTTCTGGCGGGGGTGGCGGTGCTGGGCGGCGAAGCGGTGCCGGTGCTGAACCTCGCCGCGCTGTTCGGCCTGCCGGCCGGCGCGCCCGGCGTCTACACGCCGCTGCTGCTGACCGAACAGGGTGGGCGGGCGCTGGCCCTGCTGGTCGATGCGGTGCAGGCGGTGGGCCCGGCGGACGGGCCGATCCTGGCCGACGCCGACGCGGGGGCGTCCTTCAACGGCTGCGTCGCCGGGGTGTGGCGCCGGGGCGCCGAGACCGTCCACGTGCTCGACCCCGCGCGCCTGCTGACGCGGGCGGAGGAGGAGCGGCTCGCCGGGTTCCGCGCGGTGGCCGAGGAGCGGCTGCGCTCCTGGCGGGGCGCGCCGGCATGAACGGGCCACCGGCGATCCTGGGCGACGCCGCCTTTACTCCGCTGAAGGAGCTGGTGATCCGGCGCACCGGACTGGCCTACTACGCCGACAAGGACGCGGCCCTGGCCGAGCGCGTGCACCGGCGCATCGGGGCGCTGGGCCTGCCGGACTGCCGCGCCTATCTGGCGGTGCTGGAGCGCGAGCCGGAGGCCGGCGCCGAATTCCAGGCGCTGGTCAACGAGATCGCCATCGGCGAGACCTTCTTCTTCCGCTACCTGGAGCAGTTCGAGGCGTTGCGCGCCCTGGTCATCCCCGAGTGCCTGCGCCGCAACGCCGATGTCCGCGCGCTGCGCGTGTGGAGCGCCGGCTGTTCCATCGGCGCCGAGGCCTATTCGGTGGAGATCCTGCTGAAGCGCTTCTTCGGGCGGGAACTGCGGGGCTGGAGCGTGTCGATCATGGGCACGGACATCAACCGCGCCTTCCTGGCCCAGGCCAGGGCGGCGGTCTACGGCGACTGGGCCATGCGCGGCATGCCGGACGACGTGCGCGCCGACTGCTTCGAGGCGCGGGACGGCGGCTGGCGGCTGAAGGACGCGTACCGGGAATGGACGCGCTTTTCCCACTTCAACCTTGCCGAATCCGCGCTGCCGGCCTTCGCCGAGGGGCTGGCGGGGTTCGACGTGGTGCTGTGCCGCAACGTCATGATCTACTTCGACGAGCCGAGCCGCGCGCGGCTGGTGCGCGGCCTGCGCGACACGCTGGCCGACGGCGGCTGGCTGCTGGTCGGCCACGCCGAGGCGGGCATGGAACTGAGCACGCTGTTCACCCCGGTATCCGTCCCCGGCGCCACGCTGTACCGCAAGCCGCACCCGCTGTGCACGCCGGCACC
>DASWVP010000418.1:0-7891 GCA_036401175.1 Azospirillum sp. | reverse complement strand
GCCACGCGGGCGCTGGCCATCGCCCGCAACCGGCTGGGTTACGCGCGCCTGACCGCCGACGAAGCGGGGGTGGTGATCGCACTGCCGGCGGAGGCCGGACAGGTGGTGGCGGTCGGCCAGCCGGTGGCGCGCATCGCACGGCTGGGCGAGCGCGAGGCCGTGGTCGCCATCCCCGAGCACAAGCTGGACCTCGCGCGCGCCGCCGCCGCCCGCGTCGCGCTGTGGGCGGACGGTTCGCGGACCTATCCGGCCGTGCTCCGCGAGATCGCGCCACAGGCCGATGGCGCCACGCGGACCTTCGAAGCGCGCTTCTCGATCCCCGATGCCGACGACGCCGTCTCGCTGGGCATGAGCGCCCGCGTGATCCTGACGCCCGACCCGACGTCGCGGGTGGTGCGCCTGCCCGCCGCCGCGGTGATCAGCCAGGGGCGCGACGCCATGGTCTGGGTGCTGGATCCGGCGGCCGGGACCGTGGCGCGGGCGCGGGTGGAGGTCGCCGCCTTCGGGCAGCGGGAAACCCTGATTTCCGCCGGCCTGTCCAGCGGCGATCTGGTGGTGACGCTCGGCGCGCATCTGCTCGACGACGGGCAGCGCGTGCGCGTCGTCGAGCGCGGCGTCGAAACGGCGGGCGACGTTCGATGAAGGCGCCCAACCTCTCCGAATGGGCCATCCGGCACCCGGTCGTCGTGCAGTTCCTGATGCTGGCGGTGCTGGTGGGTGGCGTCTTCTCCTACCTTCTGCTGGGGCGGGCGGAGGACCCGAGCTTCTCGGTCAAGACGATGATCGTCCGGCTGGACTGGCCCGGTGCCACCGCCCGCGAGATGGCCGACCTCGTCGCCGACCCGCTGGAAAAGCGCCTGCAGGAGCTGGGCAACCTCGACTACGTGAAGACCTACGCCCGTCCCGGAACCGCGGTGATGCAGGTGCAGCTCAGGCACGACGTGCGTGGCCGCGACGTGGGCGACGCCTGGTATCAAGTGCGAAAGAAGCTGACCGACAGCCGGCGGGAGCTGCCGGACGGCGTGCTCGGCCCCGTCTTCGACGACGAGTACGGGGACGTCTACTCCGCCCTCTACATGATCTCCGGCGACGGGCTGTCGAACGCCGAGCTGAAGCGCTATGCCGAGGCGGTGCGCAAGGTCCTGCTGCGGGTGGAGAACGTGGCGAAGGTCTCGCTCGTCGGTGACCTCGCCCAGCGCATCTACCTGGAGTTCAGCCACGCCAAGCTGGCCGCGCTGGGCATCCCGCCCACGGACATCTTCGACGCGGTGCGCCGGCAGAACGCCATGCTGGCGGCCGGCAGCGTGGAGACGGACGCCGACCGCATCCACCTGCGCGTCGGCGGCGCCGCCAACGACGAGGCCGGCCTCGCCGCCGTGCCCGTGCAGGGCGAGGGGCGGAGCTTCCGCCTGGGCGACATCGCCCGGATCAGCCGCGGCTACGAGGATCCGCCGTCCTTCCTGGTGCGCCACGCCGGGCGCGTGGCGGTGGGGGTGGCGGTGGTGATGGCCGACGGCGGCAACGTCCTGAAGCTTGGCGGCGACCTGAAGGAGGCCGTCGCCCGGCTGCGGGCGGACCTGCCGCTGGGCGTCCGTCTCGAACAGGTCGCCGACCAGCCCCAGGTGGTCGAGGAGTCGGTGGGGGAGTTCCTGCGCGCCTTCGCCGAGGCGCTGGCGACCGTGCTGTTCGTCACCTTCCTGTCGCTCGGGCTGCGGGCGGGGGCGGTGGTGGCGCTGTCCGTTCCCATCGTGCTGGGCGCCGTCTTCATCGTCATGCATATGGCGGGGATGAACCTGGACCGCATCACGCTCGGCGCGCTGATCATCGCGCTCGGCCTGCTGGTGGACGACGCCATCATCGCCGTCGAGACGATGATGGTCAAAATGCAGCAGGGGGTCGAACGCGCGCGCGCCGCCACCTTCGCCTGGACCAGCACCGCGATGCCCATGCTGACGGGCACCCTGGTGACGGCGGCCGGCTTCCTGCCGGTCGGCCTCGCGCGGTCGGTGGCGGGGGAGTACGCCGGCCATATCTTCACGGTGGTCACGCTGGCGCTGGTGGTGTCGTGGATCGTGGCGGTGATCGTCACCCCGTACCTGGGCGTGAAGCTGCTGCCGGACGGGGGCGGGCACGGGGGTGCCCAGGGCGCCGGGCCAGCGGGCCGCGATCCCTACGCCACGCGGCCTTACCAGGCGCTGCGGGCGATGGTGGCGTGGTCGGTGCGGCGGCGCGGCGCCGTGCTCGCCCTCACCGTGGCGGCGCTGGGCGCGGCCGGCTTCGGCATGGGCTTCGTGCAGCAGCAGTTCTTTCCCGCCTCGCCGCGGCTGGAGCTGTTCATCGAGATCCGGACACCGGAGGGCTCCGGCATCGGCGCCACCGACCGCGCCGCCCGCAAGGCGGAAGCGCTGCTGGCCCGGGATCCCGACGTGGCGACCTTCGTCACCTACGTCGGGCGCGGCTCGCCGCGCTTCTTCCTGGCGCTCAACCCCATTCTGCCCAACGACAATTTCGCGCAGACGGTGATCCTCACCCGCAGCATCGAGGCGCGCGAGCGGCTGCGCGCGAAGCTGGAGCGGGCCTTCGCCGATGGTGCCGTGCCGGAGGCGCGGGTGCGCGTCGACCGTCTGGTCTTCGGGCCGCCGGTGGGCTTTCCCGTGCAGTTCCGCGTCGTCGGACCCGACGCCGCCGCGTTGAGGGACATCGCCCGCAAGGTGCGCGACGTGATGCGCGCCAACCCGCGCACGGTGGACGCCCATCTCGACTGGCACGAGCAGGCGAAGCGCATCCGGCTGGAGATCGACCAGGACCGCGCCCGCGCCTTCGGGCTGGACAACGCGCTGATCGCCCGGACCCTGCAAAGCATGCTCTCCGGCCTGCCGGTGGCCGAGCACCGGGAGGGAAGCGAGCTGGTCGGCATCGTCGCCCGCGCCGTCCCGGCCGAGCGGCTGAACCTGGACCAGTTGCCCGACCTGACCATCCGCGCGCCCGGCGGCGCGTCCGTGCCGCTCGCCCAGGTCGCGCGGCTCGCCTACGACTTCGAGGAGCCGATCGTCTGGCGCCGCGACCGGAACCTGGAGCTGACCGTGCGGAGCGACGTGGTGCCGGGCGTGCAGGCGCCTACGGTGACCGGCGAGATCCTGCCGGCGCTGGAGCCGCTGAAAGCGGCGCTGCCCGACGGCTACCGCATCGACGTCGGCGGGGCGGCGGAGGAGAGCGACAAGGCCAACGCCGCCCTGGTCACCGTCTTCCCGGCGATGATCCTGGCGACCCTGACCCTGCTGGTGGTGCACCTGCAGTGCTTCTCGCGGGTGGCGCTGGTGCTGCTCACCGCCCCCTTGGGCATCATAGGCACGGTGGCGGCGCTGCTCGCCTTCGACGCCGCCTTCGGCTTCGTCGCCGTGCTGGGCGTGATCGCCCTGGGCGGCATGATCATGCGCAACACCATCATCCTGATGGACCAGATCAGCCACGACCTCGACGCCGGCGTGGAGCCGTACGAGGCCGTGGTGGAGAGCACCGTCCGCCGCGCCCGGCCGGTGGTGCTGACCGCGCTCGCCGCCGTGCTGGCCATGGTTCCGCTGACGCGCAGCGTCTTCTGGGGGCCGATGGCGATGAGCATCATGGGCGGGCTGATCGGCGCCACGTTGCTGAGCCTGTTCGTCCTGCCCGCCCTCTACGCCGCGTGGTTCCGCGTCAGGGTTCCCGAGCCCGCCGCGTGGGCCGGGGCCGCAGCCGTCGCCCCGTCGCCCGCCCCTTCCCGATGACCAGACCATTCCAGGATCGAGCCATGAAGCCCGCCACCGCGTCCGCGGACGCCTGCGTCTACACCATTCCCGACACGCTTTCGATCGTCGAGGCGCTCGCCGTGCGCGCCGAACGCCACCCCGACCGCATGCTGTTCCGCTTCCTGGACGCGCGCGGCGACGAGGAGGAGTCCGTGACCTGCGCCGAGCTGTGGCGGCGGGTGCGCGTCCTGGCCCGGCGCTTCGACGGCCTCGGCGAACCGGGCGAGCGCGTGGCGCTGTTCTACAACGCCGGCCTCGATTTCATCGCGGCCTACCTCGGCTGCCTGCTCGCCGGCCGGATCGCGGTGCCGCTGAACCTGCCGACCAGACGCCGGGTGGACCGCTGCGTCCGCATCCTGGATGATTGCGGCTGCCGCCACGCCGCCACGACCGGCGCCCTCCTTGCCTCGCTGGACGACACGCTGCGCGGCGCCCGCGCCATTGCCTGGACCGACACCGACTTCGCCCGCGACCTCGCCGCGTCGGCCGCGTGGAACGGCCCGCTCCCGCCGTCCGACGACGGCATTGCCTTCCTGCAATACACCTCGGGCTCGACCTCCCACCCCAAGGGCGTGATGGTGACCAACCACAACCTCACGACCAACCTGCGGATGATGCGGCAGGGCTGGAAACTCGACCACCGCTCCACGGCCGTCTGCTGGCAGCCGCACCACCACGACATGGGCCTGATTCTCGGTCAGCTGCTGCCCATCGTCACCGGGTTCGAGACGGTCCTGATGGCGCCCAACACCCTGGTGCAGCGCCCGCTGGTCTGGCTTCACGCGATTTCCAGGTACCGTGCGGCTTTCGGCGGCGGCCCCAACTTCGCCTACGAGCTGTGCCTCCAGCGCTTCGCGCCGGAGCGGCTGGAGGGGCTGGACCTGTCGTCGTGGACGGTGGCGCTGAACGGGGCGGAGGTGGTGCGCGCCACGACGCTCGACCGCTTCCAGGAGGCCTACGGCCCCTACGGCTTCGCGCCCGAGGCGATGGTGCCCTGCTATGGGCTGGCCGAGGCGACGCTGTTCGTGTCCGGCGGCCCGGTCGGGGAGCGGCACCGGCGGCGGGAGGTGGACGTCGCCGCGCTGGAGACCCTGCGGACCGTCCGGCCGGCGCCGGCCGGCGGGGCGCGCACCGTGGTGGGCTGCGGGCGACCGTCCGACGAGGTGGCGGTCGCGATCGTCGATCCGGACACCGGCGTGCGGCGCGGTCCGGACGAGGTCGGCGAGATCTGGATCGCCGGCGCCACCAACGCCGCCGGCTATTGGCGGTTGCCGGAGGTGACCGAGCGCACCTTCCGCGCCACCATCGCCGGGGAGGGGGACGCGGTCCACCTGCGCACGGGCGACCTCGGCTTTCTGGGGCGCGACGACGGGCAGCTCTACATCTGCGGCCGCCTGAAGGACCTGATCATCGTCGACGGCCGCAACATCCATCCGGAAGACATCGAGCACACCATCGTCGAATGCAGCCCCGCCATCAAGCCGTCCGGCGTGGCGGTCTTCGAGAACGACGGCGGGCGCGTGGTGGCCGTGGTGGAGGTGGACCGCGACCTCGCCCGCACGCTGCCGACGGTCGGGGAGGCGCTGAGCCGGGCGATCCGGCAGGCGGTCAGCACCGAGCACGGCGTGGCGCTGGCCGATGTCCTGTTCGTCGGCCCATCGACCATGCGCAAGACGACCAGCGGCAAGATCCAGCGCGGCCTGATGCGCGGCCTGTACGCGGCCGGCGAGCTGGCGCCGGTCGGCCGTGCGGTTCCGGTGGCGGTCTGAGGGGAGCACGGGCCATGCGCATCACGGATTGCACCGCCGTCGTCACCGGCGCCAACCGGGGGATCGGTCGGGCGTTGGTGGACGCGCTGCTGGCGCGTGGAGCGCGCCGCGTCTACGCCGCCGCCCGGTCGGTGCGGACGCTGGACGTCGCCTGCCTCGTTCACGGGGCGCGGATCGCGCCGGTCGCACTCGACGTCGGCGATGCGGACGGCGTCCGCCGCGCCGCCGCGCTGGCCCGCGACGCCACACTCCTGATCAACAACGCCGGCGTCCTGTCATCGGGCAGCCTTTTGGAGGTGCCCGAGGGGGCGGTGCGGGCGGACATGGAGGTCAACCTCTTCGGCACGCTGGCCATGGTGCGCGCCTTCGTGCCGGTGATCCGGGCGAACGGCGGCGGTGCGATCGCCAACATCCTGTCGGTATCGGCGTTGGCCGCCACGCCGTCGCTGGGCGCCTACAGCGCCTCGAAAGCCGCCGCGCTGTCGGTGACCCAGTCCGTCCGGGCCGACGCCGCGCCGATGGGCATCACCGTGCACGGCGTGTTTCCGGGGCCCGTGGCGACGGACATGAGCCGGGCGATCGACATCGCCAAGGCCGACCCGAACGATGTTGCGGCGGCCATCCTCGACGGGCTGGAGGCCGGTGAGGAGGACATCTTCCCGGACGGCATGGCCCGGCAGGTCGGCAACACGTGGCGCAGCAATCCCCTGGCGCTTGCCCGCCAGTTCGCCACGCTCTGAGAATTTGTTCGTGGCCGGTGCGTCCCGCCCGGCTCTGGCGTTGCCTTTGTCGAAATCGCGTTCATCTCCATCCTCGCGCGGCGCCTCAAGAGACCCGCCGTCCAGGCCGTCAGCGCATGACATCCAAGAACAGGTTCTGAGCGGGCCGTGTGGGATGAGATCCGGGCCGTCCTCGAAGACCCGCAGCGTCTGGCTCACGAATACGATCGGCGGCTCGCCGAAGTGCGGGATCGCCCGCGTGGCGCCGACGCCCTTGCTGGGTTCGACCAGAAGATCACCGGCCTGCGCCGCGGCATCGCCCGGCTCATCGACGGCTATGCGGAAAGGATCATCGACCGCGCCGAGTTCGAACCACGAATCGGCGGCATGACGCAGCGTTTGTCACGCCTCGAAGAGGAGCGACGCAAGGCCGCCGCGGACGCCGAAGTAGAGAGCAACCTGGCGCTGATCATTGGCCGCCTTGAGGATTTCGCCGACAAGGTTCACCAGAGCTTGGACGAGTTGGACTGGAACGGCACGCGCGAGATCATTCGCTCCATGGTCCGCCGGATCGAGATCGATGGCGATCACGTCAATGTCGTCTTCCGCATACCGCCGCCGTTATCGGAGGGTGGCGAAAGCCCTATCGGCGGAGCGTGCCCCGCGAGAGATAATTGGCAACATTGTCGAGGCAGGTACTACCCGCCTCGTCGGCGCCATCCTCCTGGAGCAGAATGACGAATGGGCCGTTCAACGGGCACGCTACATGACGCTGGAAACCATCGCCCCTCTCGGCGATGATCCCCTTGTCAGCCTGCCAGCCGTGGCAGCCTGACCATCCCGGCCAGACACGCCGGAGACCAGATGAGCGCCCCAGCTCCCACACCACGCCTCGGGACACGATCCAAGGTCTGCTCGAAGGGGAGCGGCCGGGGGGCGCAGATCGCTGCCGCCGCACCCTGTACCTGGCAGTCGTCTGATCCCGGCGCGTAACGGATCGCGCGGCCCATCCGTCCTATGGACGAACGGGCCGTCGTAGCCCGCCCGGACCATGGAGAAGAGCATGCCCCCGCTGAATCTGGGGAGGGCCGCATGACCGCCCCCGCCACCACGCCGGCCGCCGCGCCGGACCTCGCCGCCCACCGCGCCGACCTGTACCGCTTCGTCCGGAGCGTCGTCGGCAACGCCGACCTTGCCGAGGACATCGTGCAGGAAACGCTGCTGCGGGCGATGACGGCGGCCGCCGCCTTCGTCGGCCGCTCCAAGCCGTCGACGTGGCTGTCGTCCATCGCGCTGAACGTGCTGCGCGACCATTACCGCCGCCCCGCCACCCGCGCCGAGGTCGAGACCGGCACGGACGTGCTGGAGGCGGTGCCGGATGATGGCGACGACATCGTCCTGACCCTGATGCGGGACGAGATGGGGGCGTGCATCGCCGACCACCTGCTGGCCCTGCCGGACCGCCAGCGCGAGGTCCTCACCCTGCACGACATCGGCGGCGCCAGCCACGCCGAGGTGGCCGCGACGCTGGGCATCGCCGAGGGCAACGCGCGCGTCCTGCTGCACCGCGCGCGGGCGGCCCTGCGCGAGCGCCTGGGCCGGCACTGCCGGCTCGACC
>DASWVP010000417.1:0-40116 GCA_036401175.1 Azospirillum sp. | reverse complement strand
CGCCGTCCACCCGGCGCGGGCGATGGCGAACGGGTCGCAGCGCACCGGCGTCCAGTGAAAGCGGTCCTCCCGGTGCCACCAGCCGGGGGCGTCGAAGACCGGGTGGTCGGCCCGGCCGGTATAGGCCAGATCGCGCACGAGGCGGGCCAGCGCCGTCGGGCGCGGTTTCGGCCCGCGCACGTCGAAGACGCCGGATTCGTAAAAGCCCGTGCGCCGGGTGAGCAGGCTGTTCCAGTCGTAGCTGCCCAGCAGCGCCCAGGCCGTCACCGCCCGGATGTCGACGCCGCGCCCGCGCAGCCGGTGCGCCGCGTCCCACGCCTCCTTCAGCCAGCGCAACTGCTCCTCGCGCGAGGAGCCGTTGTGCACCTCGGTGGCGGCGATGGGCAGGCGGTAGCGCTCCCACGCCTCCTCCAGCAGCGCTTCCAGGCCGACGACGCCCCCGGCGACCACGCGAATGGCCTCCACGTCGACGTAACGGTCCTGGCCGTTGCCGCCGGCGCGCACGCCGGGATAGCGCTTCACCCGTTCGTCCAGGAAGCGCTCGCTGGTCAGGTAATGGTCGATGCCCAGGATGTCGGGCGGGCAAGGGTTCGCCGCCAGCGCGTCCAGTTCGTCCTCCAGCCCGCCTTCGGCCATGTAGGACCACAGCGGATGGTCGCGCGTCACCCGCCCGGCCAGCAGGTCGAAGGTCAGCCAGCGCCGCTGGTTCTCGTGCTCCGCCTCATAGGCGAGGCGCGGCGTGCTGTGGCACTTGCCCAGGTCCTCGGTCTGCACCAGCCTGGCCGCCGGGTTGACCTTGCGGATGGCGCGCATCGCCAGCACGGTGCCCTTGATCTGGTTGATCAGGATGCGGCGGAAGGTGGCATGGTCGCGGGCGTGCGGATACCACAGGCCGTACAGCCCGCAGAAGCGCGCGGTGGTCAGCGGCTCGTTGACCGGGGTGTAGAGGTCCATCCACGGATAGCGCTCGGCCACGCGGGCGGCGTAGTCGGCAAACTTTTCGGGGAAGTCGGGCTGCGTCAGGTCGGTGCCGCGCGGCCCGTTGCCGTGGTGCAGCAGCGCCGCGATCGGCCGCACGCCCAACGCGCGCAGCCGCCCCAGCCGCTCGTCGGTCCAGCGCCAGTCGGCTTTGTCGAGCCCTTCCGGGGCCACCCGCTCCCACAGCACGGGGTAGCGGATCGCCGTGATGCCCAGGGCGGCGAAGTCGTCCAGGTCCTGCGGGCGGTCGTGGTGGCCGCTCAGCCGCGTCTGGTCGACGAAGCGGTCGCGCAGCCGGGCGACCGTGCATTCCACCCCGCCCCAGACCTCGATCGATTGCGGCAAACCGGTTCTCCTCACGTCTGCCGCAGCGGCGGTTGAGCCCGCCTGCGGCCGGGAATGAGGCCCGATGTCGCGCCGAGTATGGTTAGCGGAATATTAACAACGAAAGCCCGCGCGCCCCCGCCGGATTTTGTCACACGACCAAGTCGAACCCGCATTTTGTCACAACGCGCGAAGTCATGGAAAGCCGCCGACCTCCGGCACCTGTCCTTTTGCGCACCGCCCGGCCCGGCGGTTGGTTATTTTTCGTTAACCATGATATTCGAACACTTCGCTCCACTTGCCGGGCGCGTCTTCAACAGGCGCCGGCTACAGCGAATGCGGAGCGAAGCGTGCAGCGGATCACCCTCTCTCTCGACGGCGAATGGGATTTCCAGTACTGCGGCGATGCGGTCGTCGCCCTGGAGGATGTTCGCGACTGGCGGACCTGCGTGGTTCCCGGCCCCTGGCAGGCGCAGTTCGACGACCTGCGCGACCACCAGGGCCGCGCCTGGTACCGCCGCGACGTGGAGGTGCCGGCCGACTGGGCGGGGGCCCCGATGGTCCTGCGCTTCGGCGCGGTGAACTACGTCGCCCGCGTGCTGGTCAACGGCATCGAGGTGGCGACGCACGAGGGCGGCTACCTGCCCTTCGAGGTGGATGCGACCCGTTTCCTGCGCCCCGGCCGCAACGAGCTTGCGGTGTCGGTCACGGCGCCGACCGACGACCCGGACGCCTACCCCGAGTTCCCCTTCGCCGAAACCCCCTTCGGCAAGCAGAGCTGGTACGGCCCGCTCAGCGGCATCTGGCAATCGGTGACGCTGGAGCGGCGCGCCGCCGACCACATCACCTCCGTCCGCCTCGTCCCCGACCTGGAGGGCGGCAGCATCTGGGTGACGGTCGACCTCGTCCGCCCGCTGCGCCGCGACCATGACATCGAGCTCGACGTGATCGGGCCGGACGGCTCCGCCGCCGCGGCACTGGTCGAGACGGCGGCGTCGGGCCAGGACCGCGTCACCGCCACCATCAGCGTGCCGCATCCGCACCCGTGGTCGCCCGACACCCCCGCCCTCTACCGCCTGAAGGCGACGCTGCGCCAGGACGGTGAACTGGTGGACACGCTGTCCGAAAGCTTCGGCTTCCGCACGGTCGCGGTGAAGGACGGCCGCATCCACCTGAACGGCGCCCCCGTCATGCTGCGCGCCGCGCTCGACCAGGACTATTACCCGGACGGCATCTGCACGGTGCCGTCCGAAGAGTTCCTGGAGGACCAGTTCCGCAAGGCCAAGGAGCTGGGCCTCAACTGCCTGCGCTGCCACATCAAGGTTCCGGACCCGCGCTATTACGCGGTGGCCGACCGCGTCGGCCTGCTGATCTGGACGGAACTGCCGAACGCCGGCCGCCTGACCGGCCCAGCCGCCGAACGGCTGGAAGCGACGCTGCGCGGCATCGTCGAGCGGGACGGCAACCACCCCTCCATCATCTGCTGGACGATCATCAACGAGAACTGGGGCACCGACCTCGTCCACAACCAGGAGCACCGCGACTGGGTCAACGCGACCTACCGCTGGCTCAAGGACTTCGACCCCACCCGGCTGGTTGTCGACAACTCGCCGCTGTGGCCCAGCTTCCACGTGCAGTCGGACATCGAGGACTATCACTTCTACGCGGCGATCCCCGACCACCGCCACTCCTGGGACGGCTTCGTCGAGCGCATGGCGAACCGCGCGGAGGCGACCTACAGCCATCACGGCGACGCGAAGCGCACCGGGCAGGAGCCCGTCATGTGCTCGGAGTTCGGCAACTGGGGCCTGCCCGACCCGAAGCTGCTGCGCGGCGCCGACGGCAAGGAGCCGTGGTGGTTCGAGACCGGCCATGACTGGGGCGAGGGCGTCATGTACGCCCACGGCGTCGAGACGCGCTTCCACTCCTACGGCCTGGACCGCGTGTTCGGCACCATGGAGCGCTTCGTCGAGGCCGCGCAGTGGCAGCAGTTCCGCGCGCTGAAGTACCAGATTGAGGCGATGCGCCGGCAGCCCAACCTCGCCGGCTACGTCATCACCGAGTTCACCGACTGCCACTGGGAGTCGAACGGCCTGCTCGACATGCGGCGCAACCCGCGCGCCTTCCACAACGTCTTCCACACCATCAACGCCGACACGGTGGTGGTGCCGCAATGGAACCGCACGGCCTACTGGGAGGGTGAGGAGGTCGAGGTCGGCCTCGCGGCGGCGCACGGCCGCGGCGACACGGTGGACGGCGTCGAGATGCGCTGGTCGCTGGACGCCGCCGGCCTGGGCGACCGCGAACCCATGACCCTGACGCCGGGGGTCTGCACCGCCCGCCCCGCCACCTTCCGCGCGCCGCACGTGGAACAGCCGGAGGTCCACCGCCTGGAGCTGGAAATCGCCACCGGCGACGGCGTTCTGGCAACCAACCACGTGGAGCTGGCGATCCACCCCCGGCGCATGGCGCCGCCGGCCGGCGCCGTGTCGGTGTGGACGCCGGACGCCGATCTGGCGGAACGCTTCGCGGACCTTGGCTACGCCACGGCGCCGGACGCCAAGGCGGCGGACGTGATCGTCGCCCGCCGGCTGGACGACGATCTGGGGGCCGAGGTGCGCGCGGGATCCCGTCTGGTCATCCTGGCCGACGAGCCGCAGGAGCTGCAGCCGATGTTCCCGCACTTCCAGAACGTCCGGGTGGTGCCGCGCCACGGCTCCATGTGGCTGGGGGCGTGGGCCTCGTCCTTCTCGTGGGTGAAGCGGTCGGGTCCGTTCGCCCGGCTGCCGGGCGGCCCGCTGATCGACCACGGCTTCGACCGGGTGATCCCCGACCACGTCATCGCCAACTGCACCACCTGGGACTTCCAGGCCCGCGTGCACGCCGGCATGGTGGTGGGCTGGGTGCACAAGCCGGCGGCGCTGATCGTCGAGCGGAACTGCGGCCACGGCCGCATGGTGGCGACCACCTTCCGCCTGCTGAACGACGCCCCCGGCGCCGACCCGACCGCCACCGCCCTGCTGGACGGCCTGGTCGAACTGGCGCTCAAGGGCCGCGACGCCGCCGAAACCGAGCGCGTGCGCGAGACGGTGGGGTAAGCCGCCGCTTACCCCCTCCCCCGGCCCTGCCGGGGGAGGGAGGGGCCCAAGCGAAGCTTGGGAGGGTGGGGGCAAGTTGTTTCCGAGAATCAGCTTACGCCTGCCACGAAGACCGCTGCCCCCACCCTGCCCGCTTACGCGGGCTTCCCTCCCCCAGCGGAGCTGGGGGAGGGACTCTGGCTTACTCCGCGGCCCGCCGTGCCAGCGCCTCGTCCATCGAGAAGCCTTCCGCCTGCAGGCGCCACAGCGCGTCGAAGGTGCCGCCGCGGCGGCGCAGTTCCACCGGGCTGCCGTCCTCCACGACGCGGCCGTCCACCAGCACCAGGATGCGCTCGAAACCCGACAGGGTGGAGAGCCGGTGCGCCACGGCCAGCACCGTGCGGCCGCGCATCAGGTCGTTCAGCGCCCGCTGGATCTCCAGTTCGGATTCGGTGTCCAGCGCCGAGGTGGCCTCGTCCAGAATCAGGATGGGCGCGTTCTTCAGGAAGGCGCGGGCGATGCCGATGCGCTGGCGCTGCCCGCCCGACAGCTTGATGCCCCGCTCGCCCACCAGCGTGTCGTACCCCTGGGGCAGTTCCCGGATGAAATCGTCGCAATAGGCGGCGCGGGCGGCCAGGATCACCTCCTCGTCGCTGGCGTCCGGGCGGCCATAGCGGATGTTCTCCAGCACCGAGCGATGGAACAGCGAGATTTCCTGCGGCACCACGGCGATGGCGTCGTGCAGGCTGTCGCGCGAGACGTGCGCGATGTCCTGCCCGTCGATCAGGACGTGGCCCTGCTGCACGTCGTCCAGGCGCTGGACCAGACCGACCAGCGTCGACTTGCCCGCCCCGGACGGGCCGACGATGCCGATGCGCTGTCCGGCCGGGATGCGCAGCGTGAAATCCTTGAGGACGCGCCGGCCGTCGGAATAGGCGAAGGTGACGTTCTCGAACTCGACCGAGCCGCCCAGGCCGATCAGGGAATGGGCGCCGGGCGCGTCGGCCACGGCGTGCGGCTGGCCGATCACCCGCAGGGTCTCGGCGATCTGGCCGAAGTGCTGCGTCGTGCCGACCAGCGCGAACGCCAGATCGCGCGAACCGTGCAGGATGCGGAAGGTCAGCGCGCTGACCAGCACCACGTCGCCCGGCGTGATGCGCCCGGCCGTCCACAGCGACACCGCCCAGACCAGCATGCCGCCGGCCATCACCCACAGGCACAGGTCGTGCACCACCCGCGTCTTCTCCAGATAGAGCCAGCTGCGCCGCTGCGCCGTGGCCTCGATGCCGAAGGTCCGGGCCAGCCGCTCCCGCTCCCGCGTGCGCGCCGAGAACGCCTGCACCACCCAGATGTTGGAGACGACGTCCACCAGCTCTCCGCCGGCGTAGGATGCCTGATCGGCGTAGGCCCGGTGCAGCGGCCGGCCGCGCACGCCGATCAGCGCGATGCCGCTCGCCACGATGGCGACGAAGATCACCAGGGCGGCGGCCATGCGCCAGTCCACCGTGGTCAGGACCAGCACGGCGCCGATGAAATCGGTGATCGGCGGCAGGATGTTCCAGCTGAACGTGCTGATCAGCGCGCCCGTCGCCCCGGCCGCGGCGGTGATGCGGTTGCCCAGCGACCCGGCGAAGTGGTCGGCGAAATAGCGCATGGGGTGGCCGGACAGATGCTTGAACAGGTCCAGGCGGATGTCCACCCCGACGCCGACGATGGTCCGGCAGCCGAGCCAGCCGCCCAGCCGCCACAGCCCGTTCTCCACGCCGATGAGCGCGATGAACAGGATAAGCGGCGACCACACGGCGACGGCGTTGCGCTCGGGCGCCGCCATGGCGTCCACCAGCAGCTTCATGCCGTATTGCACGGCCACCGCGCAGGCGGCGGCCACGACGACCAGAGCCAGCAGGCCGGCGAAGTGCCAGGGCCAGCGGGCGACGTAGCGCAGGAAAAAGGGGATCGGGCGCTGAGGGAACTGCGGATCGGCCGACATGGGCGCGGTTCCTAACGGGTTCAGGCCATAGTGAAGGCGGGATGGGCGGGTGCGCCCTTGAACGCCGCCTGCCAGCGCCGCAACGCGTCGGCCAGCGGCTGGTGCACCGGGCGGTGCCCGGCGTCGAGAGTGCCCAGCAGGCCGACCGGGCAATGGCGGTCGTTGGTCCAGCCGGGATAGTCCAGGATCGGATAGAGGCAGATGCCCTCCACCGGCACGCCGGCCGCCATGGCAGCCATTACCTCGCCGGCGACGTAGTCGAGCCAGGGGGCCCGCGCGTCGCCCTCCGCCCCGGTCTCGGCCACCAGGATGGGCCGGCGATGGCGCGCCCAGACGTCGGCCAGGATCTCGCGAAAGGGGCGGTAATGCGGGCTGTCGCGCGTGATGGTGTCGCCGCCGAGGAACCACTGGTTGTCGGAGTAGTAGTTGACCCCGATGATGTCCAGCAGCTCCGGCCGGCCGCCGAGGCCGGGCCAGTAGTCGCCCGCCGTCATGTCCCAGGACTGGTACTGGGCGCGGCTGAAGGCCGCCGCCTCGACACGGTCCTGCGGCCGGTCGGGATGGGCGACGACGTTGATGACCGGATCGACGTGCACGAAGCGGGCGCGCGGGTCCACCGCCCGCACCGCCTCGATCCCGGCGACGGCGGCGCGGACGAGCTGGTGCTTCAGTTCCAGGCCGCGGCCCCGTTCGCAGGGGTTCATCATCGCCATGTCGCCGCCGGCCCAGGACCAGTAGGCGATCTCGTTGACCGGGCAGTAGAAGGGCACGGCGTCCGTCTCGTCGCGCACCAGCTCCGCCAGGGCGCGGGCGAAGCGGGCGAAGCGGTCGACGAACGCCGGGCGCCAGATGTCGATGCCGTCGGGAAAGCCGTAGTGGCACAGGTCCCAGATCACCCGCACGCCCTGGTCGCGGGCGGCGTGCAGCATGGGCAGGAAACTGGACCAGTCGTAGCGTCCCGGCGACGTCTCGATGCGGTGCCAGCGCACGCCGTCGCGCACCGTGCGGATGCCGTGCCGGAGCATGGCGCGGTAGTCCGCCGCCGCCGCCCGGTCATGGCCGGTCGCCGCGATCAGGTCGAGGCGCCGCCCGTCCGCGCGCCGGTGGGTCGAGCATTCGAAGCCGCCGAGGAAGAGGCTGTCGAACAGCGTCGGCGTGTGCATCCGTCGCCCTCCGAAGATCGCTTGCCTCACTCGGCCGCGCCCACGGGTTTCCGGACCGCCATGCCCTGCGCCATCGAGGACAGCGCCCGCGCCGCCTCCGACGTGGCGTGCCCGCGTTCTTCCGCCTTGGCGATGCGCCCGAACAGCGTCAACGCCTGTGCCACCACCTGATCCATGTTGTAGTAGCGGTAGGTCGCCAGCCGGCCGACGAAGTGCACGTCCGGCGTGGCGTCGGCCAGCGCCTGATACCTGCGGTACAGCTCGGCGTTCTCGGCGCGCGGCACCGGATAGTACGGGTCGCCGTCCGACGCGGGGTATTCGTAGGTCAGGCTGGTCTTGACGTGGCGCTGGCCGGTCAGGTGTTTGTATTCGGTGACGCGGGTGTGCGGCACCTCCTCGCCGGGGTAGTTCACCACCGCCACCGGCTGGAACCATTCCTGGTCCGCCGTCTGGTGGTGGAAGCGCAGCGAGCGGTAAGGCAGCTTTCCGTACCGGTAATCGAAATATTCGTCGATCGGGCCGGTGAAGATCAGCTTGTCGAACCGCACGTCGCGCACCACCTCGCGATAGTCGGCGTTCAGCATGATCTTGATGTTCGGGTGGTCGAGCATGTTCTCGAACATCCGCGTGAAGCCGTGCAGCGGCATGTTCTGGAAGCTGTCGCCGAAATAGCGGTCGTCGTCGTTGGTCCGCGTCGGCACGCGCGAGGTCACCGCCTTGTCCAGCTCGGACGGGTCCATGCCCCATTGCTTGCGCGTGTAGCCGCGGAAGAACTTCTCGTACAGCTCGCGCCCGACCTTGCCGACCACCACGTCCTCCGACGTGCGGACTTCCGCCACCGCCTCGGCCCGCGCGGCGAAGAAGGCGTCCACCTCGCTCTCGGCGAGGTTCAGGCCATAGAGCGTGTTGACCGTCGTGCGGTTGATCGGGATGGGAAGGAGCTGGCCGTCGACGTGCGCCAGCACGCGGTGCTCGTACGGCCGCCATTTGGTGAAGCGCGACAGGTACTCGGCCACGTGCGGCGCGTTGGTGTGGAAGATGTGCGGCCCATAGCGGTGGATGAGGATGCCGTCGTCGTTGTAGTGGTCATAGGCGTTGCCGCCAATGTGCGGGCGCCGGTCGATGATCAGCACGCGCTTGTCCAGGCCGCGCGCCAGCCGCTCGGCCAGCACGCTGCCGGCGAAGCCGGCGCCGACGATCAGATAATCGAAGCCGGCCCGCCCGGCCAGCGGAGCCCCGTTGCGCGACGAGCGCGAGGAGGCGACGACCGGCTGGCCCGGTACGCCGTCGTTCAGATCACGCATTCGATCAACCCTTTCATACGAGCCCAGGTCTGGTCCCACGACATGTCGGCCAGCGCGCGGTCGACCTCGGCCAGCCAGCGGGCCGAGCGGCCGTCTTCGCCCAATGCCCGTTCGATCGCGGCGACGAACTCCTCGGGCGTGCGGGCGATGTGGACGAGGCCGGCATCGCCGTAGCTGCGCACCACGTCGCGGATGGGCGTCGACACCACGGGCCGCCCGGCGGCCAGATACTCCGGCGTCTTGGTCGGGCTGATGAAGCGGGTGGACTCGTTCAGCGCGAACGGCATCAGCGCCACGTCCCAGCCGGCCAGATAGCGCGGCAGGTCGGCGTAGCCGCGCCCGCCCAGGTAATGGATGTTCGGGGCCCGCGGCAGCGCCGCCGGGTCGATCTTGACCACCGGCCCGATCATGACGAGCTGCCAGTCCGGCCGAAGCCGGGCGATGCCGGCGAGCAGGTCGATGTCGAACCGCTCGTCGATCACGCCGAAGAAGCCCAGGCGCGGGCGCGGCAGCGCCGCCTGATCCTCGGCCTCCGCCACGGCGCCACGGGCGGTGGTGAAGTGCGGCACGTCCACGCTGCTGGGAAAGGCGTGGATGCTGGGGTGCATGTGGCGCTTGGCCTCGTACAGGCTGTACCCGCCGGTGAAGACGAGGTCGGCGCGTTCCAGCAGCGCGCGCTCCCGCTCCACCAGCTGCGGCGGCGCGCCCTTGAAGGCGGACAGCTCGTCCATGCAGTCGTAGACCACGGCGGCGGCCGGGATGTGGTCCGAGAAGGCCAGACTCATCGGCGTGTAGTACCAGAGGATCGGCCGCGTCACGCCCGTCGCGGCGAAGTGGCGGTCGAGCAGCGCGCGTTGCGCGGCGTCCGCGTCCATCCCGGCGGGGATGCGCGGCACCAGGATGGTGACGCCGTCCCCGGTGGCGTGGACATCCAGGTGTGGCGCGGCCGCGTCGGTGCCCACCGGTTCCTCGACGAACAGCAGCCGGAATTCGCGGGCGAAGCGCGTCATCAGGTGTTGCGGGCGCTGGTGAACGAAGTGCCAGCGCAGATGCGAAAAGCAGACGAAGTCCCGAGGTGCCGCTTTTTCCCGCGTGCCGCGTTCGACCGGTTCGGCGCCTTCGGCGCTCCGCGTCCGGTATGTTGGCGCAGCCAAATCCTCGCCCTCGGTGTACTCCATCGGCACGATCTCCCCGGTTCAGGCATGGGATGGTGCGGACGCACGGAAGTCTCGTCCGCTTACGGGGTCCGCCAACAGCGGTTTTCGGGAAGGGTTCCCGCAGCGCGCCATCACGATAGGGGTTAACTCGCGTTTCCCGGCGGGGCCTGAACACGCCCCCGTCTGTCGGAGCAAACCTTGCGCATCCGCAAGATTTGCAAGCGTTGCAGAGGATCGGCAGGACACGGGCACTTCATCACGCGCGATGCTTTGTGCAACGTCACGAAGATGAAGGCACCTTCATCGGACATACCTCCCCGGCGGTACTCACCTGACCTCCGGTCGCGGCACGCGCTCCGCTTCCGATCGGGGCACGGGCGGGCCTGGGACAATTCGCGGACATGGCCACCGCTCCCCTTTCGGGCGCTCGACGGGGCTGCCGCGCCTTCACGATACTCGGGCGCACGACGCCCTTGCCGTCGCCACATTTCCTGGATGGTACCCTGCATGCTGACCAGCCCCGCGGCCCTGCGGCACCCCGCCGTCGTCTCGATCGCCTCCGGTCCCCTCACGCTCGACGTGGCGCCGGAGATCGGCGGCTCCATCGCCCGCTTCCGCGGGCGGCGGGGCGGGCGGCGGGACGGCCGTGTGATCGACTGGCTGCGCCCGGCGACGGAGGAGGCGCTGGCCGCGCGCGACCCGCTGGGCATGGCCAGCTTCCCGCTGATCCCCTTCTGCAATCGCGTGCGCGACGGCCGCTTCAGCTTCGGCGGGACGGAGGTGCGGCTGCCCGCCAACTACGCCCACTCGCGCCACGCCATCCACGGCCATGCGTGGCAGCGCCCGTGGACGGTGGTGGAGCGCGCGCCCGACGCGGTGACGCTGGCCTTCGAGCACCGGCCGGACGCCTGGCCCTACCGCTACGACGCGCGCCAGACCTATGAGTTGGCCGACGACGGCCTGACGGTGCGGCTGTCGGTGACCAACCGGGGCGGTGTGGCGATGCCGCTCGGCCTCGGCCACCACCCCTACCTTCCGCGCACGCCGGACACGACGGTGACGGCCCGCGTCGACGCCATCTGGTCGACCGACGCCGAGGTGATGCCGACGCGCATGGAGCGCACCTGGGTGACCGACCGGCTCGCGACCGGCCTGCGCGTCGCCGACGCCGATCTGGACAACAACTTCACCGGCTGGGACCGCACGGCGCTGGTCCGCTGGCCCGAGTTGGACGTCGGCCTGCGGATGACGGCGGGCGCCGCGCTCGACTTCCTCGTGGCCTACACCCCGGCGGCCGAGGATTTCTTCTGCCTGGAGCCGGTCGGCAACTGCACGGACTGGCCCAACCTCACCCAGCTCGGGTCCGAGCGGGTGGGCGGCATGGTGCTGCCGGCCGGGGAAACCGCCACGGTGTGGTTCCGGCTGGAACCGGTGTGGACCGCATGACCGGTGGTGATGGTCAGCGCGCGTGGTGGGTGCGGAAGTATTCGGCCAGCCCCTCGGCCGGGCCGATGCGCGCCGTCACCCCGGCCGACGACGCAGCCGACAAGGCGGCGACGTAGCGCGCCAGCGCGTCGTCCAGCGCCGGCATGACGCAGCCGCGCTCCGACCCCAGCACGCTGTAGGCCGGCCGCCGCGCCGTCCAGCCGAGCCGGGCGGCGGCGACCGCGTCGATGCGCGACGCGTCCAGGCCGCAACGGTCGGCTGCCATCCGCGCGAGGTCGGCCCAGCTCACCGCGCCGGCCGATGCCAGATGCCACACCCCCGCCTCCCCGTCGATCAGCAGGTCCAGCGTGGCGTCCGCCAGATCCGGCACGTAGGTGGGCGAGACGCAGACGTCCGCCGCCACCGCGACGCGCTGCCCGGCGCGCAGCCGGTTCAGCGTCTGGGTGACGAAGTTGTGCTGGTCCCATGGCCCGAAGAAGGCGCTGGTGCGGACGACCAGCGCGTCCGGCAGCACGCGCAGCACGCCGGATTCCGCCGCCGCCTTGCTGGCCCCATAGACGCCGAGCGGCGCCACCGCGTCCGTCTCCACATAAGGCGCCCGCTTGGCCCCGTCGAACACAAGGTCGGAGGAGAAGGTCACCAGCGCGACGCCGCGCGCCGCGCAGGCCTCGGCCAGGACAACGGCTCCGTCGGCGTTCTCGCGCCGGCACCGCTCGGGCTCCCCTTCCGCCTCGTCCACGCGGACGTAGCCGGCGGCGTTGATCAGCGCCCAGGGGCGGAAGCGGTCGAGCGCCGCCGCCACCGAAGCCGGGTCGCTCACGTCCAGCTCGTGCCGGCGGAGCGCGCGGTAGGGCAGCCCCCGCAGCGCGCAATGCCGCGCAAAGGCGCGCCCCAGCGTGCCCGTCGCCCCGGTGATCAGCAGCGTGCGCGGCTCGGCCCGCCGCCCCGACAGTGTCCAGGCCCCGTAGGACAGCGTGTAGGGCCGGCAGCGCACCGGCGGCCAGAAAAAGCGGTCGGGCCGGTGCCACCAGCCCGGCGTGTCCAGCACCGGGTGGTCGGCGTCGCCGTCCCGCGCCAGCCCGGCCACCAGCCCGGCCAGCGCCGTCGGGCGCGGCCGGGCCGAACGGATGTCGAAGACGCCGGATTCATAGGCGCCGTCGCGCCGCGTCAGCAGGCTGTTCCAGTCGAAGCTGCCGAGCAGCGACCACGCCGTCACCGCGCGCACGTCGACGCCGCGCCCGCGCAGCCGGACGGCGCCGTCCCACACCTCCTTCAGCCAGCGCATCTGCTCCTCGCGGGTCGAGCCGTTGTGCGCCTCGGTCACCGCGACGGGCAGGCCATAGCGCTCCCACGTCTCCAGCAGCAGGCTCTCGAAGCCGGCCACCCCCTCGGCGACGACGCGCACGGCCTCCACGTCGGCGTAGCGGTCGATGCCGTTGCCGCCGTGCGCCTCGGGCGGATAGCGTTCCAGCCGCTCGTCCAGGAACCGTTCGCTGGTCAAGTAATGGTTGCCGCCGATGACGTCGGGCGGGCACGGTTCCTCCACCAGCGAGTCGAGCAGCCGGCGGTGCGGCGGATCGAGCGCCGCCTCCTCCAGGTACGGGCGCAGCGGATGCCCGGCGTCCACCCGCCCGGTGAGCAGGTCAAGGCCGAGCCACCGCCGCTCGTTCTCGTAGGCCGCCTGATAGGCCAGGTGCGGCGTGCTGAAGACCCGGCACAGGTCCTCGGTCTGGATCAGCCGGGCCTGCGGGTTGACGGCGCGGATCGCCCGCATGGCGCGGCGGGTGCCGTCGATCTCGTTCAGCAGCATGCACAGGAACGCGCGGTGGTCCCGCGCGTGCGGGTACCACAGGCCGTAGAGCCCGCTGAAGCGGGCGGTGGTCAGTGGCTCGTTGACCGGCGTCCAGTCCTCGATCCAGGGGTAGCGCTCGGCCGCCCGCCGCGCGAAGGCGGCGAAGCGTGCAGCGAAGTCCGGGTCCAGAAGATCGGTGCCGCGCGGCCCGCTGCCGTGGTGCAGAAGCCCGACGATGGGCCGGATGCCCAGGTCCCGCAGGCGGTTCAGGCGCCGGTCGGTCCAACTCCAGTCCGCCGTGTCCAGCCCATTCGGCGCCACGCGCTCCCACAGCACCGGATAGCGGATGCGGTGGATGCCGAGCCGGGCGAACGCGTCCAGGTCGTCGAGGCGGTCATGATGGCCGCTCAGCACCGTCTGGTCGACGTACGCGTCCCCGATGCGGGCGACGGTGCTTTCGATGCCACCCCAAACCTCGATCCCCGGCATGCATATCTCCTCATGGCGCGGCGATCATAACCGGGGCGCGGGCGGTTGCGGCCCGCGCGTCATAGGGAATACCCCCACGGAGCAGGAGGATCGCCGCAACGCGTCCGCCGTTGGGTTTTCGGCTTTGGCCTCAACCCAACCTACGCGGCACGTTCCCGTAGGTTGGGTTGAGCGTCAGCGAAAACCCAACGTCGGCTCACTCCGCCGCGGCCGGGACTCCGCACAATGGCGCGGCGACGGTTTCCAGCGACTTGCGCTCGGCCGCCACGCCCAGGACCAGTTCGACGCCCGCGGCGGCCACCATCAGGCCCGCGCCGATCAGATAGCCGATGAGGATCTGCCCGGGATCGCCGGTGGCGATGAGGCGGCCGAAGAACCACGGCGCGATCACCCCGCCCAGCGCGGTGCCCAGGGCGTAGAACAGGGCGATCGCCGTCGCCCGCGCCTCCAGCGGGAAGCTCTCGCTGACCGTCAGGTAGGCCGAGCTGGCCGCCGCCGAGGCGAAGAAGAAGATGACACTCCACGCCATGGTCTGCGTCACCGCCGTCAGCAGCCCCTGCTGGAACAGCACGCCGGTGAACGCGAGGAGGATGCCGGACACCGCGTAGGTCCCGGCGATCATCGGCTTGCGCCCGACCGTGTCGAACAGCGGCCCGAGCAGCAGCGGACCGGCGAAGTTCCCCAGCGCGAAGGGCAGGATGTACCAGCCCACCGCACTGGCCGGCACGCCGTAGAACCGCGTCAGGATGAGCGCGTAGGTGAAGAAGATGGCGTTGTAGAAGAACGCCTGCGCCGTCATCAGCGACAGCCCCAGGATGGAGCGGCGGCGGTAATGCGTGAACAGGGCGCGCGCCACCGCCGGCATCGTGGTGTCGCGCGACATGTCCAGCGTGATCGGCCGCCCCGGCGTGGCGGGCAGCGGCGCGCCCGTTTCGGCGCGCACCCGCGATTCGATGGCGTCGACGATCCGCTCGGCCTCCTCGATCCGACCGTGGACCATCAGCCAGCGCGGGCTTTCCGGCAGGAAACTGCGCAGGAAGATGATGACGATGGCCAGCGCGCCGCCGATGCCGAAGGCGAAGCGCCAGCCCATGTCCGGCGGCAGGAAGCCGGGCGCCAGCAGGACGATCGCCCCCACCGCGCCCAGTGCCGCGCCGATCCAGAAGCTGCCGTTGATGCCAAGGTCGGTGCGGCCGCGGTAGCGGGCGGGGATCAGCTCCTGGATGGCCGAATTGATGGCCGCGTACTCGCCGCCGATCCCCGCCCCGGTCAGGAAGCGGAAGGCCGCGAAGCTCCAGAAATCCCAGGCGAAGGCGTTGGCGAAGGTCGCCGTCCCGTACACGGCGAGCGTGATGAAGAACAGCTTCTTGCGCCCCATCCGGTCGGTGAGGTAGCCGAAGAACAGCGCCCCCAGCACGGCGCCCAGGATGTAGGCGCTGCCCACGGCGCCGACGTCGGCTTCGGTGAAGCGCAGCGACGGGCTTTCGGTCAGCGCGCCGGCGATGGCGCCGGCGATGGTCACCTCCAGCCCGTCGAGGATCCAGGTGATGCCCAGCGCCACCACGACCAGCCCGTGGAACCGGCCCCACGGCAACCGGTCGAGGCGCGCGGGCACGTCGGTGCGGACGAGGCGTTCACCCGAACGGCTGGTGCTCACCGGCTCCCTCTCTGTTCGCCGGCGCCCGATTCGCCGGTGGTGGCTCAACGATCCTGCTGATACCCCTGGTGGGTGGTGTTCTGCTTGGTGTTGCCCTGGCGGTCCTGCTCTTCAAGGTTGTCGGGCACCGGGCGGTTGGTGGCGGCCGCGTCGTCCTTGGCGACCTGCGGGCTGCTTCCGGGGCCTTTGTCGCTGCGGCCCGCCGGGGGAACCGGCGGCATCTGCTTGGTCATGGAACATCTCCTTGCGGAACGGAGTGGCCCACCGGCAACATGACCGCGCCGCGCGTGGTTCCCGCCGTGCGCGAGGTCACACCATTGTCACCTTCCCGCCCGGCGCGGCGCGACCGTGCAAGCAGTTGGTAATACCCTGCCGTTAGTATTAAACCGTATGGGCATTTCGCGAAAATTGGACGGATAAGGTGGAACAGCCCCGACAGCCGCCACTGGCCGGATTCCCGCGCCGCTTCCTCGACCTCGCCGGCGGCTACTGGTCGTGCGAGGAGAAGTGGCGGGTGCGGCTGCTCGCCCTGGCGCTGGCGCTGCTGACGATCGGCCAGGTGATCGTGCCGATCATGATCAACATATGGAGCGAACGGCTGTTCGACGCGCTGGAGCAGCGCTCGATGGACCGCTTCATGGCGATGATCGCCGCGGTCTTCGGCATCATCGCCTTCAACATCCTGGACACGCTGGGCCACCTGTGGGTGAAGCGGAAGCTTCAGCTGGGCTGGCGCGAGTGGCTGACCCGCAAGGTGCTGGACGACTGGCTGACGCGCGGCCGGCAGCATCAGGTCAACTACCTGCCGGGCGACCACGACAACCCCGACGGCCGCATCGCCGAAGACATCCGGATCAGCACCGAATACGCCATCGACCTGGGCCTGTCGCTGTCCTACTGCGTGTTGCTGCTGGTCAGCTTCACCAGCGTCCTGTGGATGCTGTCCGGCGCGCCGGAGGTGACGCTGGCCGGCGTCACCTTCACGGTGCCCGGTTACCTGCTGTACATCGCCTTGCTGTACGCCGCCACCGGCACGACGATCGCCATGGTGGTCGGCCAGCCGCTGGTCCGCGCCGTCAACCAGCGACAGGGGTTCGAGGCGGACTTCCGCTTCGGCCTCGCCCATGTGCGCGAGAACGCCCAGCCAATCGCCCTGCTGCACGGCGAATCGGGCGAGCGCGGCCGCCTGGGCGATCTGTTCAACAGCGTGAAGCGGGGCTGGCACCGCCAGACCCAGGCGCTGTCGAACATGATGATCTTCAGCGCCTCGTATTCGGTGCTGTCCACGGCCGTGCCGATCCTGGTGGCGGCCCCCAGCTACATCACCGGGGCGATCACGCTGGGCGTGCTGATGCAGACCGCGCAGGCGTTCCAGCAGACGGTGGCGGCGCTGTCCTGGCCCATCGACAACCTGCCGCGCGTCGCCGAATGGAAGGCGTCGGTGGAGCGCGTGCTGGGATTGCAGGAGGCGCTGCACCGCCTCGACCGCGAAGTCGGCGGCGAGGGGACGGAGCGCATCGTGGTCGACCGCACCGACGCGGAGCACGCGCTGTCCTTCCAGGATGTGACGATCACCGAACCGGACGGCCACCCCGTCATCGAGCGCTTCAGCGCCGAGGTGCGGCCGGGCGAGCGCGTGCTGATCGCCGGCGATCCGGGGGCGGCGATCCGGCTGTTCCGCGCGGTGGCCCGCGTCTGGCCGTGGGGCAGCGGGCGCATCGCCCTGCCGGCCCACACCCGCGTCTTCTTCATGCCCGAACGGCCCTACCTGCCGCACGGCACGCTGCGCGCCGCGCTGAGCTATCCGGGCGAGCCGGAGAAGGTTTCCGAAGACGACGCGCGCGAGGCGTTGGAGCGCGTCGGCCTGCAGCACCTGTGCGCCCGGCTGGACGACAACGACCATTGGGACGGGGTGCTCGCCGTTTCCGAACAGCAGCGCCTGGGCTTCGCCCGCCTGCTGATCCGCCGGCCCGACTGGATCTTCGTGGAGGACGCCACCGATTCCCTCGACCCGGCGAGCGAAGAGGACATGATGCGTCTGCTCAACATGGAGTTCCCGAAGGCGACGCTGCTGACCATCAGCAGCCATGTCGGGCTGGAGGCCCACCACAAGCGCAAGTTCGTCCTGGAACGCGTCAACGGTGCGGTGCGCATGCGCGAGGAACGCTGCCGTCCGGCCCCGGCCTACGTGATCACCGCCCCGGAACTGTAGGCGCGCTCCGTTGGGTTTTCGGCTTTGGCCTCAACCCAACCTACGGCTGGACTGTAGGTTGGGTTGAGCGCCAGCGAAAACCCAACGTCAGGAGTTCCCCCGCGCCGCCCGGATCAAGTCCGCGTACCAGCGGGCCGAGGATTTGGGCGTGCGCCGCTGTGTTTCGAAATCCACGTGGACGATGCCGAATCGCGGCGCGTAGCCGCCGTTCCATTCGAAATTGTCCAGCAGCGACCACACGAAATAGCCGCGCACGTCGGCCCCCGCCCGCGCCGCCTCCCCCATCGCCGCGACATAGGCGCGCAGGTAGGCCAAGCGGCGCGGGTCGTCCGGCCCGGTTTCCGTCTTGCTGCCGAAACCGTTCTCGGTGACGTAGATGGGCAGCCGGTAGCGCCGGGTGAGGTCGAGCAGCGTGTCGCGGAACGCCTCCGGCTGCATCGGCCAGCCGACGTCCGTGCGCGGCATGCCGTCCGGCGCCGCCCCCCAGCCGCAGCCCCAGACCGTTTCGGGGTCCGGCTTGGCGTACATCGGCGCGTAGTGGTTGAGGCCGAACCAGTCGATGGGCCGGCAGATGCGCGCCATGTCGCCGGCCCGCACGTACGGCTCGATGGCCGCGGCGATGCGCGGCGGGTAGTGGCCCCGCAGCTGGGCGTCGGGGAAGGCGAGGTTCCACAGCTCGTCGAACAGGGCGGCGGCCTCGCGGTGGCCGGGGTCGTCGGCGTTCTCCGGCCGGCAGGGCTGCACGCTGTGCACCGCACCGATGGAGGCGCCGGGGACGAGGGCGCGCAGCACGTCCACGCCAGCACCATGCGCGAGGTTCACATGATGGATGGCCTTCAGGTGCTCGTTCCGGTCGGAGATGCCCGGCGCCCCGGCACCCAACGCGTAGGCGAACAGGGTGAAGACGGAGAACTCGTTGATGGTGGCCCAGCGCTTGACCCGGTCGCCGTAGCGCCGGGCGCAGAGGGCGGCGTAATCGGCGAACCAGCCGGCCGTGTCCCGGTTGGCCCAGCCGCCGAGATCCTGCAAGCCCTGCGGCAGGTCCCAATGGTAGAGGCACAGCCACGGCTCGATGCCGGCTTCCAGCAGCGAATCGATCAGCCGGTCGTAGAAAGCGAGGCCCGGCTCGTTGACGGCGCCGCGCCCGCGCGGCAGCACGCGCGGCCATGCCACCGAGAAACGATAGGCGTTCAGGCCCAGGTCGCGCATCAACGCCACGTCCTCGGCATAGCGGTGGTAATGGTCGCAGGCGACGTCGCCGGTATCGCCGTTGTCCACCCGGTCCTTCATGCGGCACAGCGTGTCCCAGATGCTGGGCCCGCGCCCGTCCTCGTTCGCCGCGCCTTCGATCTGGTAGCTGGACGTCGAGGCGCCCCAGAGGAAGCCCGGCGGAAAGCCGAATTCCGAATTGCCGGTCATGACGCGCCCTCCGCATGGGTTCCGTCACCGATTATGCCCGTTCCACGCGCACCTTGCCAAAGGTAGTATCGGCCCACCCACACCCGGAGGACCCCATGCCCGACAGCGCAGCCCCCCGTTCGCCGCAGGACTTCGTGTGGGGCGTCTCGACCTCCGCCTATCAGGTGGAGGGGGCGGTGCGCGACGACGGGCGGGGCGCCAGCATCTGGGACACGCGCTGCATCACCAAGGGCGGCATCGGCGACGGCAGCAACGCCGACGTGGCGTGCGACCACTACCACCGCACCGCCGAGGACATCGCGTTGATGCGCGGCATCGGCGTCGACGCCTACCGTTTCTCGGTGGCGTGGCCGCGCGTGCTGCCGCGCGGGCGCGGCGCCGTCAACGAGCCGGGCCTCGCTTTCTACGACCGCCTCGTCGATTCGCTGCTGGAAGCCGGCATCGAGCCGTGGCTGTGCCTCTACCACTGGGACCTGCCGCAGGGCTTGCAGGATCTCGGCGGCTGGGCCAACCGGGACACGACCGGCTGGTTCGCCGATTACGCCGCCCTCTGCGCCCGGCGCTACGGCGACCGGGTCAAGCGCTGGATGACCTTCAACGAGTTCTCCGTCTTCACCCTGTTCGGCTATGCCATCCCCTGGGCCGCCCCCGGTATCACCGACCGCGAGCAGCACCTGAAGGCCATCCACCACGTCAACCTCGCGCATGGTGCTGGCGTGGACGTGCTGCGCGCCCTCGTCCCCGGCGCCTCCATCGGCGCCATCCACAACCGCCAGCAGGTCATGCCCGAGCATGGCCAGCCCGAGAACGCCGAGGCCGCCGCCCTGCTGGACGAGCACTGGAATCTGGCCTTCCCCGACCCGCAGTTGCTGGGCCACTACCCGCCGCGCACCGCGGCCGCTATCGAGCCGTACGTGCGGGCCGGCGACATGGCCCGCATCTGCCGGCCCATCGACTGGTTCGGCCTCAACCACTACGGCCCGATCTTCGCCAAGGCGGACCCGGCCTGGACCTGGGGCTACGCCTGGGGCGACGCACCGGCCGACGCGCCCGACCACGGCGTGGGCTGGGCGGTGTTCCCCGACGCCTTCCGCGACGAGCTGCTGGAGATCACCCGGCGCTACCGCATGCCCATCGTCATCACCGAGAACGGCTGCGGCGGCAGCGACGTGGTGGACGACGGCGGCGCGGTGACCGACCCGCACCGCATCGCCTACTTCCGCCTGTACATCGACCGCATGCGCGACGCGATGCGCCAGGGGGCGGACGTGCGCGGCTATTTCGTGTGGTCGCTGCTCGACAATTTCGAATGGGGCAGCGGCTACGGCACGCGCTTCGGTCTGGTCCACGTCGACTTCCAGACGCTGAAGCGCACGCCCAAGGCGTCGTCGCGCTGGTACGCGGATTTGATCCGGGCGGAGCGGGGGAAGTAACAAGGCCCTCCCCCGGCCCTGCCGGGGGAGGGAGGGACCCAAGCGCAGCTTGGGAGGGTGGGGGCAAGTTGTTCGCAAGGATCAGCGGCCCGCAGCCTGCCACAATGGCCGCTGCCCCCACCCTGCCCGCTCTCAGCGGATGCCTATGGCATCCGCCTGCCGCGTCAGCCGGATCAAAGATCCGGCGAGAGCTTACGCGGGCTTCCCTCCCCCGGCAGGGCCGGGGGAGGGATAAAACAAGCTTCTACACCTCCAGCGTCCCGCTCTTCGCCACGGCGCTGAGGAAGCGGTAGCTGTCCTTGGGGATGCGCTCCAGCGTGTCGTAATCGACGCGCACGATGCCGAAGCGCTTGCTCAGCCCGAACGCCCACTCGAAGTTGTCGAGCAGGCTCCAGCACAGGTAGCCCTTGACGTTGCAGCCGTCCTGCACCGCCCGGCCCACCGCCGCGACGTGGTCGCGCAGGAAGGCCACGCGCTCGGCGTCGTGCACCCGCCCGTCGGGGGTCACCGCGTCGTCATAGGCGGCGCCGTTCTCGGCCACGAAGACGGCGATGTTGCCGTAGTCGCGCTTGAACTCCATCAGCAGGTCGTACAGGCCGTCGGGCTGCACCGGCCACGCCATGGCGGTCCAGCGGTCGCAGTGCGCGTCGCCCCACCACACGTCGAAGGGATGCCCTTCCTCGTGCTTCATGGTCATGCGCGAGTAGTAGTTGATGCCCAGCAGGTCGATGGGATAGCGGATCGCCTCCTCGTCGCCGGGATGCACGATGCCCTTCATCCGCTCGGCCATCAGTGGCGGGATCTGGCCGCGCAGCACGCCGTCCAGCGCCACGCGGTTCCACACCGCGTCCCAGCGGGCGGCGGCGGCGACGTTCTCCGGCCGGTCGTCCTCGGCCCGGCAGGGCTGCAGGTTGATGACGGTGCCCAGCGTAAGCCCGGAATGCTCGGCGGCGATGGCGCGCAGCGCAGCGCCCTGCGCAAGGTTCTGATGGTGCAATGCCCGCAGCATGCCGTCCTCGCCCAGCTTGTGGCCGGGCGCGTGCTCGCCGGTGCCGTAGCCGTGCGTGGCGACCACGTTCGGCTCGTTCAGCATCATCCAGTCCTTGACCCGGTCGGCCAGACGCGCGCTAACGACGCGGGCGTACTCGGCGAACGGCCCGATCACCGCGCGCCCCTGCCAGCCGCCCTGGTCCTCCAGCGGCTGCGGCAGGTCCCAGTGGTAGAGGCAGGCCATGGGCCGTATGCCGGCCGCCAGCAGCCCGTCGACCAACTTGTCGTAGAAGTCCAGCCCCTTGGCGTTCACCACCCCGCTGCCGGTGGGCAGGATGCGCGGCCACGCGATGGAGAAGCGGTAGGCGTTGAATCCCGCGTCCTTCAGCAGCGCCACGTCTTCCGGCCAGCGGTGATAGTGGTCGCAGGCGACGGCGGCGCTGCTGCCGTCCTGGATCCTGCCGGCGGCGGTGAAGGTGTCCCACACGCAGGGTCCGCGGCCGTCGGCGTCGATCGCCCCTTCGATCTGGTAAGCGGCGGTGGAGGCCCCCCACAGGAAGTCCTTGGGGAAGGTGTAGATGGTCATGGCGGCGGCCTCCTGACGTTACCGGATACCCAAAGCATGCCCCAAGGCCGCGCGCCGCGCCAACACCATGGTGTCGCGCCTATAGCGACGGAACACCATTCATGCGGATGGCGTCGGCGTACCAGTGATAGCTGGCCTTGGGCGTGCGCTTCATGGTCCGGCGGTCGACCTGGACCAGCCCGAAGTGGCGGGCATAACCCTCGGCCCACTCGAAATTGTCCAGCAGCGTCCACGGGAACCAGCCCTTGAGGTTCGCCCCCTGGCGAATCGCCTCCACCCCGGCATGCAGGTGGTCGCGGATGAAGGCGATGCGCTCGCCGTCCTCGGCCTTCCCCTGCGGCCCGACCCAGTCGTGGAAGTCGGCACCGTTCTCCATGACGTAGACCAGCGGGTTGCGGTAGCGGTCGCGCAGTTCCACAAGCTGCTCGGTCAGCCCGTCCGGTTCCACCGGCCAGCCCATGGCGGTGACCTTCACGCCCGGCGGCGGGGGCCCGAACCCGGTGCCGATCAGCCCGCCGGGGTCCGGCTGCTGGTAGAGGCGGCTGTAATAGTTGAGGCCCAGGAAGTTGACCGGCTGGCGGATCGCCGCCAGATCGCCCGGCTTCACCAGCGGCTCGAAGTCCGCCGCCAGCAGGTCCGGATAGCGGCCGAGGAACAGCGGATCCAGGCAGGCGCGGTTCCACAGCGCGTCCCACAGCGCCGCGGCGTGCCGGTTGGCCTCCAGCCCGCCGGCCGGCCGGATCGGCTGCACGCTCAGCACAGTGCCCAGCCGCCACTCCGGCCGGCCGCCGCCGCGCAGCGCGCGCATCGCCATGCCCTGCGCAAGGTTCTGGTGGTGCAGCGCCGCCATGCAGTTGGCCCGCCCGGTCAGCCCCGGCGCGTGCGTGCCGACGCCGTGGCCGAAGATGGCGAAGACGTTGGGCTCGTTGAACATGGCCCAGTGCTTCACCCGGTCGCCCAGCCGCCCGGCGACGACCAGCGCGTAGTCGGTGAACCGCCCGGCGATGTCGCGGTTGGTCCAGCCGCCCTGGTCCTGCAACGCCTGCGGCAGGTCCCAGTGGAACAGGCAGGCCCACGGCTCGATACCCCGCGCCAGCAGCGCGTCGACGAGGCGTTCGTAGAAGTCCAGCCCCTTGGCGTTGACCGCCCCGGCGCCGGCCGGCATCACGCGCGGCCACGCGACCGAGAAGCGGTAGGCGCGCATGCGCGCCCGCGCCATCAGCTCCACGTCTTCCAGATAGCGGTGGTAATGGTCGCAGGCAACGTCGCCGGTGTCGCCGTTCGCCACCTTGCCGGGCATGTGGCTGAAGGTGTCCCAGATGCTGGGCTCCCGCCCGTCGGCGTCCACCGCCCCCTCGATCTGATAGGACGAGGTCGAGACCCCCCACACGAACCCGTCGGGGAAGCGCGCGGCGGGCGCCTGCGCCCACGCCACGGATGGCCGCGCCAGCGCGGCCCCGGCCAGCGCCCCCAGAAAACTCCTCCGGCGCATCCCCGCCCTCCCCCGATAACCCGTTGCCGACCCGCACACCTAGGACGGATCGCGGTTGGGTTCAACGGCGAAGGGCGGCAATGGCAGAGCAATCGCACTTGGAGACGTTTCTCCCTGTACAGGAAATCCGTCATCCCCGCGAAGGCGGGGATCCAAGTTTCCGATACGAGCACGCAATGCGAAGCATGGATCCCCGCCTTCGCGGGGATGACGTAGTTTCTATTTGTGGAAATTGGTCTCCATGTGCAATTGCCCTGGCCGCGACGGTGCGATCAGGGCCCCTTGTCGCCGTCGGCGTCGCGGCCGACCACGTCGTCTTCCGTCATTCCGAAGGCGCGTTCGGGGTCGCCGTCCATGTCGGACAGCAGGTCGTCGTCCTCGCCCAGGTCCTCCTCGGCGTCGCTCAGGGCGTCGTCGTCAGCCAGGGAGTTGTCCTCGCGCCCGACCCAGTCGTTCTCGCCGGCCATCAGGTCGACGATCTCCTCCTCCGGCTCCGTGCTTTCGTAGCGGCGCTGGTGGCCGCGGATCAGCGCGTCCTTCAGGGCGTCGGGGGAAACCGTCTCCTCGGCGATCTCGCGCAGAGCCACGACCGGGTTCTTGTCGTTGTCGCGCTCGATCGACAGCGGCGCGCCGGTGGCGATGGCGCGCGCCCGCTGGGCCGCCGCCATCACCAGATCGAACCGGTTGGGGATCTTGAGGACGCAGTCTTCGACGGTGACTCGGGCCATGCGGCAAACTCCTCGTTCTCTGGAAGACCGTGAGAACCAGGGACCTGTGCCGCGCGCCCCGCCGGTCAACCGCCTTGCGCCAATTGGCACAGCGGGACGGCGCCGGCAAACGGACCGGCGACCGATGGGCCGTCAAACCGCCCGCGAGGGTCCACGGCGGCGTTTGCGGTCGCGGTTGACCTGTTGGATGCGGTCGATCAGGTCGCCCAGGGTGGCCGCTTCCTCCACCTCGCCCAGGTGCAGCAGCACCCGGACATAGGTGTCGATCACGCCCAGCACGGCCTCCTCGTCGGTGATGCCGTGGGCCGGGCGGCCCAGGGCATCGACGATCAGGGTGCCGCTGTCGGCCAGCGCCTCGGCCACCTCGTTGACGGCCACGCTCAGGGCGCCGTCATCCATCTCCCACGCGGTGAAGACCGGATCGAGGATGTCCGGGAACGCAAGCCGGTCGGTGGAGGCGGGATATCCAGCCATCATGCACTTTCCTTCATGCACTCTGTTGCCTGCCGAAAAAACGCTCCAGCTCCCTCAAGGACCGTAGAAGACCGAAGCCCGGTCAAGCCGCCAGACGGCGTTGCGGGGAACGGCCGCGGGCGCGCTTCGGAGCGGGCTCCGCAACGGGTTCCGGGAACATCGCGGCGTCGGCGTCCCAGACGATGATCTTCTGCCCGGTGTCGGCCAGACGCGTCGGTTCGATGTGGTCGATCACCGCCGCGCCGGCGCGGGACAGGCGGATGAAGTCGCCATCCTCCGGGATCACGGCCGCCTCTACACCCCAGGCGCGGGCAAGACGGGCATGCGCCTCCAGGTGCTCCAGCGTGCCGTGAACGGGCACGGCGAAGCGCGGCCGGACAAGGTCGTACATGCGCATCAGGTCGTCCCGCTTGGGATGGCCCGACACGTGGACCGGCGCCTCGGCGGGCGTCACCACTTCCACGCCCATGGCGCGGAGGTGGTTCTGCACATCGATAATGCCCTCCTCGTTGCCGGGGATCATACGGGCCGAGAAGATCGCCGTGTCGCCCTTGCGCAGCCACAGCTCGCGGTGGTCGTCGCGGGCGATGCGGCTCAGCGCCGCGCGCTCCTCGCCCTGGCTGCCGGTGCACAGCAGCACCAGATTGCGGCGGTCGGTCCACGACGCCTCTTCCAGGCCGATGAAGTCCGGCAGCCCGTCGAAGAAGCCGCAGGACTGCGCCGCCTTGGCCATGCGCACCATGGAACGGCCGGCCAGCACCACCTTGCGGTCGTTGGCCGCGGCGGCCTCGACCACCGCCTTCATGCGGGCGATGTTGCTGGCGAAGCCGGTCACCGCGATGGCCCCCGAGCGCCCCGCGAAGGCGGCGATCAGCCCGGCGCGGGCGTCCGCCTCCGACCCGGTCGAGCCCTCGACGTTGGCGTTGGTGCTGTCGCACATCATGGCCAGCAGACCCTCGTCGCCCAGGCGCCGGAACGCCTCGAAGTCGGTGGTGCGGCCGACCAGCGGGTCGGGATCGAACTTCCAGTCGCCGGTGTGCAGCACCGTGCCGGCGTCCGTGCGGATGGCCAGCGACACCGGCTCCGGAATGGAGTGCGTCACGGCGATGCTCTCCACCCGGAACGGGTCGAGCCGCAGCGTGTCGCCCACCGCGAAGGTGTGGACGCGCACCTGACGCAGGGAACCCGCTTCCTTCAGCCGGTCCCGAATGATCTCGGAGGCGAAGGGCGTGGCGTAGATCGGGCAGCGCAGGCGCGGCCACAGGTGGTGGATGGCGCCGATGTGGTCTTCGTGGGCGTGCGTGACGACCAGCCCGACCACGTCGTCCATGCGATCCTCGATGAACGAGGGATCGGCCATCAGCGCGTTGATGCCCGGCGCCTCGTCGCCCATGAAGGCGACGCCGGCGTCCACGATCAGCCATTTGCCGGCGTGACCGTAGAGCGCCATGTTCATGCCGATGCGCGAGCAGCCGCCCAGCGGCAGGAACAGGATCTCGTCCTTGCCCGGCGTGGGGCCGGCGATCGGGCCCGTCGTGCGGATGGCGGGCTGGTTGGCAACGGGGAAATGATGTTGTGCGCGTTGCGGACGCGCTCCACCGCGCGACGCCGTGCGGCGCCGTTTCGTCGTAACCGTCATACGTCCTTACAGTCTTCCTAGGCCGGCATTCGACGCTGCCGGACGGGCGTGCATCGCGTATCGATGCGGGATGGGGGACCTCTCCAGCACACACGGTGGCGCCAGGACAAGTAATCCTTGTCGAAGCAGCCGGCACGGGCGCGCCGGAGAGGGGCTCGTGGGCCTGCCAAACGGGGCACGCCGAACTGAAAATTTCTGGAGAGAGACCGAAGAAGGCCGACGTCTCTTCATCCATCGGCCACGGACATCATATGGCAATGCCGTTGCCATATTCAAGAGGATTGCGCGCCTGTTGTTCCGAATAGGCCAAATCGTTTTCCGCCGGGCCCGCGTTTTTCTGAAGGAGGGTGTCACGGAAGGTTATATGGACGCCGGAACGACGCCATCAAGCCCTCCCCCGCCACCCTCCTCCGCCGGAGCGGAGGAGGGCTTCGGATGGGTTACTTCATCGCCGCCTTCTTGGGCGGGGAGGCCGGCCAGGACTTGATGAGCTGGTCGTAATCGACCGTCTCGCCCCTGGGCTTCTCGTTCGCCAGCTTGCGCTGGGGTGCCACGTTGCCGTCCTTCTCCGCCTTGGCGAACCAGAACTCGGCCGACTGCTTCTTGTTCATCTTCGGCCCGCACTCGCCCTGCACGCCGGAACGTTCCAGCCGCTCCAGAACCGAATCCTGCGCCGCGGCCAGCGCGTCCATGGCCGCCTGCGGGGTCTTGGCGCCTGACGAGGCGTCACCGATGTTCTGCCACCACAACTGCGCCAGCTTCGGATAATCGGGGATGTTGTTCCCCGTCGGCGTCCACTGCACGCGTGCCGGCGAGCGGTAGAACTCGACCAGCCCGCCCAGCTTGGGCGCCCGCTCGGTGAAGGATTTGTCCCAGATGTCGCTCTCGCGCACGAAGGTCAGGCCGACGTGGCTCTTCTTCAGGCTGACCGCTTTCGACACGGTGAACTGGGCGTACAGCCACGCCGCCTTGCGGCGGTCCACCGGCGTGGACTTCAAGAGCGTCCACGAGCCGGCGTCCTGATAGCCCAGCTTCATGCCGTCCTTCCAGTACGACCCGTGCGGCGACGGCGCCATGCGCCATTTCGGCGTGCCGTCGGCGTTCACCACGGGCAGGCCGGGCTTCACCATGTCGGCGGTGAAGGCGGTGTACCAGAAGATCTGCTGGGCGACGTTGCCCTGCGCCGGTACCGGGCCGGATTCCGAGAAGGTCATGCCGGCGGCCTGCGGCGGCGCGTACTTCTTCAGCCAGTCCACGTACTTGGCGATGGAGTAGACGGCCGCCGGGCCGTTGGTGTCGCCGCCGCGCTCGACCGAGGAGCCGACCGGGCGGCAGCCCTCCATGCGCACGCCCCATTCGTCCACCGGCAGGCCGTTGGGGATGCCGCGGTCACCGTTGCCCGCCATGGACAGCCACGCGTCGGTGAAGCGCCAGCCCAGCGACGGGTCCTTCTTGCCGTAATCCATGTGGCCGTAGACCTTGACGCCGTCGATCTCCTTCACGTCGTTGGTGAAGAACTCGGCGATGTCCTCGTAGGCCGACCAGTTGACCGGCACGCCCAGGTCATAGCCGTACTTGGCCTTGAACCGCTCCTTCAGGTCGGGGCGCTGGAACCAGTCGTAGCGGAACCAGTAGAGGTTGGCGAACTGCTGGTCGGGCAACTGGTACAGCTTGCCGTCCGGCCCGGTGGTGAAGGATTTGCCGATGAAGTCGTCGACGTCCAACGTCGGCAGCGTGACGTCCTTCCCCTCCCCCGCCATCCAGTCGCTCAAGGGGATCGCCTGCTTGTAGCGGAAGTGCGTGCCGATCAGGTCGCTGTCGTTGATCCACGCGTCGTAGATGTTCTTGCCCGACTGCATCTGCGTCTGGATCTTCTCCACCACATCGCCCTCCTGGATGAGGTCGTGGCGCAGCCGGATGCCGGTGATCTCGCTGAACGCCTTGGCCAGCACCTGGGCCTCGTACTCGTGCGTGGTGATGGTCTCGGAGACGACGTTGATCTCCATGCCGGCGAAGGGCTTCGCGGCGTTGATGAACCACTCCATCTCCTTGAGCTGGTCCTCCTTCGACAGCGTCGAGGGCTGGAATTCGCTCTCCACCCACCGCCGCGCCGCCTCCATGTCGGCGAACGCCGGGCCTGAGCTGATCAGCAGGGCCGCCGCCGACGCGGTGGCCAGACACAAGGTGCGCATGGTCTCCTCCCTTTCGTTGGTTCTGATACTCACACCCAGCGGAACACCGCCGCGGCGTAGGCGAGCGCGAGGACGGACGCGTATTCCAGCTCCGGGCCGACCAGCCCTAGCCAGGCGAGATGGATGAAGGCGCTGCCCAGCAGCGTGATGAACAGCCGGTCGCCGCGCGTGGTGGCAATGCCCAGGATGCCCGGCCGCGCCAGCTCCGGCCGGCCGATGGCCAGCGCTGTCAGCAGGGCGAGCAGCCCGGCGATGACGGCGAAGAACGCCCCCGTCTGCCACGTCCAGGCCATCCAGGCGAAGTCCATACCGAGGAATTCCATGGCCGCCTCCCTCACACCCGGCCCAGGGCGAAGCCCTTGGCGATGTAGTTGCGCACGAACCAGATCACCAAGGCACCCGGCACGATGGTCAGCACCCCGGCGGCGGCCAGCAGGCCCCAGTCCATGCCTGCGGCCGAGACAGTGCGGGTCATGGTGGCGGCGATGGGCTTGGCGTCGATGGAGGTCAGCGTACGCGCCAGCAGCAGTTCCACCCAACTGAACATGAAGCAGAAGAAGGCGGTGACGCCGATCCCGCTGGCCACCAGCGGCGTGAATATCTTCACGAAGAAGTGCGGGAACGAATAGCCGTCGAGGTACGCGGTCTCGTCGATCTCGCGCGGCACGCCGGACATGAAGCCTTCCAGGATCCACACGGCCAGGGGCACGTTGAACAGGCAATGCGCCAGCGCCACCGCCAGCGGCGTGTCGAACAGCCCGATCGCCGAATACAGGTTGAAGAACGGCAGGGCGAACACCGCCGGCGGCGCCATGCGGTTGGTCAGCAGCCAGAAGAACAGGTGCTTGTCGCCCACGAAGCGGAAGCGCGAAAAGGCGTAGGCCGCCGGCAGCGCCAGCGCGATCGACAGCACCGTGTTCAGCGCCACGTATTGCAGCGAGTTCAGATAGCCCGAATACCACGACGGGTCCGTGAAGATCTTCACATAGTTGTCGAACGTCAGCGTGTGCGGCCACAGCGTGACGCCGGTGACGATCTCCGTGTTCGTCTTCAGGCTCATGTTGATCAGCCAGTAGATCGGCGCCAACAGGAAGACGAGGTACAGGCCCAGCACGATCCGCGCGCGCGGCATGGCTCAGCTCCTTGCCTTTAATTTCTCTGGGCATCCATGCGGGTCATCACCGTGTAGAAGACCCAGCACACCGCCAGGATGATCAGGTTGTAGACGATGGACAGCGCCGCCGCCTTGCCCAGGTCGAACTGCCCCAATGCCAGCTTGACCAGATCGATGGAGACGAAGGTGGTGGAGTTGCCGGGGCCGCCGCCGGTGACGACGAACGGTTCCGTGTAGATCATGAAGCTGTCCATGAAGCGCAGCAGCACGGCGATCAGCAGCACCCGGTGCATCTTGGGCAACTGGATGTTGCGGAAGATCGCCCATCGCGACGCCCCGTCGATGCGCGCCGCCTGATAGAAGGCGTCGGGGATGGACCGCAAGCCCGCGTAGCACAGCAGCGCCACCAGCGACGTCCAGTGCCACACGTCCATGACGATGATCGTCACCCACGCCGACAGCGGATCGGCCGTGTAGTTGTAGGGGATGCCCAGCCGGTTGACCGCCCAGCCCAGCAGGCCGATGTCCTCGCGCGCGAAGATCTGCCAGATGGTGCCCACCACGTTCCACGGGATCAGCAGCGGCAGCGCCATCACCACCAGCGTCGCCGCCACCCGCCAGCCTTCCCGCGGCATGCTCAGCGCCACCGCGATGCCCAGCGGCACCTCGATCGCCAGGATCAGGCCGGAGAACAGCAGGTTGCGCCACAGCGCGTCGAAGAAGCGGCCGCCCAGGTCGGTGGAGGGGTCCAGCAGTTCCTGGTACCAGCCGATGCCGTTCCAGAAGAACTGGTTGTTGCCGAAGGTGTCCTGCACCGAATAGTTCACCACCGTCATCAGCGGCACGATCGCCGAGAAGGCGACGATCAGCAGCACCGGCAGGACCAGCAGCCACGCACCCTGGTTGACGGGCTTGTCCATCACGCGGCCTCCCCCTCGACGAGATGCCCGTCGGAATAGACGTGCACCATGGCCGGGTCGAACAGCAGCGACGCTTCCTCCCCCGCCACGCTCAGCGCTTCCGGCACCGTGGCCGCGAGCGGCAGGCCGGACAGTTCAACCTTGGCGATGCGCATGCGGCCCAGGTCGTCGATGCGCCGCACGCGCACCGGCAACCCGGCCCCGGCGGGAGCCAGCGTGGCGAACTCCGGCCGCACGCCGATCTCGATGCGCGCACCGCCGTTCAGGTGCGGGTAGCCGCGCGCCAGCGTCAGCGCATGCCCGCCCACCACCGCCCGCCGCCCGGCCACCTCCGCCGGCAGCACGTTCATGCCCGGCGAGCCGATGAAGTGGCCGACGAAGGTGTGCGCCGGCCGCTCGAACAATTCTTCCGGACGGCCGATCTGCACCACGGCGCCGTCGTGCATCACCACCACCGTGTCGGCGAAGGTCAGCGCCTCCGTCTGGTCGTGCGTCACATAGATCATGGTGAGGTCGAGCGCGCGGTGCAGCGCCTTCAGCTTCGATCGCAGTTCCCACTTCAAGTGCGGGTCGATGACGGTCAGCGGCTCGTCGAACAGGATGGCGGCGACGTCCGGGCGGACCAGCCCGCGCCCCAGCGATATCTTCTGCTTGGCGTCCGCCGTCAGCCCGCGCCCGCGCCGGTTCAGATCGGGCGTGAGGTCCAGCAGCGCGGCGATCTCCCGCACCCGCGCATCCACCGCAGCCCCACGCAGACCCCGGTTGCGCAGCGGAAAGGCGAGGTTTTCGTAGACGGTCATGGTGTCGTAGACGACGGGGAACTGGAACACCTGGGCGATGTTGCGCGCCTCCGTCGGCAGCGCCGTCACGTCGCGCCCGTCGAACAGCACGCGCCCCTCGCTGGGCACAAGCAGGCCGGAGATGATGTTCAGCAGCGTCGTCTTCCCGCACCCCGACGGCCCCAGCAGCGCGTAGGCCCCGCCCTGCTCCCATACGTGGTCCATGGGCTTCAGCGCATAGTCCTCCGGCCGCGCCGGCTTGGGCGTGTAGCTGTGCGCGAGGTCCCGCAACTCGATGCGCGCCACGTTCCCCTCCCCCGTCAGGCAGCCAGGACCAGCGGCGGCGCCGCAGCGAGTCCGCCGTCGTGGCCGAACACGAATAGGCGGCGGGGATCGATGAAGACTTCGATCCGCTCGCCCGGCTCCACCTCCATCACGCCGCGCGTCACCGCCACCCAGCGGTCGGTGCCGACGTCGACGTGCACGAAGCTTTCCGATCCGGTGATCTCGCTGACCGCCACCGTGCCCGCCACGGCGATCGCCTCGGCATCCGGACGCCGCAGGTACAGGTGGTCGGCGCGCAGGCCGATGGTGTAGCCGCCGTCCGGCAAGGCGGCCAGCACGCCGCGGGCCGCCCCGTGCTCGCCCGTCGCCAGCACCAGCTGCGGCCCGCGCTTGTGCACGCGCATGGTGTTGAGCGGCGGGTCGGAGAAGACCCTGGCGCTGGTCAGGTTGGCCGGGCGGCGGTAGACGTCGGGCGTACGGCCGAACTGCGCCAGCCGCCCTTCCCACAGCGTCGCGGTGTTGCCGCGCAGCAGCAGCGCCTCGGTCGGTTCGGTGGTGGCGTAGACGAAGATGGCGCCGCTGGCGGCGAAGATCTTCGGCAACTCCTCCCGCAGTTCCTCGCGCAGCTTGTAATCCAGGTTCGCCAGCGGCTCGTCCAGCAGGACCAGTTGCGCGTCCTTGACCAGGGCGCGGGCGATGGCGGTGCGCTGCTGCTGCCCGCCGGACAGCTGCAGCGGCGTGCGCTCCAGGTAGGGTTCCAGCTTCAGCAGCCGCGCCGCCTCGCGCACTTTGGCATCGATCTCTCCCTTCGGCCGACGCGCCACACGCAGGGGCGAGGCGATGTTCTCGTACACCGTCAGCGTGGGATAGTTGATGAACTGCTGGTAGACCATGGCGACTGAGCGCTTGCGCACGTGCACGCCGGTCACGTCCCGGCCGTCCACCAGCACCCGCCCGGCCGAGGGCTGGTCCAGCCCGGCCATCAGGCGCATCAGCGTCGTCTTGCCCGACAGCGTGGGCCCGAGCAGCACGTTGAGCGAGCCGTGCTCCAGCGTCAGCGACACGCCCTCGACGTGCGTGTGCCCGGCGACGTGCCGGCTGACGTTTTCCAACACCAGGGTCACGTGCGCTCTCCCGCCTTTATTCCGCCGCCTCGCCGGATGCCGCCTCGCCGGATGCGTCCGCCCGTGCCGCCCGCACCTCCGCCATATAGCCGTCCAGCGCGCGCGCCTGCTCGGCGCTCAGCCGCAACCCCAGTTTGGAGCGGCGCCACAGCACGTCCGCGGCGGTCTCCGCCCATTCCTCGCGCATCAGGTAGCGGACCTCCGCTTCGGTCAGCGTGGCGCCGAAGTCGCGGCCCAGGTCCTCGCGGCGCCTGGCCCCGTCCAGCACCACCCTTGCGCGCGTGCCATAGGCGCGCACCAGCCGCGCCATGTGGTCGCGTTCGACGAACGGGTAGCGCCCCCTCAGATCGGCGGTCAGCGCCGCCGCCCCGTCCACTGGGAAATCACCGCCGGGCAGCGTTGCCGCGCTCGACCACCCGCGCCCGTCCGCCGCCAGTTCCGGCAGGTGCGGCGCCAGCTTGCCCAGCGCCGCGTCGGCCAGCCGGCGGTAGGTGGTGATCTTGCCGCCGAAGATGCTGAGCAGCGGCGCCGCCCCGGCCGGAGCGTCCAGCGCCAGCACATAGTCGCGCGTCGCCGCCTGCGCCGCCGTGGCGCCGTCGTCGTACAGCGGGCGCACGCCGGAATAGGTCCACACCACGTCGTCCGGCGTGACCGGCCGGGCGAAATACTCGCTGGCCGCCGCGCACAGGTACGCCACCTCCTCGGCCGAGGCGTGCACCGCCTGCGGGCGCCCCTGGTAATCGCGGTCGGTGGTGCCGATCAGCGTGAAGTCGCCCTCGTAGGGGATGGCGAAGACGATGCGCCCGTCGGCGTTCTGGAAGATGTAGCAGCGGTCGTGCTCGAACAGCCGGCGCACGACGATGTGCGAGCCCTGCACCAGCCGGATCCGGTGGCCGAGGTCGGCGCGCACGCCGCGTTCCAGCACCTCCGCCACCCAGGGGCCGGCGGCGTTGACCAGCGCGCGGGCGCGCACCGTGGAACGCCGTCCGGTGCGCGTGTCCTCCACCGTGACGGTCCACAGCCCTTCGCTGCGATAGGCGTTCGTGAAACGCGTGCGGGTGCGGATGGTGGCGCCCATACGGGCGGCGTCCCGCGCGTTCAGCACGACGAGGCGCGCGTCCTCCACCCAGCAATCGGAATATTCGAAGGCGCGCCCGAACCCCGGCTTCAGCGGCGCACCGGCCGGATCGCGCGCAAGGTCCAGCCCGCGCGTGCCCGGCAGCTTGTCGCGCCCGCCCAGATGGTCATAGAGGAACAGCCCCAGCCGCAGGAACCACGCCGGGCGAAGCCCCGGCAGGTGCGGCAGCACGAAGCGCAGCGGCCAGATGATGTGCGGCGCCATGCGCCACAACACCTCGCGCTCCCGCAGGGATTCACGGACCAGCCGGAACTCGTAATACTCCAGATAGCGCAGGCCGCCGTGGACCAGCTTGGTCGATGCCGACGAGGTGCCGGACGCCAGATCGTCCTGTTCGCACAGGTAGACGGAGCACCCCCGGCCGGCCGCGTCCCGCGCGATGCCGCAGCCGTTGATCCCGCCCCCGACGATGGCAAGGTCGTAGACCTCCACCATCCCGCCCCTCCATTTGCTTGGCAGGCAAACGGTATCGGAGTTCGATCGCGCACACAATACGAAAAAAATGAAAGCAATACGAAAGGGCTTGGCCACTCAACGCTTATTTTTTCCGTCATCCCCGCGAAGGCGGGGATCCATGTCCCCGACGAAGGCACGCGACGACAAACGTGGATCCCCGCCTTCGCGGGGATGACGGCTAACTTATTGATTCCATGAGCGTGTCGGATCACTCCCGCCCGTCGTCCGCCCCCTCCCGCAACACTTCCTCCACCTGCACGCCGGCGTCCCGGCAGATGCGCGCCAGCCGTTCGGAGGGCAACGCGTCGGTCACGAAGGTGTGGACCTGCGAGATGTGGCCGATGCGCACGGGGGCGGTGCGTTCCAGCTTGCCGCGGTCGGCCACCAGGACGACGTGGCGGGCGTTGGCGATGATCGCCTGCGACACGCGCACCTCGCGGTAATCGAAGTCGAGCAGCGCCCCGTCCTCGTCGATGGCCGAGGCGCCGATCAACGCGAAATCAACCTTGAACTGGTTGAAGAAGTCGATGGCCGCCTCGCCGACGATGCCGCCGTCGGCGCGGCGCACGACGCCGCCGGCGACGATCACCTCGATGTGCGGTTCCGGGCGCAGGATGTTGGCGACGTTGATGTTGTTGGTGATGACCACCAACCCCGAGCGGCCTTGCAGCGCCCGCGCCACCTCCTCCGTCGTCGTGCCGATGTTGATGAACAGGGACGAATTGTCGGGCACGAGATCCGCCGCGCGCTGGCCGATGCGGCGCTTTTCCTCCTGCGCGATCAACCGCCGCGCCTCGTATCCCAGGTTCTCGACACCCGACCCGGCCACCGCCCCGCCGTGCACGCGCTGCAACAGCCGCCGGTCGCACAGGTCGTTCAGATCCTTGCGGATCGTCTGCGGCGTGACGTTGAAGCGCAACGCCAGATCCTCGACCACCACGCGGCCGAGCGAGCGGGCGAGCGTCAGGATTTCCGTCTGCCGGGGAGTCACCATATCCATGCAGCCATTCAACCAGCAACCGAGGTTCGCGGGCAAGTTCATTCGAAGATGAACGCGCGCGCAACGCTGATGGCCGGGATGGGCATTGGACTTCCCCCGTGAATGCTGGCTTTTCCAAGCCATACACTCCACCCGGAAGCAGATCGCATGGATGGCCCGAACGTGGTCGACGCCCAACGGAGCACGCCCGCGCACGACGAACGCGCGGCCGGGCGCGTCGGCATCAGCTGGATGGTGCTCACCACCCTGTTCTTCGTCAGCCAGGACGCCTGCACCCGCATCCTCATGCAAAGCTATCCGCTGATGGAGGTGGCGTGGGGGCGGTACGCCGTGCACATGCTGCTGGCGCTGCTGTTCGTCGGCTGGCGGATGCCGCACCTGATGCGCTCGCGCCGGCTGCCGCTGCAGCTCGTCCGCTCCACGCTGCTGCTGGCGATCACGCTGCTGGCCAGCACGGCGTTCGGCATGCTGCCCTTCGTCGACGTCACGGCGATCCTGACGCTGACGCCCGTGCTGATCACGGCGCTGTCCGTGCCGCTGCTGGGCGAGGCGGTGGGCTGGCGGCGCTGGATGGGCGTGCTGGCGGGCCTGGGCGGCGCGCTGCTGATCGTCGGGCCGGCCAGCGGCGCCTTTCATTGGGCCGTGGCGCTGCCGCTGGGCGCGGTCGTCGCCAACGCGTTGTACCAGATCGTCACCCGCATGCTGAGCGGCAGCGACCGGCAGCCGACGACCTTCTTCTACACCAGCCTCGTCGGCACGGTGGTGTGCACGCTGGCGCTGCCCTTCGTCTGGGTGACGCCGGACGCCGCCGGCTGGACGCTGCTGGTGCTGTTGGGCGCGCTGGGCGCGGCCAGTCATTTCTGCCTGATCCGCGCCTTCACCGCCGCCCCGGCGGCCACCGTGGCGCCGTTCGGCTACACCACGCTGATCTGGGCGAACCTGTTCGGCCTGCTGGCCTTCGCCGAAGTGCCGAGCGCCGCCACGCTGGCCGGCGCCGCCGTGATCGTCGCCAGCGGCATCTACATCTTCTACCGCGAACAGGTGCGGCGCCCGCGGGCGTAGCGGTGTACCCTGCCCGGCACCGACCAGCCGCAACCAGAGGCCGAGGAGTGCGAGCATGCCGCTGACGCCCATCGAATACGCCGACGCCGGGCCCGAGGTGCGGGCCGTCTACGACGACATCAAGACGACCCGCAACGTGCCGGACGTGAACAACTTCTGGAAGGTGATCGCGCACCACCCGGCCACGCTGAAGCGCACGTGGGAAAGCCTGAAGGAGGTGATGGGGCCCGGCGCCATCGATCCCGCAGTGAAGGAGATGATCTATCTGGCGGTCAGCGTCACCAACAACTGCACCTACTGCATCCGCTCGCACGAGGCGGCGGCGCGCAAGGCCGGCATGACCGACGCCCAGTTCGGCGAGCTGATGGCCGTCGTCGGCATGGCGAACGAAACCAACCGCCTCGCCAACGGCTATCAGGTGGAACTGGACGCCCAACTGCGCTGAGCGGCCGGACACGCCCACGCCGCGTTCGGGGCATCAATAGTATGCGATCAACCGCCCGGCGGTGGCCACGGCCAGCCAGACCGCCAGCGACAGCAGCGCCTGCATGCGCCCGACCGCCGGCGCGCGCGCGTCCCATCCCGCCAGCCGTTCCCCCCACAGCCGGCGGAACAGCAGCGCGTTGACGATGCCCAGCGCGATCAGCGCCCATTTGACTTGCAGGAGCGTGTTGCCGGCCAGCGGCCCGGCGTCCGCCGCGAACAGGGCGAAGCCGCTGGCCAGCAGCAGCACCAGCCCGCCCGCCGCCATCGGCGTCAGGAAGCGCGACAGCGCCACCAGCGGCACCGCAGCCGCCACGCCCACCAGCCGCAGGTCCAGCACCACCATCGATCCCACCAGCAGCACCAGCCCCAGCAGGTGCAGCAGGTTGGCGGTGGGGTAGAGCCACGTCGAGTGCCGCATCGCCTCGCCCAGGCCCGACGCCTCCAGCGCCAGGGCCCAGCCGGGCGCCGTGCCGTGCTCCATCAGCGCAGCTCGATAGTCCGGCCGTTGACCGAGATGCGCTCCGCCCGCATTTCGCCGTCGTGCACGCGGCTGGCATAGCCTTCGACGCGCACGACCTCGCCCACCGCCAGATCCTCGCGCGGCAGGCCGCGCCGCTCCATGCGCGACGGCGGGGCCAGCACGACGACCCAGCGCTTGCCCTTCGCCTCGATCTGCACCTCGCCGTGCGGGTTCCCATAGCTCGACGCCAGCACGGGCGCCTCCAGCACCACCAGATTGCCAGCGTCGTAGGAACTCCAGCCGTGGTGAGCGGCAGCCGGCAAGGCGGCGGCGGCGGCGCACAGGCCGGCAGCCACAGTGAAGATCCCCTTCCGCATGGCGTTCTCCCGATCCATGAGACCTCGCTCAAGCAATATGGAGAAGTGCGGCGGCTTCGCCATGCCCGCGCGTCACTTCATTTCCTGGCTGCTGAGGTCGGACGGGTTGGCCGAACGCGACGGTTCCGCCACGTCGTCGGGCTCGCTCGCCATCGGGTTCGGGCGCGGCACCGGCGTGCCCTGAAGGTCGGGCGGCGCGCGCCGGACCGCCGCCAGCGCCTGCTGAAGGTCCGGGGCTTGCGTGGCGCCGCTGGTCTCCTCGCTGGGCGAGCGGGTGCCCTGCTGGGTGGGCGCCGGCTGCTGGCTCTGCTGCACGTTCGGATCAGTGACCAACCCCTCCTTCTGCGTTTCCTGAGCAAAGGCGGGGGCAAGAGCGGGGACGGCGAGAAGCAGGGCGGCAAGGGTCAAGGGCAGGATGGCGCGCACGGGAAGGCTCCTTCCGGACAGGGCGTTTGCTCTTCGAACAACAGCCGAGGGCACCAAGTTTCCCGCCGGGCGTTCTTACATCGTGGACACCACCGGCACGCCGCATCTCCCCCCACTCCTCCGCCCGCTTCCCATCGCCGCCGGAAGCGCGTTCGACGCCGCCCGCGCGCAGGCCAGGGCCGGGGCCGAGCCCGGCACGCTGGTGTGGGTGCGCCGGCCGGACCGGCTGGACTGCGCGGTGGTTCTGGCGCCCGACCGGCCGCTGGCGGACACGCGGCTGTCGCTTCCGGTGTTCATGCTGGCGCTGGCCGACGCGCTGGGCGCGCTGGGACCGCCGCGCACGGCGGTGTCGTTCCGCCGGCCCGGCCGCATCGTGGTGAACGGCGCGGAGGTCGGCGGCGTGCGCTTCGCCACCGCGCCGGACACGGCGGAGGACGCAATCCCCGGCTGGGCCGTCGTCGGCGCCGGAATCGACGTGCTCGGCACGCCGGAGGACGACTCGCCCGGCCGCCACCCCGACCGCACGGCGCTGCGCGAGGAGGGGTTCGGCGACCTCGCCGTTCCGGACCTGCTGGAAAGCGTCGGCCGCCACCTGCTGTCCTGGCTCGACGTCTGGGAGACGGAGGGCCCGGCACCGGTGCGCCACGCATGGCGCCGCCGCCTGGATCCTGGAGAACCGGCCGATGGAAACGAGTGAACGCATGAGCGTCGGCGTGGTGGTCGAGCGCCGGCGGATCGACCATCCCTGGCAGCCGGAGCGCTGGCGGGTGGTGGCGGCCCTGCCCGGCGGGCCGCCGGTGGCGCCCTGGACGGTGCTGGACGCGGGCGACGGCTGGACCCGCTACTACGCCGGGGCGGTGGAGGTCGCGTTGTTCCGCAGCGAGACCGACAACTACAAGCACAACCTGGACGGCCCGCAGCCCACCCTCTTCGTCATCCTGCGCCGGACTGGCGACCCGCCGGGGCTGCGGCTGCTGGGGGCCAGCGTGGACACCGGCGAGATCGACGCCCATTCCGATTCCGGCGACGACCTGATCGAGGCCCTGCCCCTGCCCGCCGCCCTCGCCGCCTGGATGCGCGACTTCGTGGCGCGGCACCACGTCGAACGCCCCTTCCACAAGCGCAAGCGCGACCGCGCCGACCCCGAGGCGCTGGCCCGCCGCCGAGTTCCCGATCTGGAGGACGACGATGGCTGATCCCGAACGCTTCCTCGACCGCTGGTCCCGCCTGAAGCGGGAGGCGGCGGACGACACCACCCCCGAACCGTGCGACGCGGCACCCGAAGAGCCGGAAGCCGCGCCGGAAGAGCCGGAGCCGCTGCCGCCCATCGACAGCCTGGGCGCCGACAGCGACTACACCCGCTTCCTCGCCGTCGGCGTGCCGGAGGAGGTGAAGCATCTGGCCCTGCGCAAGGCCTGGGTCAGCGACCCGAAAATCGCCGGGTTCCGCGGCTTCGCCGACTACGATTGGGACTTCAACGCGCCGGGATACGGCCAGTTGCTTCCCACCGACGACATCCGGCGACTGCTCGACGCGGTGTTCCGCGACACCCCCGATCCGCCGGCCGACACCGAAGCCGAGCCCGAGCCCCCTCCGGCCGCCGTCGCCGACGCCGAACCCACGGAAATGGAAGAATTTTCCGCCGAGCGGGAACGAAACGGGACATCCGACGCTTAGCACTGTTCTACGTCGAAGAGCGGAACGGGCGCGGAACACGACGCCCGGGGGAGGGACCATGGCGGCCTTGGCCGTACCAAGGGAGTCCGATGACGCGGACCGCCTGCGCGCGCAGGCGTACACGCTGCTGGCGCAGTTCCTGGCACGCCCGCCGTCCGGCACCCTGCTGGACGCCGCCGCCGGCCTGCACGGCGACGCCACGCCGGTCGGACAGGCGCTGGACGCCCTGGCCGCCGCCGCCCACCGCATATCCGAGGACGAGGCAGAGCG
>DASWVP010000416.1:0-4520 GCA_036401175.1 Azospirillum sp. | reverse complement strand
CGACGCGCCGCCGGCCCTGTCCGGCGAGCCGGAGGCGCGCGCGCACATCCTGTTCACCTCCGGCTCCACCGGGCAGCCGAAGGGCGTGGTGATCCCGCATTCCAGCGTCGTCGCCTTCGTCGACTGGGCGGTGGGGTATTTCGGCATCGGCGCCGACGACCGCGTGTCCGGCCACGCGCCGCTGCATTTCGACCTGTCCACCTTCGACATCTACGGCGCCTTCGCCGCCGGGGCCGAGCTGCACCTCGTCCCGCCCGAGCTGAACCTGATCCCGGCCCGCCTCGCCGCCTTCATCCGCGAGCGCGAGCTGACGCAGTGGTTCTCCGTGCCCTCGGTGCTGAACTACATGGCCAAGCTGGACGCCGTGCGTCCGGGCGACTTCCCCGCGCTCAAGCGCCTGATGTGGTGTGGGGAGGCGTTCCCGACGCCGCCGCTGATCCACTGGATGAAGCGGCTGCCGCACGTGACCTTCACCAACCTCTACGGCCCGACCGAGGCGACGATCGCGTCCAGTTACTACACCATGCCGGCCTGCCCGGAGGACCCCGCCGTGCCGGTGCCCATCGGCGTGGCCTGCGGCGGCGAGCGGCTTTACGTGCTGGACGACGCCGGCAACCCGGCGGCGCCGGGCGAAATCGGCCACCTGTTCATCGCCGGCGCCGGCCTCGCCGACGGCTATTGGGAGGACCCGGAGAAGACCGCCGCCGCCTTCGTGCCGGAGGTCGGGCGCACCGACGGCAGCCGCATGTACCGCACCGGCGACCTCGCGCGCCTGGGCGCGGACGGGCAGGTGCACTTCGTCGGCCGCGCCGACACGCAGGTGAAAAGCCGCGGCTACCGCATCGAGCTGGGCGAGATCGAGGCGGCGCTGGGCGCCGTGGACGGGCTGAAGGAGTACGCCGTCGTCGCCGTGGATCGCGGCGGCTTCGACGGCGCCACCATCTGCTGCGCCTACGCGCCGCAGGACGGGACCGAACTGCGCCCCGGCGAGTTGCGCGCCCGTCTGGCATCCCGGCTGCCGGCCTACATGCTGCCGACGCAGTGGGCCGTGCTCGACCCGCTGCCCAAGAACGCCAACGGCAAGATCGACCGCCCGCACCTGCGCAACGAGGTGTTCGCCAGGGAGATCGCCGGACCGGAGGTCGCCGCCTGATGCCGCTGACCCTGTTCCTGGCGGTGGAGGAGGCGGCGGGGCTGCTGCTGCTCCAGGCGCTGCTGCGCACGCCGCACCGGATCGCCGGGGTGGCGGTCACGCCCGGCGATCCGGCGGGGGTGGAGCGGCTGGCGCTGCGCCATGGCTTGGCCGTGTGGCCGGCGGCGCGTGTCAGGGACCCGGACTTCGCCGATACCCTGCGCGCGGCCGGGGTCGACCTGCTGCTCAACGTCCATTCCCTGCACATCGTCTGTCCGGCGGTGCTGGAGGCGCCGCGCCTTGGCGCCTACAACCTGCATCCCGGCCCGCTGCCGCGGTACGCCGGGCTGAACGCGCCGAGCTGGGCCATCTTCCGGGGCGAGACGCGGCACGCCGTCACCCTGCACCGCATGGTCCCCGCCATCGACGCCGGGCCGGTGGCGGGGGAGGCGTGGTTTCCGATCGGCCCGCAGGATTCGGCGCTGGCCGTCTACACGCGGTGCGCCAAGTTCGGCCTGCTGCTGGTGACGCGGCTGGTGGAACGCTGCGCGCGCGATCCGGATGCCGTGCGGCACCGCGACCTCGACCCGGCCGGGCGCCGCGTCTACGGGCGCCAGCCGCCGAACGGCGGCTGGATCGACTGGGACTGGTCCGCCGCCACCATCGCCAACTTCGCCCGCGCCTGCGCCTTCGGCCCCTTCGCCTCGCCCTGGGGGTTGCCGAAGCTGCGTCTGGGCGACGACACGCTGGCGGTGTCCCGCCTGCGCCGCGCCGAGGACACGGCCGACGCGCCGCCCGGCACCGTGGTCGCGGTGAACGCGGACGGCTCCGCGCTGGTCGCCGCGAGCGACGGGGCGCTGATCCTCGAACAGCTCGTCATCGGTGGAGGGCGCGTGCCGGCGGGCGGCGTCCTGACCGCCGGCTGCCGCTTCGCGCCTTCCCCCGACATCGCCGAAACCAGGAAAGTGGCCTGACATGCTCGCACGCACGAGAGACGCCGACACCGAAGCCGCGCTGATCGCCCTGTTCCGCGACGCGATGCACATCGTCGTGCCCGCGACCGACACCGACCTGATCGAGGAGGGGTTGCTGAACTCCCTGGTCTTCGTCGACCTGATCGTGCTGCTGGAGGAGCGGTTCGGGATGACCATGCCGCTGGAATCGCTGGAGATCGACCAGCTGCGCACCGTGGGCGGCATCGCCGCCCTGCTGCACAGCCTCAAGGAACCCGCCGGGTGACGAGGAGCAATCTCTTGAAAGCCCCTCCCCCCTCGCGGGGGAGGGGTTGGGGAGAGGGGGATACGCCCGGCAGGGCGGAGAACGACTCTTTTCCGGCTCCGCCGTAACCACCCTCTCCCCAACCCCTCTCCCGTAAAGGGAGAGGGGCTTTTGCGGGGCTTCCCGCCATCCAGGCGATGGACCTGCCCCCGTGATTGCCGACGCGCCGGCGGCGAGCCCCCGCCGATCTTGCCCAGGAGACCGCCGCATGCATGCGGAGCCGCTCGCCGTGAACGCTGGTGAGAGCGCTGGTGACGCGATCGAGGTCGATCTGCTTCCGTTGCCCCGGATCGACGCGCTGGAACCGACCTGGACCGACCTGGAAGGGCGGGCCGACGGGTCGTTCTTCCTGTCGTGGCTGTGGGTCGGCAACTGGCTGCGCCACCTGCCGCCGGGCACGCGGGCGCACGTGCTGGTCGCCCGGCGCGGCGGGCGGGTCGTCGGGCTGGCCGTGCTGTGCCGGCGCGCGCAGTGGCGCTTCGGCGTGCTGCCGCAACGGTCCTGGCTGCTGCACGAGACCGGCGACCGCGTGTTCGACCGCCTGTTCGTCGAATACAACGGCGTGCTGGCCGACCGCGCCTGCGCCGAGGCGGTGACCGACGCCTGCTTCGCCTGGCTGGCCGCGCGGCTGGCGCGGCGGGACGAGCTGATGCTGGGCGGCCTGGACGCCGCCAGCGAACAAGCCGTCCGCCGCATCGCCGCGGTCACCGGCCACGCGCTGGAGGTGCGGACGGCCGACAGCGTGCAGTGGGTCGACCTGGACCGCGTGCGCGGGCAGGGCGGCGACTATCTGGCGACGCTGGGGCGCAGCACGCGCTCGTCCGTCAAGCGGGCGCTGCGGCTGTACGCCGATCGTGGTGGCCTGGAATACCGCGTCGCCGAAACGGTGGAGGACGCGCTGGCCGACTTCGACGCGCTGGAGGTGCTGCATCAGGCGCGCTGGAAGGCGCGGGGGGAGCCAGGGGCGTTCGACAACCCGGCCTTCCGCCCCTTCCACGAGCGCCTGATCCGCACCGGCGTGCCGGACGGGTCGGTGCGGCTGTGCCGCATCAGCGCCGGCGGCCAGCCCATCGGCTTTCTCTACAACTTCGTGCGCCGGGGCCGGGTGATGAACTATCAGGGCGGCTTCGCCTACGACACCGACAACCGGTTCAAGCCCGGCCTCGTCGCCCACGTTCTGGCGATCGAGGACGCGCTGGCGCGCGGCGAGCGCTGCTACGACTTCATGTCCACCGCCGCCGGGCACAAGCCGCTGCTGTCCAACGCCGAACAGCCGATGAACTGGATCGCGCTGGGCCGCAACGGCGTCCACCGCGAGGTCGACGCCCGGCTGCGGCAGATGCGGACGCGCATGGGCAAGGTGTGGCGCCGCCTGCGCCGCGACGGCCTCGCCCGCGCCGACACGTGATGCCTCCTTTTTTGTCGTCATCCCCGCGCAGGCGGGGATCCACCCGATACAGGCGCTTCGTCGGAATGCATGGATCCCCGCCTGCGCGGGGATGACGGAAAATGGCACGCCCCCTCCACCCCTCCGCATGGTGCCGAGATGACGATCGTCCGCCCCTTCACGCACGCCGACGCGCCGGCCGTCGCCACGCTGTACGAGCGCGTCATGCGCTCCGGGACAGGCAATCCACCGCCGCTGCTGGCGCCCGCCTTCGCGCGCTATTTCCTCGATCACCCGTGGACCGACGCGGAGGTGCCGGCACTGGTCTGCGAGGATGGCGGGGGGCGGATGCTGGGCTTCATCGGCTCCACCGTGCGGCGCATGAGCTTCGACGGGAAGCCCGTCCGCCTGGGCTGCTCCGGCCCGCTGCTGCGGTCGCCGGAGCCGGCGGCGGGCATGGTGGGCGCGGTGCTGCAGCGGGCCTACCTCGCCGGGCGGCAGGATGTCAGCATCACCGACGGCGCCACGCCGGACGCCGCCCGGCTGTGGACCGGCATGGGCGGGCGGGCGGTCGAGCTGCCGTCGCTGGACTGGATCAAGGTCTTCCGCCCCGTCCGTTTCGCTGTGGAATTCGGCTTCGACCGGCTGGGCCTGACGCGGTGGAAGCCGGCGGCGCGGGCGCTGGGCGCGCCGTTCGACGCGCTGGCGCTGCGGCGGCTGGGC
>DASWVP010000415.1:0-3570 GCA_036401175.1 Azospirillum sp. | reverse complement strand
CGCTGGCCGGCGTGGCGCTCGGTGCCGCCTTCATCCTGCGCGACGCGTGGCTCAGCGTGGCGCTGGCCGCGACGGTCGCGGCGGCGGCGGCGGTGCACCGTTCGGTGCCGGTGGCCGGGCTGCGGCACGCGGCGCTGGTGCTGGCCGGCGTGGTGATCCTGCGGCTGGCCGCCAACCCCGACGTGTTCGGCTATCCCGTGGGCGGTCCGGTGCCGGGCGTGTCGTGGATATGGACCGGCTACGGGCTGTCGGCGCTGGCCTTCCTGGCGGCGCGCCGGGGCTTCGGCGAGTCCGCGTCGCTGCTGCTGCGCACGGTGCTGGAGGGCGGGGCGCTGACCTTCGTCATCCTGCTCGTCAGCTTCCAGTTCCGGCTGGCCGTCGGTGACGGCGACCTTGCCGGCCCCGGCTATGGGCTGCTGGAGCAGAGCCTGAACAGCGCGTGGTGGCTGGGCGTGGCGCTGTTCCTCTACGCCCGCGCCGGGCACGGCGGGAACCTGACGGTGCGCTGGGGCTGGCGGGTGCTGGGGCTGATGGGGGCGGCGCAGGTGCTGATCGGGCACGGCGTCACCGACAACCCGCTGGTCACCGGCGCCCCGGTGGGGGAGTGGCCGGTGGCGAACCTGCTGCTGCTGGCCTACGCCGTCCCCGCCGTGCTGGCGGGCGGCTTCGCGTGGGTGGCGGCGTGGCGGGGCAACCGGCGGCTCGGCCTCGCGGCCGGCGGCGGGGCACTGCTGGCCGCCTGGGCGTGGCTGTCGCTGTCGGTGCGCCACGCCTTCCACGGCACGCAAATGGCGGCGGGCCGCGTGCTGGACGCCGAGCTGTACAGCTATTCGGTGGCGTGGCTGGCGTTCGGCGGGGTGCTGCTGGGCGTCGGGCTGTGGCGCGGCAGCCTGCTGTTCCGCTACGCCTCGCTGCTGCTGATCCTCGCCAGCGTCGCCAAGGTGTTCTTGATCGACATGTCGGCGCTGTCCGGGCTGTGGCGGGCGGTGTCGTTCATCGGCCTGGGCGGCGCGCTGCTGGGCATCGGCTTCGTCTATCAGCGCTTCGTCCTGGTCCGTTCGCCGCTTGGCCCGGCGCTTGAGCCCGATACCGGCGCGCGCTAGAACAGCGGCGGATTTCCACCTTTCCCGATGGGTGCACGACGATGAAGAGCAAGGCGTTCGCCGTGATGGCCGTGATGCTGGCGGGGTTCGGCGTGGCCGCCCCGCTTCTGGCTCCCCCCGCTCTGGCCGACGACCTGGGCACGCTGCTGTCCGCCTGCCGCGAGCGCGACGGCGGCCTGCCGGAGCCGGTGTGCCAGTGCATCGCGTCCAAGATGACGAAGCAGGACCTCGCCGCCTACGCCCAGCTCGCCAAGGCGCGCGAGGGCACGGATTCGCAGGTCGCCGCCTACGAGCGCCAGAACGCCGCCTTCGTCGCCAGGTTCGACGGCATCGTCAAGCGCTGCCAGCAGGGCGGGTGAGCGCACGACGTTGGGTTTTCGGCTTTGGCCTCAACCCAACCTACGACGCTACGAGGAACGCCGCCGTAGGTTGGGTTGAGCGCAGCGAAAACCCAACGTCGATCACGTCCCCAACAGCCGCGTCGCCGCCTTGTACAGCCGGCTGGCCGGGTCGGCGAGGCGGTCGACGACGCTGAAATGGTGGGCGTCGGGCACGACGATCTCCTCCACATCGTTGCCGGCGGCGCGCCACGCCGCGGCGTAGGCGGCCTGCTGGCGCAGCTCCTCGGCCGTGCCGGCGCCACCCACCGCCAGCACCAGCGGCGGGGCCGGCGGGGCGGGGATGTGGTGGATCGGGCTGGCGCGCCGGGCCGAGTCCGCGTCCAGGCGAAGCTGCTCCTGCACCGAGGTGTGGCGCACCGGTTCCAGGTCGTACAGGCCGGCGATGCCGATGCCGCCCTTGATCAGGTCGCGCGGCAGGCCGTGCGCGGTCCAGTCGGTGGACAGCATCTCGGCCGTCAGGTGTCCGCCCGCCGAATGGCCGGCCAGCACCATGCGCCGGGCGTCCGCGCCGTAATCCCCGGCGTGCGCGGCCAGCCAGACCACGGCGTCGCGCACGTGGCCGGTCAGCTCCTCCAGCGTCACGTCCGGGCACAGGCCATAGCCCACCGTCGCCACCGCCACGCCGTCGCCGACGAACAGGTCGGCCAGGAACGAGAACTCGTCCTTCGACAACCCGCGCCAGTAGCCGCCGTGGATGAACACGAAAAGCGGCGCCCCTTGCGGCGCGCCTTCGCCGGCCGGGAACAGGTCGATGCGCTGGCGCGGGTGCGGCCCATAGGCGAGGTTCAGGTGGCCGCGCAGCCGCGCGCGCATGCCGGCGCTGTCGGCGCCCCAGCGGGCGATGAAGTCCGTGTGCTCGGGGATGCGGGCGCGGAAGTTGTATTCATGCTCCAGCTCGGCCGCGGTCATGCCGTTGTACACCGCTTGCTCAGACGCCAAGGTAGCGCTCCTTCAGGCTGGGGTCGGCGGTCAGTTCCGCCGAGGTGCCGGTCCAGGCGAGCCGGCCCTTCTCGATGACGTGGTGCCGGTCGGCCAGCCGGGCCAGCGCCGCGACGTTCTTGTCGACGACCAGGATGGATTGCCCCTCGGCCTTCAGCGTCGCCAGACACCGCCAGATCTCGGCGCGAACCAGCGGGGCCAGCCCCTCCGTCGCCTCGTCCAGGATCAGCAGCTTCGGGTTGGTCATCAGCGCCCGGCCGATGGCCAGCATCTGCTGCTCGCCGCCCGACAGGGTGCGGGCGAGATTGCCGGCGCGCTCGGCCAGCCGGGGGAACAGGTCGTGCACGCGCCGCACCGTCCACGGGTCGGCGCGGCCATCGCGGTTGGCGGCGGTGGCGACGAGGTTTTCCTGCACGCTCAGCGTCGGGAACACCTGCCGCCCCTCCGGCACCAGCCCGATGCCGACGCGGGCGATGCGGTGCGGCGGCTGCCCGGCCAGTTCCCGCCCGTCGAATGCCACACGCCCGCCGGCCGGCGGCACCAGCCCGAGGATGGTGCGGATCGTCGTCGTCTTGCCCATGCCGTTGCGGCCCAGCAGCGTGGCGACCTCGCCGGTCTCCACCCGCAGCTCCATGCCGAACAGCACCTGGCTCTGCCCGTAGAACGCGGTGAGGCCTTCCACCTTTAACATGGGGGCGCGCAGCATCAGACCGCCTCCTCTTCGCCCAGGTACGCCTCGCGCACGGCCGGGTCGGCGCGGATCGCCGCCGGCGCGCCGGTGGCGAGGTCCTTGCCGCGCACCAGCACGGTGATGCGGTCGGCCAGGGCGAAGACGGCGTCCATGTCGTGCTCGACCAGCAGGATCGTCACGGTGCCCTTCAGCTCGGCCAGCAGCTCTACCATGCGCGCGGACTCCTCCGGCGCCATGCCGGCCATCGGCTCGTCCAGCAGCAGCAGCTTGGGCTTCGTCGCCAGCGCCATGGCGAGTTCCAACTGGCGCTTCTCGCCGTGCGCCAGCGCGTCGGCCGGCGTGTCGGCGCGCCCGCCCAGCCCGACGCGCTCCAGCACCGCGCGCGCCGGATCGGCAAGTGTCCGGTCGCGCGCCGCGTCGCGCCAGACGCCGAAGC
>DASWVP010000414.1:0-2772 GCA_036401175.1 Azospirillum sp. | reverse complement strand
TTCGGCCACGGCCGGCGCGCCGCCGTGCACCGCGTGCAGCCCGGCCAGCCGCATGGCCGTGGCGAAGGGAAACAGCGCCAGCAGGGCGCGCGCCAGCGCCAGCGTGGCCGACGCCTCGGCCAGCAGGCGGCGCTCCGTCCGGGGAAGCGTCAGGATGCGCGCCAGCCGCCGCATCAGCTCAACTCGACCAGCCCGTTGGCCGCCATGTCGGACAGCAGGGCGAGGACGTCGTGCTCGATGACGGCGGGGTCGCCGTCGTAATCCTCGGCCAGGGCCGCCGCCAGGGCGGCGACGCCGACCGGCTCCTCCAGGCGGCGCCAGACGTCGCTGCCGATATCGTCCAGACCGAAGTAGAAACCCTTCTCGATGCTCATCAGCACGGCCTCGCCGTCGACCTCGGCCGAAAGCACGTTGGCGACGCGGTGCACCCGCGCGGAACGGTCGATGGACGGGGCGTCGGGCATGGTCATGCGCGGGGGATCGGGTTCGGTTGCAGGGCCGGCAATAATCTCAAGCGCTTGGCGATCGTGTCAAGGTGCCGCGCGCGCGGTGTCCGCCGATATAATTTCCATAATTGCGCTTATGCGACTATCCCTGGGTTCCGGTCTACGAGCCCAGCAGGCGCCGCACCGGCGCCAGCCAGCCGGCGCCCCTCAGCCGGGCCACCTCGCCTTCCAGCTCGGCCACGCGCGCGCGCAGGGCTTCGGCCGGGTCCGGGGGTGTCGGGACGGCGGTGTGGCGGGCGTGCCAGTGCCGGTAGGAGCCCTCGGGGTCGGTCGCCTGGAACGGGTCGGGAAAGGTCTGGGCGACGTCCGGGTGGTGGCGCAGGAAGGTGCGCTCGGCGCGCGTCACCGGCACCCCGTCGTCGTAGGTGGCGTACGGCCACGCGCGGGCGGCCTCGCGCGCCTGCCCGTTCTCCTGGCACGAACGGATGTACCAGTCGCGCAAGATCTCCAGCGCCGGCTGCTGCCGGCCGTAGGCGTCGAGCATGGTGCGCTGGGCGCCGCTGTCGAATCCGGAAAAGTGATAGAAGACAAGCGGTTCGCCGTTGACGCTGAAACCGTGCTCGAAGTCGCCTTCGACGCGGCGGTGCGTCAGGTTCCAGGTCGACACGTTGCAACCGGGATGGCGCAGGATGCCCAGCGTCGGGAAGTACGCCGGCGCGTGGTCGAGCCAGCGCTGGTCGGTGAACAGCCCGTGCGGCACGTCGTCGAAGCAGAAATGCTCCAGCCGGTGGCGCCACCAGGCGGCGAAGCGGCGCCCCTCCGGCCGGTTGGCGACGCCGACGAAGCCAAGGTTGTAGATGCCGTGGCACATGGCCACCAGCTCGTTGTCGCGGATGGCCTGCAGGTCCGTCTCCGGCTCGCAGGCGTGCGGCGTCAGGATCAGGTCGTGCCGGTCCAGCGCCTCGACCAGCGGGTCGAGCGGGCTGAACAGGGCGATGTCCGGGTCGAAATAGAGGACGCGCCGGCACCCCTCCTCGCCCAGCAGCCGGTCCACCGCGAAACCCTTCACGGCGGTGGACGCCTCGACCAGCGTGTGGATGAACAGCCAGGGCTTGAGCCCGTTCGGCATGACGCCCCCCGCCAGCCCGGCGGCGGCGAAGTCCGACACGGTGTGGATGCGGTCGAACGGCTCCTCCGCCGGGTCCAGGTCGGCCGGCCAGTCCTCCACCAGCACCAGATGGAACACGGCGCCCGGATGCCAGCGCCGTACCGAGCGCGCCAGCACCCGCGCCTTGGGCAGGTAGTTGGCGGCGACGCTGGTGAAGACGTGCGTGCCGTCCAGCGTTCGGCCTGGAATACGGGGCTCGGTCACGCGGCCTCCAGGCGGTCGTGCAGGACGTGGCGGTTGCCGGCGAGCGCCACGCGCACCTCTGGCCGTGCCGCCACTTCGGGGAAATCGGCGCGGAAGCGGCGGAACACCTCGGTCACCTCCAGGTCCACCCGCTCCGTGCTCTCGCGGATGGTGTTGCTGGCGTGCACGCGGTAGCGCGTGAGGTACTGCGGCAGGTAGAGCGGCACGCCCAGCACGGCGGCACGCAGCGCGAAGTCCCAGTCGTGCACGTAGCGGTGGTCGGCGAATCCCCCCACCCGCTCCCACAGCGCCTTGGTGAACATCATGTTGGACGTGGTGGCGATGAAGTTCTGGTTGGCCAGCAGCGGCAGCAGGTCGTTGCGCCCCAGCAGCCCGGCCACGTCGAGGCCCGGCGGAAACGGGTATTCCGGATCGAGCGGCCCGCGCTTGCGGCCCAGCGGCCGGCTTTCTTCGTCCATGATCAGGACGTGGCCGGCGACGAAGTCCACCTTGGTCTTGCGCACGCGCACCGCGCACGCGGCGAAGCGGTCGGGCAGGAACGCGTCGTCGGAATTCAGCACGGCGATCCAGGGCTGGCGCGCCGCCGCGACGAGCTGGTTGAGCCGGGCGTGCGCGCCGGCGTTACCGCCCTCCGGCGGCGTCAGGTTGCGCACCCGCGCGCCGTGCGGGGCGGCGATGCGCTCCAGCAGTTCGGCCGAGCCGTCGCGCGAGCCGTCGTCCACCACCAGGATCTCGGCGACGAGCCGCGACCGCAGCGCCGACACCAGCCCCTCCAGCACGTAGGCGCGGTGGTTGTAGACGGGAATGGCGACCGAGAACATGTTACCCCTGCCCTTTTCTCAGCGGCCCTGCACGGCGCGCAGCCACAGGTAGGCGCGCACCAGCGCCGGCTTCTGCCGGGCCCAGGCGCGCAGCCGCCCGACGGCCCCACGGCGCGGCGGACGCCACGCCGGA
>DASWVP010000413.1:0-2994 GCA_036401175.1 Azospirillum sp. | reverse complement strand
CTCGGCGAAGCTGCCGCGGGCGGCGGCGACGGAATCGGCGACGAGCACGCGCAGCCCCGCCAGATCGGCCACCGGATGCGCGCTGACCGATGCCGGCGGCGGCAGCGGCACCTCGAACCAGAAGACCGCGCCGCGCCCCGGCGACGACTCGACGCCGATGGCGCCGCCCATCATGGCGACCAGCCGCCGGCAGATCGACAGGCCCAGCCCGCTGCCGCCGAAACGCCGGGTGGTCGAGGCGTCGGCCTGGGTGAACGGCTCGAACAGGCGCGCCCGCTGCTCCTCGCCCAGGCCGATGCCGGTGTCGGCGACCTCGAAGCGCACATCCTCCGGCCCGGCGCCGGGCCGCACCTCGACGACGACCGCGCCGGATTCGGTGAACTTCACCGCGTTGCCGATCAGGTTCAGCAGGATCTGGCGCAGCCGCACCACGTCGCCGACGCGCGTCTCCACCCCCTCCAGGGCGATGCGGGTGACGAGGTCCAGCCCCTTTTCCCGCGCCCGCGTGCCCAGCAGGTCGGCCGCCCCCTCGACCAGCCCGCGCAGGTCGACCGGCATCGGGTCGAGCTGCAGGCGCCCCGCCTCGATCTTCGAGAAGTCGAGGATGTCGTCGATGATGGTCAGCAGCGCCGAGGCGGATTCGCGGATGACCGCCAGTACCGAGCGCTGGTCGGCGTCGAGCGGCGTGCGCTCCAGCACCTCCAGCATGCCCAGGACGCCGTTCATCGGCGTGCGGATCTCGTGGCTCATGGTGGCGAGGAAGGTCGATTTGGCGCGCGCCGCCTCCTCCGCCCGCTCCTTGGCCTGACGCAGCGCATCCTGCGCCTGCATGCGGTCGGTGACGTCGGTGACGGTGATGACCCAGCCGCCGCCCGGACGCGGCGAGCCGCGAATTTCCATGTCGCGCCCATCCGCCGTTTGGATGAGGTGCGAATAGGGCTTGCCGGCGCGCAGGACGGACAGCCGCTGTTCCACATAGGTGTCGATGTCGGCGCCGGGCATCCGGCGTTCGGCCCAGGCGCGCAGGTTGAGGAGGGCCGTGGGTTGAGCCGCCATTTCCTGCGGGGAGATGTTCCAGTATTCGCAGAATTTGCGGTTGTGGACGAGGATGTCGAGGTCGGCGTCCAACATCATGACGGCGCCCGGCATCGCCTCGATGGCGTCGCGCAGGTGGCCGGCGGTCTCCGCCGCCTCGGTCTCGGCGCGTACGCGTTCGCTGACGTCGACGACGGTGGTCAGCACGGCGGGATCGCCCATCCATTCGACCACGCGGTCCGCCGCGTCCACCCACAGGGCGGTGCCGTCGCACCGCACGCGGCGCACCCGCGTCACCCCGCCAGGATTCTCCCCGGCCATCAGCCGGACGTAGCCGCGCCAGGCCCGGGGCAGCTCGTCGGGCGCCAGCAGGGCCTTCACGTCGGCCAGCGCCATCACGCCGGCCGCGTCGGCGAAGCCGTGCAGGTGGGCGAAGGCGTCGTTGCAAAACAGCGGCACGAAGCGGCGGTGCACCAGGATGCCCTGGATCGACCCTTCGATGAGGCCCCGGAAGCGCTCCTCGCTGAGGCGCAGCGCCTCCTCGCGCCGGACGATCGCCTCGGCCGCGCCGTCGATGGCGTCCGCAAGGGCGTCGAATTCGTCACCGCCGCCTTCCAGCGCCGGCTGGTCCGCCAGAAGGGTCCGCATGCCGTTCTGAAGGCGCCCCAGGCGCCGGGTGGCGGACCGGTGGAGCCACAGCGCGCCGATCACGGCACCCATCAGGCACAGCGCCGCGGCGGCGCCGAAGGCGAGACGTGCCGGGCCCGCCCCCACCAGGGCCGCGGCGGCGGCCGACAGGCCGGCGGCGAAGGCGCACGCGGCCACCCCGGCGACACCGGCCAGCATGCGCCGCGTGACGTTCAACCCGCCCCCCTGCCCGCCCCCTTGCATGCCCGCTTCCCCTACGGTTGCGCACCCGGGGGGATCTTAGCAACCCATGCAAGCGGAAGCGATAGCCAGTACGTCAGGAGCGTGCTCAACGCGACGGGCGCGGCCGGCCAAGGACGCCGGAGACGAGGTTGGCGACCCAGCGCCGCTCGGGATGCAGGTCGTCCCAGGTCACCGCCCGTCCGGCGAAGGCCAGCGCGGCCTGTGCCGTGGCGTAGGGATCGGGGCAGGGTTCGCCGTCGATGCGGAAGTCGGCGACGGTCCGGGCCAGTTCCCGCACCGCCTTCTGCGGCGGGATCAGCATGAGGAACCGCGCGCTGGCGACGGGATCGAAATGGCAGCGGACCAGCATGGTGGCGGCGGTGATGGGCGTCCCGTCCGCTTCGGTCCCGACGATGTAGTCGAGGAAGCGCTTCGCCCGTTCCTCGACCGCTTCCGACCAGCCGGCGGTGGCCGTTATCAACGGATTGAACACACCTGCCTCCCATACCCTGCGTGCGACGAGGCCCGCGTGCGGCCCGATGACTCTCATACCCGAAGACTCTCACCCCCGATGGCTTTCACATCGTCCGGCCGGCAAACCGAATCAAGCCGCCCACACGAAGGGGCTGAACCCGCTCCGATCGGGCGGGTCCGCTACCCCTTTTTCGCAATCGATCGGCACCCGGCCCAAAAAGCAAACACGAATCGACCGCGTTCATTCCACCCGCAGCGCCTCGGCCCCGGTGGCGAGTTCGATCAGTTCGGTGGTGATCTGTTCCTGGCGCAGGCGGCGCACCACGCCGGTCAGCTCGTCGAGCGTGGAATCGATGTTCTGGCGCGCTGCCATCATCACCGACAAGCGCGCCGCGTTCTCGGCCGCGAAGCTCTCCATCGCCGCGTGGGCCAGCACGGCGAAGAGGTATTCATCCACCATGCGCGACACCAGATCGGCCGGCGGCAGGTTGGTGAGCGGCGGCACCGCGTGCCCGTTCGCCCCGACGCGCGCGAGGTCGAGCGGCAGCAGCGCCTCGCGCACCACCTCCGGCGCGCCGCCCTGCGCGCTGCGGCCGTACAGCACCGTCACGGTGC
>DASWVP010000412.1:0-2111 GCA_036401175.1 Azospirillum sp. | reverse complement strand
GACGCCGTCTGCATCGACCTCGTCCCCTGGCGCGCCACGGGAGCGGCGGAGCCCGCCGCCGATGTGCTGGAGGATGCCCTCCGCCGCCGCAACGGCGCGCCCTTCCTGGTCGGGGCGAGCGCCGCGGGCGGCACGCGGGCGGCGGTCGAGGCGCTGCTGGCCATGGGCGCGGACTTCGCCGCCGTCGGCTCGGCCTTTCTGATGGCGCAGGAGGCGAACGTCGCCCCATCGCTGCGCCGGGCGCTCGCCCGTGGAGCGGCGACGCCGCGCCTGCTGCCGGACTGGACCTGTCCGGAACTCGCGTCGCGCACGTGGAGCCTGTGCGACGGCGACCCGATCGCCGTGGCCGTGGAGGAACTCCAGGGGCTCTACACGCGGCCCGGCCTGTGCGGAGCGGACCTCGCGGCGCTGGTCCAGGAACGCGCCGAACCCGGCGCGCTGCTGGGCGCCGAGGCCGTCGCCGCCTGCATCCCCCTGTCCGGCCCGGCGCTGCGGGCACGCCTGCGCGCCCTGGTGCCGGACGCCGTGCGCGGGCGGATCGTTCCCTGCGACGGATCGCTGCGCGGCCTCGACGCCCGCGCCCCGCTTCCCGCCGCGCGCATCGCCGAAGCGCTCCGGCCCACCTGACCGACACCACCGCAAGGAAGAGGAACCGCATGACCCCGACCTCCATCGCCGACATCGAGCGGCGCATCGCCGACTTCATCGGCGCCGAACTGTCGCGTTCGCCCGACGAGCTGGACGTCGACGTCAACTTCGGCGCCTTCGGCCTCGGTTCCCGCTCGGCGGTCAGCCTGATCGGCGCGCTTGAGGATGCACTGGGCGTGGAGCTGTCGCCCGTGCTGGTGTTCGAGAACGAGACCATCGAGAAGCTTGCCGCCGTCGTCGGCAGGCAAATGGGGCTGTGAGCGGCCGCCATGCCGGCACGCGCGGTATCCCCAGACGCGCCCGCGGCGCGCCCCGTCCCCAGCCCCTGGGTCGCGCTGGGCGGCGACAGCGGGGCGGACGTGGCGCTGGTGTGCTTCCATTGCGCCGGGGGCAGCGCGCAGAGCTTCGCGCCCTGGTGCCGGAGCCTTGCCGGACGGGCCGATCTCGTCGTCGCGGAGCTTCCCGGCCGGGGCCGGCGGACGGGAGAGCCGTTCGCCGCGTCCCTGACCGACGCCGCCCGTGACCTGGCGGAGGCGCACCGCTGGCTGCCGGACAAGGCGGCGGACAAGCGCCTGGTCTTCCTCGGGCACAGCCTGGGGGCGCTGCTGGCCTTCGAGACGGCGCGCGCCTTGCAGCGGCTGGGGGTGCCCGGACCGGAGCGGCTGATCGTCTCGGCCCGCCACGCCCCGGACTGGGTTCCGGCGTCGGCGGGCCTGCCGGAGCCGTCGGACGAGGCCCTGCAGCGGTACCTGCGGGACCTGGACGGCACGCCGCCGGTGGTGTTCGAGCACGCCGACCTGCTGCGGATGGTGGTCGCGACCCTGCGCCGGGACCTCGACCTCATCCGCGGCTACCGCTGCGCGCCGGCGCCGCGCCTGCCGATCCCGCTGGAGGTGATCGGGGCCATCGGCGACGGCGTCGTGCCGTTCGAATCCCTGCTCGGCTGGCGGGCCATGACCGACGGCCCCAGCCGCATCCACATGATCCCCGGCGGGCACTTCGCGCTGCTCGCCCGGCCGCAGGCCGTGCTCGACATCCTGTCGCGCCGCACGGCCGTCCATTCCGCCGTCCAATGAGGGTTCCCATGGCGCATCACGGCCCGACGCTCCTGATCCTGGCGCTGGCGGCAAGCCTGCTCGCCGCCGGCTGTCGGGAACAGGTCCAGGCGGTCGAACGGCCGGTGGCCGTGCGCGTGAGCGCGGCCAGGATGGAGGCGCTGGCGGCGCCGGAAAGCTACGCCGGCACGATCCGGGCGCGCGTCGAGACCGACCTGGGCTTTCAGGTGGCCGGCAAGATCGCCCGCCGGCTGGCCGATGTCGGGACGCGGGTGGAGAAGGGCCAGGTGGTCGCCGAACTGGACGCCGTCGACCTGCGCCTGGACGCCGAGGCCAAGGAGGCGGACCTGCGCGCCGCGCTGGCCGTGCGCGATCAGGCGGAGGCGGCGGAACGGCGCGTCGCGGCGC
>DASWVP010000411.1:0-8340 GCA_036401175.1 Azospirillum sp. | reverse complement strand
CGATCAGGCCAAGCAGGTGCAGCGCGTCGGCGCACCCGGGATCGGCCGCCAGCAGGGCGCGGTAGACGGCGCCGGCCGCCTGCAGCCGGCCCGCCCGGTGGTCGCCGAGCGCGCGCTGGAGGGGATCGGCGGTGGATATGGGGTGCGGGACCATGGGGTGCGGAAGGCTCGTCACCGGGAAGCCGCCCTGCATACCCCGTCACGTCCCGGCGTGCACGCCGTTTCTCCCGCCCGGCGGCTGCGGAGAAGGGCAGGACGTGGCCGATGCCGCTATCCCGCCTTTCGCTTCAGCGTAGTCCAACGTCGCAAGCGGCTCCCGCGGCGTTCGCCTGTGGCGCGATGACGGGCTGGCCGAGAAGGCGGCACTGGCCGCGCACCACGGCCACGGTCTGCCCGGTCTGGTTGGTGATCCGGACGTCGTAATAGGCCGTGCGCCCGCCCGACACCAGTTCCACCGCCTCCGCCTCCAGCCGGTCGCCCAGGCGGGCCGGCGTCACGAAGGCGGTGTTCATGGTCTGCGACAGGCTGGCGACGTTGCGCGAACAGCAGGCGTAGGCGCACACCGTGTCGGCCAGCGTGAACAGGATGCCGCCGTGGCACAGGTCGTGACCGCCCAGCATGTCCTCGCGCACGGTCAGCGCCATGCGGGCGCGGCCGGGGCCGATATCCAGCAGGTCGATGCCCAGTTGCCGGCTGACCCGGTCGCGTTTGCGGATGGCCGCCGCGACGGCGTGCGCCAGCGCGTCCGGCGACATCGCGGCGTCGTCCGCGACCTCCATGGGGTTTTCCACGAATCGTCTCCTCACGTCTGAAGAATGGCTATGGTGCAGGACTTGGTGTCGCCGTCCTTGTCGCCGCCCATGCAGTGGGCGAGTCCGACGCGCGCGCCCGCCACCTGACGCGCTCCGGCGCGGCCCTGCAGGTGGTGGGCGATCTCGACAACCTGGGCGACGCCGGTCGCCCCCACCGGGTGGCCGCGGCTGAGCAGGCCGCCGGACGGGTTCACCGGCGTGCGCCCGCCCAGGCTGGCGCAGCCGCTTTCGACGAAGGCGCCGCCCTCGCCGGGCTCGCACAGGCCCAGCCCTTCATAGTGCAGCACCTCGGCGATGGTGAAGGCGTCGTGGCATTCGACGAGGTCGACGTCGCGCGGGCCGAGGCCGGCGCGCTCGTAGGCCAGCCGCGCGGTCCGCGCGTCGGTCTCCCAGCGCGCCAGATCGGGCGCCGCGTCGTACGTCCCGGTCGTCAATACCGAGGCGGCGAGCCGCACCCGGCAGCCCAGGCGCCGGGCCAGCCGCTCGCCCACCAGCACCACGGCGGCGGCACCGTCGGCGATCGGGCAGCATTGCAGGCGGGTCAGCGGCGTGGCGATCATCGGCGAGGCCAGCACCTCGTCCAGCGTGACCGGCTTGCGGAACATGGCGACCGGGTTGTGGGCGGCGTGCGCGCGGTTCTTGACCGCCACGGCGGCGAGCTGGTCCGGCCGCGTGCCGTATTCGTGCATATGACGGGTGGCGCGCAACGCGAAGCTGGCCGGCGTGACGAGACCCAGCAGGGTATCCACCTCCGTCTCGCCCGAGTTGATGAGGCCGAGCTGCGGCACGCACATCTTCTCGGCACCCACCACCAGCACCGCTTCGGCCTCGCCGGCGCGGATGGCGGTCCAGGCGACGTGCACGGCGGTGGAACCCGAGGTGCAGGCGTTCTCGACGTTGAGCACGGGAATGCCGGCGATGCCGACCTCGGCCAGCACGTTCTGGCCGAGCGTGGAGGCGCCGAACAGCCGGCCGGCGAGCGCGTTGGCGAAGACGCCCAGGCCAATGTCGGAGGCATCCAGCCCGCTGTCGCGCAGCGCCGCGCGGGCCGCCTCGGCGCCCAGCGAGACGACGTCGCGTTCGGCGTGCCGGCCGAAGGGAAGGACGCCGGAGCCGGCGATGTGGACGGTCGTCATGCGGCGTCCTCCAGGCGGCGGAAGACCGGGCGCAGGCAGGCGGCACCGTCGTTGCCGACGCCCAGCTGCCGGGCCACCAGCTCGACCCGCAGGCCGGGGGCAAGCGCGTCCACCGCCTGCGGGTCGAACAGGCCGAAGACGCGCAGCCCCGTGCCGTCGATGTCGACGTAGCCGACGGCGTAGGGCGCCGGCAGCCCGTAGGGCGGTTTCACGCAGACCAGCGTGTGGCTGTAGACGCGGCCGGTGGCGGCGACCTCCACGGTCTCCGGCGCGTCGGCGCGCCACGCGCGGCGCGGGAAGGTCAGCTCGCCGCGCGGCCCGGCGCGGCCGGCCAGGAGCACAACGCGGTCGTCTCCGCCGTCAAGCACGCGGTAGGCGCCGCTCAGTTCGGGCGGTAAGGCGGTGGGGGCGGTCATGCGCGTGTCTCCGTGGCTTCCCGGTCCCGCTCCCGGTCCCGCTCGCGATCCCAGGTGTCGGCGGTCACGCCCTCGGCGCGCAGCCGGTACTTCTCCACCCGCTGGGTCGGCGTCTTGGGCAGCTCCGGCAGCACGCGCACGTAGCGCGGCACCATGAACGCCGCCATGTTGGCGCGGCAGTGCGCGATCAGGTCCTCGGGCGTCAGGGCGGCCCCTGGCCTGGGCACGACGCACACCATCACCTCGTCCTCGCCCAGGTCGGACGGGACGGGGAGGGCGGCGCTCTCCTGCACGGCCGGGTGGGTGTTGACGGTGCGCTCCACCTCGAACGACGAGATGTTCTCGCCGCGCCGGCGGATGGCGTCCTTGCGGCGGTCGACGAAGCGGTAGAAGCCGTCGCCGTCGCGCGCCAGCACGTCGCCGGTGTGGAACCACAGGTCGCGCCACGCCTCGACCGTCCGGTCGGGCATCCGGCGGTATTCCAGCATCATGGCGTGCGGCCGTTTCGGGCGGATCAGCAGCTCGCCCGGCGCGCCGTCCGCCACTTCCAGCCCGTCGTCGTCGACGAGGCGGACATCGTAGTCGTCCGTCGGCACGCCGCAGCTTCCCGGTTTGCGCCGGTCGCGCGTGCTCATCAGCGGCAGGCCGATCTCGCTCATGCCGTAGCCTTCGATCAGCGTGACGCCGAAACGCGCCTCGAACGCCTCGAACAGGCCCGGCCCGGCACCGGCGCCCATCATGATGCGCAGGGGGTGGTCGCGGTCGGCGGGCGATGGCTCGGCCTTCATCAGCACCGACAGGATGGTGCCGATGTAGTTGAACTCGGTGCAGCCGTGCCGCCGCACGTCGTCCCAGAAGCGCCCGGCCGAGAACTTCTCGGCCAGCACCATGCGCGCGCCCGACAGCAGCGCCGGCATGGTGGACAGCACCTGCGCGTTGCCGTGGAACAGCGGCAGCGCGTTGTACAGGCAGTCGTCCGCGCCATAGCCGGTGGCCTCGGCGATCAACTCGCCCATGCGCACGGCGTAGTGGTGCGGCATCACCGCACCCTTCGACGGCCCGGTGGTGCCGGAGGTGAACATGATGGCGTAAGCGTCCGACCACGTCACGCCGGGGTCGCGGAAGCGCCCGTCGTTGCCCATCAGCTCGGCCAGCCGGTGCACGGCGAGGCGACCGGCGCCGTCCTCGGGCGGCTCCCCGGCCACCACGAGGTGTTTGAGGCGCGGCAGGCGGTCGGCCACGGCGGCCAGCGCCGGCACGAACTCCGCGTCGGCCACCACGACGGTGCACGCGGCGATGTCCAGCATGTGGGCCAGCAGGTCGCCCCGGTGGGCGGTGTTGATCGGCACCTCGACGGCGCCGATCATGCCGCTGCCGAACCACAGGGCCAGGAACTCCGGCCGGTTGCCCATCATGATGGCCACCGTGTCGCCCTTGTTCAGGCCCAGCGCCTGCAATCCGGCGGCGGCGCGGGCGCTCAGGTCCCAGAGGTCGCGGTGGGTGTAGGTCTGCTCGCCGAAGGTGAGGAACGGGTTGCCGCCGCCCTGCCGTTCGGCGCGCTCGCGCAGCACGGCGTGCACCGTGCGTTCCTGCGGTCGATCGCTTCGGAACACGGGATCGTCTCCCTGGTTGGGGCTGTGGATCAGGCGGCCTGGGGCTGCGCCGGGTCGGGGTAGGGGCCGAAGTAGCGCAGCACCTCGGCCGGCGGCCGCTTCTGTTCCCACTCCCGCACGAAGGCGTCATAGGGCTTGGCGCGGCGCAGCCGCTCCCGCCGGGCCTCGACGCGGGCCGCCTCGGTGGCCGCTTCGTCCAGGTGCAGCGTGCCCGGATCGACCGCCACCTTGTAGACGTCGCGCGCGGCCTCGGCCGTGCAGCGGCCGATGCGCAGGTCCTGCACCACGGCCGCCGGATCGCGCTGCAACGGGTCGCCATAGCCCGCGCCGCCGGTGACCGGCACGTAATAGGTGTCGCCGGCCATGAAGGGCGACGGCGGGAAGGCGAGGTTGTGGAAGCTGCGCTGCCCCTCCTCCACCGTGGCCTTGCCATACAGGGCGCCCATGGAGTTGGGCAGGCGCGGGTCGGCGTCGCGCATCAGCGCGTCGGCGTTGGAGCCGTGCACCGCCTGCACGAAGGCCGGCGGCGCCGCGCGCCCGCCGAAGATGCCCAGCGTGGCGGGGAAGTGCGCGCCGAAGCCCATGCTGCCCAGCACCACCCATGGCACCCCGTGCACCTTCAGCCCGAAGCCGACGCCCGAGCCGCCCCGGTACTTGCCGTGGCCGTAGGAATTGTCGAAGAAGTTGCGGAACAGGTAGAGGAACGGGCGGTCGGCCTCCGTGCTCTCGACGTCGCCGCAGTCGCTCATGGTGGCGAAGAAAGCGCCGGCGCAGTCCACGCCGTCGCGTCCCGGCCGTCCGCCGGCACCGGTGGCGTTGATCTCCGGCGTGATGTCCGCCATCGGCTCGCCCCACTGGTTCTGGCCGGCGAACACGGTGACGGCGAAACCGGTGTACCACGCGCCCACCGCCCGGCTGGCGTCGGTGGCGTAGGTCATGCGGGCGCCGGCCATGAACATGCCCTGGGTGAACGCCACCTGCGTGGCCGGCGCGTAGGACACCGGAACGTCGCCCTTGGCGTTGACGAAGCTGTTCTCCGGAAAGCGCCAGTCGATGCCCTCCAGGAGGCCGTTGTTGGCCGGCAGGTCGTGGAACAGCCAGCCGCAGAAGTACACCATCGCCAGTCCGATGATGCCCTGGAAGTAGGTGTTGACCGGCCGGTCGGGCAGCAGCGGGGAGGAGCCGTCGAGGACCAGCGTGATGCGGTCGCCCTTCTTCTCCACCGCGAGGTTGATCTTGAGGAGCTGGGATTCCGGCCCCGTGGTGTCGAGGAAGCGCGGCTGTCGGTAGACGCCGTCGTTGAGCGCGGCGATCTTGCGGCGCGCCGCTTCGCCGGTGACGGTCAGCACCTTGCGCAGGGCGCCGACGAAGAAGTCGCTGCCCTTGTCGGCGATGAAGTCGCGCACCCGGCGTTCGGCGATGCGGGCGGCGGCGAGGCGGGCCTTGAGGTCGAGGATCATGGTCCGCGGGTCGCGGGTCATGGTGGCGAGCATCGCCAGCAGGTCTTCCTTCAGCGTGAAGTTCTCGCCGATCTTGATCGGCGGCACCAGCAGCCCCTCGTCATAGCGGGACTTGGCGCCGTTCACCATGCCGCCGGGTTCCGAGCCGCCGGCCTCGCCGGTGTGCACGGCGGCGCCGATGAAGCAGACCAACTCGCCGTCGACGATGACGGGCACGCACAGCCCCATGTCGGCGTTGTGCACGCCGCCGTAATAGGGGTCGTTGTAGAAGAAGGAATCGCCGTTGCGGATGCCCACCGACGGGTCGTCCTTCAGGTGCTTGACCAGATACTTCACCGGAAGCTGGCTGAGCACCGCGTGGTGGTAGATGCCGGTGGCGCAGACGGCGAGGTCGCCCTGCGCGGTGTAGATGCCGAAGGCCACGTCGCCCCACCGCATGGCGGTGGAGGCGCCGAGCTTCATGGTGGTCTCCTTCCCCTCCAGCGCGACCATCCGCATCTTGTGCTGGAAGATCTCGAAGTCGAGGTCGCCGACGGCGGCCTGCGCCGCCTGCTCGCGCGCGGTCTGCGGTTCCGGGCGCAGGCGGTGCACCACCTCGCTGTCGCGGGCGTACTTGACGGTGGGGGTGGGGGCCAGGGTCGTGATGGACATGGCGTCTCTTTCCCGTGTTTCGTGTGTGTCGTGGGGACGGCGTCAGGCGCGTTCGAGAATGCCGTTGCGCAGCGCGTCCATGCGGTAGGTCCAGCCCGGCTCGACGACGTAGGTCGTGTCCGGCGCCTCGATCAGCGCCGGGCCGGCGATGGCGTTGCCGGGCCGCAGCGCCGTCCAGCCGAACACCGGCGTGTCGCGGTATCCGGCGGCCGGGTCGAAGCAGGCCGGGCGGCTGCCCAGCCGCGCCGCCGCCGGGGGCTCCGCCCCGTCCATCGTGGCGGGGGAGAGCGGCGCCTCGTCGCTCATCACGCTGGCGGTGAGGTAGAAGCATTCGACGTTGATGCCGCCGGCCGGGAACACCGCCTCGGGCGAATAGACGCGCGAGTACTGCTCGGTGAAGGCGGCGCACAGCGCCTCCACGTCGGCCGTGCCGTCCAGGCGCAGCTTGGGCGCGGTGACCTTGGTCAGGTTGTACTGGCTGCCGTAGCGCATATCGAGGTCGAGGCGCAGGCGCACCCGCTCCGCCCCGAAACCCTCCAGCCGCAGGTCGCGCAGCGCCTGATCGCGCAAGCTCTCGACCACGCCGTTGAAGGCGCCGAGGTCGGCCAGATAGGCCTGCTGGTCGTAGCGGAACAGCTTCAGCGTGCGCGACTGCTCCCACACCTGGCTGATCTCCATGCTCGACGCGCCGAAGGCGCCGGAGACGGAGGAGACGGCCGGCACCACCACCGTGTGCGCGCCGATGTAGGGGGCGAAGCCGCAGGCGTGGGTGGCCCCGGCGCCGCCGCAGGCGAAGACGACGAACTGGCGCGGGTCGTGGCCCTTCAGCGCCACCTCGTTGAACACCTCCTGGCCCATGCGGGCGTCCACCAGCCGGCGGATGCGCCACGCCGCCTCCAGCGTCGGGATGCCCAGCGGCCGGGCGACCTTCTCGGCGATGACGCGTTCCGCCGCCTCGGCGTCCAGCGGCATGTCGCCGCCCAGGTAGTTGTCGGGGTTCATGTAGCCGAGCACGAGGTCGGCGTCGGTCACCGTCGGCTCGGTCCCGCCCTGGTCGTAGCAGGCCGGGCCGGGCATCGAGCCGGCCGACTGCGGTCCGACTTCCAACTGCCCGCCCATCAGCTGGTTGACCCAGGCGATGGAACCGCCGCCGGCGCCGATGGACTTCACCTCGATGGCCGGGATGTTGGTGCGCCAGCGGTCGATGACCGGGATGAAGTCCTGCGCGCGCAGCTCGCCCCCCGCCACCACGCCGATGTCGAACGAGGTGCCGCCCATGTCGGTGAAGACGATGTTGCGCAGGCCCGACAGCGCGCCCAGGCGCGCCGCGCCGTGCATGCCCGCCACCGGGCCGGCGTTGTGCGTCAGCACGGCGCGGGTGCGCGACACCTTCTTGGTGCCGCCGGTGTTGTGCACGAGGATGACCGGCTTGGCGAAGCCGGCGGTGCGCAGTTCGGTGCCCAGCTTGCTCAGCTCCTGCGCCATGATGCCGTGGATGTAGGCGTTGACCACCGCCGTCATGGTGCGGGTGTACTCGCCGGCCTTGGGCGACACCTCGCTGGACAGCGTCACCGGCATGGCGCCCAGGTAATCCTCCGGGTACTCCTCCTCGATCACCTGCTTGATCAGGCGCTCGTGCTCCGGGTTGACGAAGGACCACAGCAGCGACACGACGAAGCCCATGGCGCCGCGATCCACCAGGGTTTGCAGCTTTTCCAGGATCTCGGCGCGGGTCAGCGGCATGACCACCTTGCCGTTGCAGTCCAGCCGCTCGCGCATGCCGACCACCATGTCCGGCGCGATCAGCGGGTGCGGCTTCTCGATGGTCGCCATGTCGCGCACCTCGTGCACCGAGGCGCCGTCGGCCCAGCTTCGGCCACGGCCGATGAAGATGGTGTCCTCGAAGCCGGCGGTGGTGATCAGGCCCAGCTTCGGGCCGGTGCGCTCGATCAGCGCGTTGGTGCCGACCGTGGTCGAATAGCGCAGCGCCTCCACCCGCTCCAGGTACTGCGGCATGGACAGGCCGCAGCGGCGCGCCAGTTCGCGCACGCCGCGCATGAAGCCGACGGACAGGTCGTAATGCGTGGTCGGGGTCTTGCAGGTGACGATGCGGCCGTCAGCCCCCACCGAACAGAGGTCGGTGAAGGTGCCGCCGATGTCGATGCCGACGTTGAAGCCCATGGAAGTTTCCTCCGGTAGCGGCCGTTCAGCGGTGCAGGGCACCGAGGGCCGTCTTCGTCTCGATGATCCGT
>DASWVP010000410.1:0-6812 GCA_036401175.1 Azospirillum sp. | reverse complement strand
GTAGGCGGCCGGATCGGAGCGCCCCAGCGCCGCCGGGGATTGCGCGATCTCCACGATGGCCGCGGCCAGCGGATCGGCCAGCGCCGCCAGCGCCGAGGCGCGCAGCCCCACCGAGAACACCACGGCCAGCACGCCGTAGCTGCCGACGCGGCTGTCGCGCATGATCTCCAGCTTACGTTCGCGCGAACGGCCGCCGCCGAAACCGTCGGCGACGTCGGCCAGCCCGTCCTCGTGCAGCGCGCCGGTCACCCAGGCGGAGGCCGCCAGCGCCAGCAGCGCCGCCGCCGTGGGCGGCAGGTTCAGCCACACGGTCAGCGCGTACACCCCGCCGGCCAGCAGCCCCACCCCGGCGCCGACCAGCGGGAACCAGCCCATGGAGCGGGCGTGCAGGTCCACCTCCGGATCCAGGCGCAGGCGGATCGGCAGGCGCGTCATGAAGACCGTCGCCAGGGCGATTTCGTCCAGCCAGGTGGCGCGGCGGCGCGGGGGCGTGGTGTCGGGCATGAGGACTTAGGTAGCCCAAAGCGTGGCCTTGGGCGAGGGGCGATCCGCTCGTCCGGCGGGGCTCGCTTTCCGGAGCGGGGCGGGGGCCCCGCCCCGGTATGTGGTCACGGCACGATGATGATGGATTTGGAATAGAGTTTCAGGTCTTCCGCATTCAGATGCAGGCCGCTTAGGGATGATCGGCTGAGCATTATTGCGCGGGCACGATGGATTAGGCTGATTTTGGACATGCGATTGAATTTATCGCGATCCATAAACACGGCGTCCATGTATCCTGGTGCGTCCTGAAGTTCTTTGATCCGCGCCCTAAGTCTTTCAAGATCTTCGAGGTAGTGTCCGTACAACTGTTCAATTGTGAACTTTTTTGATGGCTTGATTTGTGCCTCTATCTCCATGGCGGCTTGTTGGAAATGCAGGTGTCTGGCTTCCAATATTTTGTATATTTCCTGCATCTTCTGTTTCTTGAAATCCTCAAAGTCCTGCTCCTGACGCGCTGTCAGGGTGGCCGCCGATGGATCTGCCCCATCATCGTACAGGCATGAGGCATAGAGGTAGAAGCCGTTCCGAAAGACGGCGCTTGCGGCGAACTCCAGCATGCGGTCGAAGTCGGCGAGTCTTTCTTTGCCGTGTTCGTAAAACATCACAACGGAGTTGGTTTTTTGACCGTCTGGTTGCTTGGCGAATACGACGGGCACCTTCGCTCTGCTTATGATTTCGTCGTAGTCGGCGGCGTTAATGTCATTGTCATCGATAATAACGGCAGCATTGCCTTTGTTTTCTACTGCGCTCTTGGCGAATGAAGCGACAGGTCCGAGAACCGTCCGCTCATCGAGGTGCCTGTTCGGAAAGTATGTGCCATCTAGTACATGGTGTAATTTTTCAAGTGATAATTTTTTCATGCTATCGATTCGTGCAATCCTTGATGGTTTCCAGTTTTCTTTGTCGAGATCATCATTCACGACGTTGTGTAACATTATCGGAGTCTGAAAGCCGTGGCTGAGGAATCTGCTGTAGAAAAGCGCAGGCTCAGCTTCGCGCGGGTGCCTGATGCGGTCGGCGTTGATGATGCAGTCAATCAATTTGGGCCCTCTGATGTATTTTGCGTCGGTGGTGGGTGCGGTTGTTCGAATATTGTGCGGCCGAATCGTATATAAGTCAATATGTTACGATAATACGGGGTAAGGTCAGGCGATTGGCGGGCAGAATAATCGCCGCATTCGGGGGCGAACCAGGGTATCTGGTTCCCGCCGCCGAAAATATGTGTGTGCATATTGTGTCGCGGCGCGACGGACATCCTCCTCAACTCCGGAGAAAGGGGCATGACGCGCGGTTGGGCGTTGAAAGCGGCTTTCACCCGGGCTTCCCGCTCCAATTTCGCCTCTCCCCACCCCATCCCATCCATCTTCATCCGTGTCTCCCTTGCCCACCACCCCAATTCCTGCCAATGTCCGGCCGCCTTTCCCAACCCCTCTGCTTGGTTTCATGCGATGAGCAATCCGCAGCCCGCCCTGACGTTCGAGGAAATCCGCGCGCTCGTGCGCAACCTGCCCGGTCCGGACCTGGGCGCCGGCACCGCCGCCGTGCAGCGCGAGCGCACCCTTACCAAGCCGCCCGGCTCGCTGGGACGGCTGGAGGAGCTGGCGGAATGGCTGGCCACGTGGCAGGGGCAGCACCCGCCGGAGGTGCGGCGCCCGCGCGTCGCCGTCTTCGCCGGCAACCACGGCGTGGCGGCCCGGGGCGTATCCGCCTACCCCGCCGAAGTGACGGCGCAGATGGTCGCCAACTTCCAGAACGGCGGGGCCGCGGTGAACCAGCTCTGCGAGGCGGCGGACGCCGACCTGCGCGTCTATGAACTGGACCTCGAACACCCGACGCGGGACTTCACCGAAGGCCCCGCCATGGACGAGGACGAGTGCTGCCGCGCCATGGCCTATGGCATGATGGCCGTGGAGATGGGCGTGCAGGTGCTGGCGCTCGGCGAGATGGGCATCGGCAATTCCACCTCGGCGGCGGCGCTGTGCGCGGCGCTGTTCGGCGGCGACGCGGCCGGCTGGGTCGGGCGCGGCACCGGCGTGGACGAGGACGGGCTGAAGCGCAAGATCGCCGCCGTGGAGGCCGGGCTGAAGGCCAACGCAGCCGCCAAGGACGACCCGTTCGAGGCGCTGCGCTGCCTGGGCGGCTACGAGCTGGCGGCGATCGTCGGCGCCATCCTGGCGGCGCGCATGGCGCGCGTGCCGGTGCTGCTGGACGGCTATGCCTGCACCGCCGCCGCCGCCGTGCTGTTCAAGGCCGACCGCCGGGCGCTCGACCACTGCATGGTCGCCCACCGGTCCGTCGAGCCGGGGCACAGCCGCCTGCTGGAGACCATCGGCAAGGCGCCGATCCTCGATCTGGGCATGCGCCTGGGCGAGGGGTCGGGCGCCACGCTCGCCATCGGCATCCTGAAATCGGCCGCCGCCTGCCACGCGGGCATGGCCACCTTCGCCTCCGCCGGGGTGAGCGACCGCGGCTGATCGCCCGGGATCGGCCGGCGCGTCCACGGCGCCGGCCGATCCCACAAGCGTTCGAATGTTGCTGTTTTTGGGAAATTTGAGGACCGGAAATCCATCCCAATGTTCCCTCGTCCCGACCATCAAAGGTGCACATCCCTGGTCTTAAGTTTCTTTGTTCGGATGGGGCTCATTGCTGGCGAGACACCCATAAGCATATCCTGGTATGCTGGTCGCCTTGAGGATGGAGGTGGCGATGGGCATCCAGAACATCAGCATGCGAACCAAATTCGCGCTCCTGTCGGTGGTCACCGCCTTCGCGGTGCTCGCGGTCGGCGGAGTGCTGCTGTTCGAGATGCGCGCCGCCCAGATCGACGACAACAGGGCCAAGGTGCGGGCGATCACCGAGACGGCGCTGGGCATCGTCAAGCAATTCGAGGCGCGCGCCGCCAAGGGCGAGATGCCGGCCGATCAGGCGAAGGACATGGCGCGCATCGCGTTGCGCGCCATGCGCTATGCCGGCGGCGAGTACGTCTTCGTCAACGACACGAACGGCAAGCTGATCGTCCATGGCGCCAAGCCGGAGATCGAGGGCAGCGACCTGTCGAACTTCAAGGACCCGAACGGCGTCTACCTCACCCGTGAACTGACGGCCGGCGCCCAGAAGGGCGGCGTCTTCGTGGAATATGCCTGGCCGAAGCCGGGCGCCCCGGCGAACGCCGCGCCCAGCCCCAAGGTCGGTTTCTCCCTGCTTTCGCCCGACTGGAAGTGGGTGATCGGCACCGGCGTCTACACCGACAACATCGAGGCGAACTTCCGCGAGCACGCGTTGAAGGCCGGCATCGTCGGCGCCCTGCTGGCCGCCGTCGCGCTGGCGCTGATCTTCGGCATCGCGCGCTCCATCAGCCGGCCGGTCGCGGGGCTCACGGCCGTGATGAACCGTCTGGCCGAGAACGACCTGTCGGTCGAGGTGCCCGGTGCCGATCGGGGCGACGAGATCGGCACCATGGCGAAGGCCGTGGCCGTCTTCAAGGAGCGCGGGCTGGAGAACCGCCGCCTGCGCGAGGAGCAGGAAGCCGGGCAGACGCGCGCCGCCGCCGAGCGCCGGTCGATGCTGCTGCGCCTCGCCGAGGAGTTCGAGCGCAAGGTCAGCGGGGTGGTCGACATGGTCGCCACGGCGGCCACGGAGATGCACGGCTCCGCCGCCGCGCTGTCGTCGACCACCGACGCGGCCTCGCACCGGGCGGCGGCGGCCGCCGCTGCGGCCGAGGAGGCGTCGGCCAGCGTCAACACCGTCGCCGGCGCGACCGAGGAGCTGACGGCGTCGATCCAGGAGATCCGGCGGCAGGTCACCTCCTCCACCACCATCGCCGCGCAGGCGGTGAAGGACGCCGACAAGACCAACGGGCTGATGGCCGGCCTCGCCGCGGCGGCCAACCAGGTGGGCGAGGTGGTCAACCTGATCAACACCATCGCCGGGCAGACCAACCTGCTGGCGCTCAACGCCACCATCGAGGCGGCGCGCGCGGGCGAACACGGCAAGGGCTTCGCCGTCGTCGCCTCGGAGGTCAAGAGCCTCGCCACGCAGACCGCCAAGGCGACCGACGAGATCCAGGCGAAGATCGGCGAGATTCAGCAGGCGACCGGCACGGCGGTGTCGGCCATCCGCGAGATCGGCGAGGTGATCGGCAGGATGAACGCCATCTCCGGCGCCATCGCCGGCTCCGTCGAACAGCAGGGGGCGGCGACGCAGGACATCGCCGGCAACATCCAGCAGGCGGCGGTGGGCTCGCGTGCGGTGTCGGACAACATCACCGGCGTCAATCAGGCGTCGGCCGAGGCCGGCTCGGCGGCCGAGCAGGTGCGCGGCGGTGCCGGCGAACTCGCTCGCGCGGCCGAACAGCTGCGCGGCGAGGTCGCGGGCTTCCTGCGGGGCATCCGCGCGGCGTGAGCGGCGCCCACCGGCCGGCGCCGGGCGCCGGCCTACAGCATCCCTTCCGAGAAATCGCCGATCAGCGCCGACACGAAGAGGTCGAGCAGCACCAGGGACGCGGCCATGAAGCCGTTGATGTCCAGCGCGGTGCGCAGCACGAACCACTGGTAGGTCAGCATCGCCATCATCACGCCGAACACCAGCGCCTCGCCCAGGAATTCGGGCAGCAGGCCGGTTTCGGCCAGCACCAGCACCGGCACGTAGACGGCCATCTGCACGACCGACGACCAGTTGTAGGCCGCCACGAAACCCGGGTAGCGCGGCGCCCGGTCGAGCATCGACACCACCGTGTGCATGATGACCGGGTAGGCGGTCCAGCTCACCACATAGGCGATGCCTTCCACCGTCGCCACCGTGAACAGCGGCGCGGCGGCGATCCGTTCCCAGTTGCGCAGCAGCAGGATCAGCGCGTAGGCCGGCAGCACGATCACCGCCGCGTAGAAGGAACGCAGCGCCCCCGACGGCGTGCGGTCGATGTAGTCCATCCCGGTCGCGTCGAACCGCGCGAGACGGAAGGCACCGTACACCGAATAGGCGACGTCCCGGGCGGTCAGCGTCATGCGGCCCTACGGATGCGATGAGGGGCGGGTCACGGGCGTGCGGGCATCCGGACGAAGACGTCGCGGATGATCGCCCCATAGATGTCGGTGAGCCGGACCAGATCGTCGAGGGCCACGTGCTCGTCCACCTTGTGCATCGTCTGTCCGACGAGGCCGAACTCCACCACCGGGCAGGCGTCCTTGATGAAGCGCGCGTCGGAGGTGCCGCCGGTGGTCGAGTACTCCGGCCGGGCGCCGGTCACCCGCTCCACCGCGTCGGCCACCAGCTCCGGCAGCGGGCCGGGCGGGGTAAGGAAGGACTCGCCGCTGCACGCGCAGCGCAGGTCGTAGGCGCCGCCCACCGCGTCGAACCGCGCGCGCGCCCAGGATTCCAGCGACGCGGCGGTGTGCATGTCGTTGAAGCGGATGTTGAAGGTGGCCGCGCCCTGCGCCGGGATGACGTTGTTGGCCGGGTTGCCGACGTCGATGGTGGTGACTTCCAGGTTGGACGGCTGGAAATGCGCGTTGCCCTGGTCCAGCGGTTCGCGCGTGATCGCGTCCAGCATGCGCACCAGCCGCGGCAGCGGGTTGTCGGCAAGGTGCGGGTAGGCGACGTGCCCCTGCGCGCCGTACACCGTGAGATACCCGGTGAGGCTGCCGCGCCGGCCGATCTTGATCATGTCGCCCAGCGCCTTCGGGTTGGTCGGCTCCCCCACCACGCAGGCGTCGATGCGCTCGCCATTGGCGCGCATCCAGTCCAGCACCTTCTTCGTGCCGTTGATGGCGACGCCTTCCTCGTCGCCGGTGATCAGCAGGCTGATCGAGCCGGCGGGCGGGCCGGAGGCGTCCAGGTCGCGGGCGACGGCGGCGACGAAGGCGGCGATGGCCCCCTTCATGTCCACCGCGCCCCGGCCGTAGAGCTTGCCGTTGTGGATCTCGGCGGCGAAGGGATCGACCGACCACGCCTTGAGGTCGCCGGGCGGCACCACATCGGTGTGGCCGGCGAAGCAGAAGTTCGGCCCCGCCGTGCCCAGGCGCGCGTAGAGATTCTCGACCGGCGCGGTGCCCGCCTCCTCGAAGCGCAGGCGGCGGCAGGCGAAGCCCAGCGGCTTCAGCGCCGCCTCCAGCACGCCCAGCGCGCCGCCGTCTTCCGGCGTCACGCTGCGGCGGCGGATCAGCTCCTGGGCGAGGGCGATGGGGTCGGTCGTCATGGCATCCATGCCGGTCGTCGGGCCGGTCGTTGGGTTTTCGGCTTCGCCTCAGCCCAACCAACGGGGAACGTTCGGG
>DASWVP010000409.1:0-2684 GCA_036401175.1 Azospirillum sp. | reverse complement strand
CGGTGTCGAGATAGCGCAGCAGCGCGCAGTTGCCGCTCAGCATCAGGTGGCTGCCGTTGTCCACCGTGCGGTCCAGGCTGGCGTCGAAGAACGAACGGCTGCGGCCGCCGGCCTGCGGCGCCGCCTCGTGCACGACGACGCGCCGGCCGGCGGCGGTCAGGCGCACCGCGCAGGCGAGGCCGGCCAGCCCGGCGCCGACGATGTGGGTGGTGGTCATACGAACGGAGTCACGATGCCGGCGGGTAGCCCAGCATGCAGCGCAGGGTCACCCAGGCGCAGGCGCGCTTGCGCAGGCGGACGGCCTGCGTCAGGTCGCTCCAGCCCCGCGCCTGCAGACGGACCAGAAGCCGGCGGTACAGCACCATCATGGCGACGGCCGCCCACAGCCGCCCTTTACGGCACTGGGACAGCCAGCGTTCCGCCTCGGCGAAGCGGGACTCGGCGCGGGCGGCCAGGGCGGCGCACACGGCGGGCAGGTTGGGGTGGGCGAGGACGGCGGCGGGGTCGGTGTCGGCGATTCCGGCCGCCTGGAGCAGGTCGCGCGGCAGGTAGAGGCGGTCGAGCCCGGCATCCTCCACCACGTCGCGCAGGATGTTGGTGAGCTGCAGAGCCTCGCCGAGCGCCAGCGCGAAGGCTTCGGTCGCCGGCTCGGCACGGTCGAACACACGGATCGCCAGCAGGCCGACGGCACCGGCGACACGGCGGCAATACAGCGTCAGGGTGTCGAGGTCCGGCGCGCGCATGAGGCCGGCCAGATCCATCGCCATGCCGTCGATCACCGCCTCCAGCTCGCCGCGCGGCAGTCCATAACGCTCGATGGCGCCCTTGAGCGCGGCCGAGAGCGGGGTGGCCGGGGCGTGGCCGGCGTAGAGCTGGCGGATCTCCCGCCGCCAGGAATCGAGCGCCCGGCGTTTGGCGTCCGGATCGCCCGGTTCGTCGACGATGTCGTCGACCTGACGGCAGAAGGCGTAGATGGCGAACATCGCCGCGCGCTTGGAGCGCGGCAGCAGCAGCATGGGCCAGTAGAAGGTGCTGCCCGAACGCCCCGCGACGCTGGCCGGCGAATCGGCGGCGCCGGAGGCGGCGGTGTCGGACAGCGGTGCGGTCATGCGTCAGCCCATTCCAAAGCCGCGCGCGATGCCCCGGGCCATGGCGTACATCTTCTGATGCGCCCGCAGCTCCACGCGCTTCTTCATGGGATCGCGCACCCGGAGCCGCGACGCAAGCGATTCCGCAAGGCTGAGGATGACGGCGGCCTCCAGCCGCAGGCCGCGGTGGTCGATCTGGTCGGGCAGGGACGCGGCGCGCTCCAGCAGGCGGTCGGTCTGGTCGAGCGCGCGGTCGAGGATGGCGCGCAGCTTGGCGTCGCAATCCTGCTCGACAAGGCGCTCGACGCTGACGTGCGCCTCCTCGAACCAGGCTAGCGGCACGTAGCAGCGGCCGAGCTGGACCCAGTCGTCGCGCACGTCCTGCAGGTGGTTGAGGATCTGCAAGGCGGAGCACAGCGCGTCAGCGGCCGGGCCGGCCTCCGACCCCTCACCGTGCAGTTCCAGCAGGTAGCGGCCGACGGGGTTGGCGGAGAACCGGCAATACAGCAGCAGGTCGTTCCAGGTGTGGCAACGCGCCCCCACCGAGTCGCGGCGGAAGGCGCGCAGCACCTGCCGGGCGTGGCGGTCGGACACGCCGGTTTCCTGCAGGCTGGCGCGCAGGTCCAGCGCCGGCTTCAGGTAGGCGTGCTTGGCCTGCCCCGAGGTCAGCGCGCGTTCCAGCGCGTCGAGGTAGGCCAGCTTGCTTTCGGCTTCCAGATCGGGGTCGTCGGCGATATCGTCCGCCAGCCGCACGAACCGGTAGAACGCCAGCACGTGCGGACGCAGATGCCGCGGCAGCAGGCGCGAGGCGACGGGGAAATTCTCGGTGCTCGCGTCCTTGCGGGCGAACGGTCCGGCTTTCGCGGTGGTCGGCGGGGCAACGTTGAAATCGGCCATGGCGTGAAGCCTGCTCCTGCACGGGCATCGGGGGCTGGCGTGGTAGCGTCTCCAGACTAATATAATCCCCGCTTCGGCTTTGCCCTGCCCCCCAAGGTACATCCACCCCCATTTTTCCGCATTGGCACCCTATGGCGAACCAGACGACCGACCTGTCCTATTGCGGACAGCAGGTTCGGAAATACGACAACGACCGCTTCCTGACGTGCCTATTCGCTCCGGCGGACCGGCGCGACCATCTGTTCGCCCTCTATGCCTTCAATCTGGAGGTGGCCAAGACGCGCGAGGTGGTGAGCGAACCGCTGCTGGGCCAGATGCGCCTGCAATGGTGGCGCGACAGCATCGGCGCCGTCTATGGCGAAGGCGCGCTGCCCCAGCACGAGGTGGTGCGGCCGGTCGCCGCGGCGGTGGAGGCGCACGGGCTGACCCGAGGGCACTTCGACACGCTGATCGACGCGCGCGAGGCCGACCTGGACGACGAGCCGCCGGCTAGCCTGGAGTGTCTGGTCAACTACGCCGAGGTCACCGCGACGCCGCTCGTCCGGCTGGCGCTGGAGGTGCTGGGCGTGCGCGGCGACGCGGCGGCGGACGCGGCGCGGCACGCCGGAATCGCGCACGCGCTGACGGGCATCCTGCGCGCCGTGCCCTTCCACGCCCGCCAGGGCCGCGTGATGCTGCCCGCCGACCGGCTGGAGGCGC
>DASWVP010000408.1:0-31760 GCA_036401175.1 Azospirillum sp. | reverse complement strand
TACACCCGCGCCCTGCTGGCCGCCGCCGGGGGCGGCCGGCCGGATCTGACGGGCGACCCGCCACCCGCCCTGCGCGCGCCCACCGGCTGCCCGCTTCGGCTTCGCTGCCCCGGCGCGCGGGATTTCTGCGCCCAGGCGGTGCCGCAGCTGGAGACCGTGCGGCCCGGCCACCGCGTCGCCTGCCATTATTTGGACGCCGGGGACGATGGCTGAGACGGCGTTCCCGCAGGGGTTTTATCCGCACGAATCCTGTGGTAATTGTTGGTGAAGACAGCTTTACCAGCACGCCCCAGACGACGAGCGCCACCGACGATGAGCGTGGTCCAGACCGTGGATGCCGGGCTTGCCCTGATGGACCGCTTGTCGGTGCCCTTGTGGCTGGTCGGCCCGGACGGGACGGCCGTCTGGCTGAACCGCGCCGCGCGCGACCTCCTCGACCTCCATCCCGACACGCCGGCCGCGACGGTGCGCGCCAGCCTGCCGCCCGACGCGCTCGCCGCGCCGCAGGTTGCCGAGGCGCCACCGGCGGCGCGTGTCACCTTCCAGGCCGGCGCGCGGACGTTGACCGTCGAGGGCCGGCTGAGCGGCATGCCGGAATCCCCGCACCTCGTACTGGTCGAGGCGCCGGACGAGAGCGCCGCCGGGCGCGAGGCGCTGCGCCTGACCGAGCAGATGGTGGCGCTGTCCTACGCCTATCCCGACATGCGGTTCGAGCTGCGGCGCGACGGCACCATCCTGGACTTCGCCACGGCGAGCCCGTCGGAGATGAACGTCCCGGCCGAGCGCTTCCTGATGAACCGCGTGCAGGACGTGCTGCCGGAACCGGCCGCCGGCCGCATCGCCGAGGCGATGGCCCGCCTCGCCGCGGGGGAGGCGGTGGCCGGCGCCGACTTCACCCTGCCCGGACCGCAGGGCGAACGCAGCTTCGAGGCGCGGCTGGTGGCGCTGATGGACGGCGAGCGCATCCTGTGCAGCGTGCGCAACACCACCGAACGCACCCGCGCGCGGGAAGACGCGCACCGCGCGCACGACCTGCTGGCCGACGCGGTGGAGAACGTGCCCGGCGGGTTCGTGCTGTTCGACCCGGACGACCGGCTGGTGCTGTGCAACAGCCGCTTCCGCGAGATCTATTCCAAGAGCGCCGACATCATCGCCCCCGGCGTGCGGTTCGAGGAGATCGTCCGCTCCGGCGCCGCGCGCGGCCAGTACGCCGTGCCGGCGGAGCAACTGGACGCCTGGGTCGAGGATTATCTGGACCGGCACCGCACGCCGGGGCCGCCGTTCGAACAGCGTCTGGCGGACGGCCGCTGGATCCGGGTGGAGGAGCGGCGCACCCGCGACGGCTCCACCGTCGGCGTGCGCACCGACATCACCGACCTGAAGGAGCGCGAGGCCGAGCTGAAGGCCGCCCGCGACGAGGCGGAACGCGCCAACCGCGGCAAGTCCGACTACATCCACCACCTCAGCCACGAACTGCGCACGCCGCTGAACGCCGTCATGGGCTTCGCGCAGATCATCGCCGGCGAGATCATGGGGCCGCTGGGCAACGACCGCTACCGCGGTTACGCGCAGGAGATCGGCGCCGCCGGCATCTACATGCTGGATCTGGTGAGCAACCTGCTCGACCTCGCCCGCGTCGAAGCCGGCCGCATGCCGCTGAACGAGGAGGCCTGCGACCTGGGCCTGCTGGTCGAGGCGACCTTCGCCATGGTGTACCCGCGCGCCGCGGCGGCCGGGGTGGCGCTGGAGAACGAAGTCGCGCGGGAGGAGGCACCGGGGGTGCAGGGCGACCCGTCGCTGATTCGTCAGATGCTGACCAACCTGATCGGCAACGCCATCAAGTTCGCCCGGCCGCCGTTGGGCGGCGTGGTCGTGCGGACGCAACGCCGGGACGGCGGCGAGCTGGTGCTGAGCGTGGAGGACAACGGCGTCGGCATGACGGCCGAACAGTTGCCGCGCGCGCTGGACGCCTTCGGACAGGTGCACGAGCGCAGCGTCTCGGCCGAGCGCGGCTCCGGCCTGGGGCTGCCGCTGACGCGCGCGCTGATCGAACTGCACGGCGGCCGGATGGAGATCGACAGCGCGCCCGGCGTCGGCACCACCGTGCGGCTGGTCTTCCCGCCCTGGCGCGTCTGCGTCCTGCGGGACGGCGAGGGGATCTGAGGGTGCGTATCGGCGGCGGAAGCGGGTTGAAGAGCTTCAACGCATGCCCCGCCCCTTCCAATGCCGTCTTGGCCGGGGCTGTCCACGCACCCGACGCGCTGCAAGCACCGGAGGCTTTGGGCCGCAGCAAAGTACAGTCCAGGGTGGGTGCACGGGCCCCGTCCCACGGGTGTCCGGCAAGGCCCACCTGATCGCCCTGCCGTACGGCCAGTTGCTCCTGGTGCCGCACCTGGAGCGCCAAGCCCCCCTCCCCCCTACGCGGCGTCCGGGGGGCGGCGCTGGCGGCGTTGCCAGCGGCGGAAGGACTGGCGGCCCCACCAGTTGCCGATCGCCTTCATCACCTGCCGGGGGCGCAGGAACAGCGCCACGCGCGGCCGTGACGCCGCGCTGGGCTCCAGCGCCAGACCGACGGAGGCGATCGCCCCCTCCTCGTCGATGTCCCGCACGATCAGCTCCACACCGCCCATGCGCAGCCGGTCGCCCAGCTCGAAACCGTTCGGGAACTCCTGGCGGAACAGCTCGTGCAGGGTCCGGCTGGCGTTGGCGACGGCCATCGGCAGGCCGTACATCTCGGCCAGCTGCTCCACGGTGATGGTCGGGCTCAGCACGAGGTCGCCATAGAACTCGCGGTCGGCGGGGTCGAGCGGGCGCACGCCGCCCATCAGCTTGTCGAGCAGCGGCAGCCGGTGCGGCGCGATGAACATGTAGACGTGGTCGTTGGCCTGGATCGGCCGCGCCTTGTGCAGCGGCACCACCCGGCCGTCGCGGATGACCAGCGAGGGGCGCGCCCAGCGCGGCAGGCTCTGGCCGCGGGCCACCGCGCTCTTGGGGTGGACGCGGTAGGCGACCAGCTCGTGCTCCACGTCGCCGGGCAGCTCCAGCTCCACGCGGTCGACCGGGCCGGTGCGCGGCGGCACGATGAGGCTGAGCCAGCGCGCCATCGGCCGAATCGTCCAGCCCTGCACCACCAGCGACACGATCACCACGATGAAGGCGGTGTTGAAGATCGTCTGCCCGCCCGGCAGGCCGCCCAGCGTCGGCACCAGCGCCAGCAGGATCGACACCGCCCCGCGCAGGCCCACCCAGGCGACGAAGGTCGTCTCGTTGGCGGTGAAGCGGAAGGGCAGCAGGCACAGCCACACCGCCAGCGGCCGCGCCACCAGGATCAGCAGGAACGCCAGAATCACCGCCGGGACCAGGATGTCGACGAACTCGCGCGGCGTGGCGAGCAGGCCGAGCATCACGAACATGACGATCTGCCCCAGCCACGTCAGCCCGTTGTGGAAGCGCCGCAGACCCTGCGCGCCGCGCAGCTTGACGTTTCCCGCCACGAGGCCGGCGACGTAGACCGCCAGGAAGCCGCTGCCGCCCAGCACGCTGGTGCCGCCGAAGACGAACAGCGCGAAGGCCAGCGACACCACCGGGTTGAGCCCCGGATCGACACGCATGCCGTTGAGCACCGCCACCAGCACGACCCCGCCCAGCAAGCCCGCCAGCGTGCCGCCGCCGATCTGCCACAGGAACTCCAGCGCCACGTGCGCCGGCTCCAGCCCGTTGGCGGTGGTCGCGGCCTCCACCAGCAGGATGGTGAGCAGGATCGCCATCGGGTCGTTGCTGCCCGACTCGATCTCCAGGGTCGAGCGCACGCGCTCGCGGATCGTGATGCCGCCGATGCGCAGCAGCAGGAACACCGCCGCCGCGTCGGTGGAGCTGATCGCGGCGCCCACCAGCATCGCCTCGATCCACGGCAGGTCCAGCAGGTAATGGGCGGCGACGCCGATGGCGCCGGTGCTGATCGCCACGCCGACGGTGGCCAGCGACAGCGCCGGCCACGCCGCCATGCGGTAGCTTTGCAGCCGTGTGTCGAAGCCGCTTTCGAACAGGATGACGGCCAGCGCGACCGAGCCGATCAGGAAGGCCGTCGGTGCGTCGTCGAAGGGGATCCCGCCGATCCCGTCCTCGCCGGCCAGCAGCCCGATCGCCAGGAAGATGAGCAGCAGCGGCGTGCCGACGCGCATCGCCACGAAGCTGGTCATGATGCTGGCGAGCAGCAGCACCGAACCGATGAGGATGATGGTACTCGCTGCCTCCATAGTCTTCGCGCCGCGCCTTTCCGCCGTACCACAACCGGTTGATGGTGCCCGTTTTGTGCGGTGCACGCAACGTGGACGGACGGCTAGGACGCGGCGGCCGGCATCAACTCACCAGCGCCCAGGTCCCGTCGGGCTGGCGGCAGGCGGTGCCGCGCGCGGATTCCGCCTGACCCTGCACATAGATCGTGTGGGTGTAGTCGCGGCAGGTCTGCCCGGCGTTGTTCTGGTAGGTGCGTTGCGGCTGCACGGTGCCGCGCGCGCCGGTTTCCGGATTGCTCCAGTCGATCGGGCCGCCCCGCACCACCGCCTGCCGCTCGGCCGCGGCGGCGCGTTCGGTGTCGTTGCCCTTCAGATAGCGGGCGACCTCGCGCCCGGCCAGCGCGCCCAGCACGGTGCCGATGCCCACCGTCGCCACCTTGCCGGCACCGCCGCCGAACTGCGAACCGAGCACGCCGCCGGCCACCGCGCCGCCCAGCGTGCCGACGGTCTCCCCCGTGCTCATGTTCCCGAAGCCGCCGCCGCCGCCCTGGCAGGCGCCGAGGCCGAGGGCCAGCGCCGCGCACAGCGCCGTTTTCCGCATGGTCATGGATCCGTCCTCCCTTGCTCCAACTCCCCCGGCAACCCCGGCGGACCGGCAAGGTTCCCGCGCCCGAGGACCGCGAGCGCGGCGGTTTCTTCGGCGCACCGGGAAGCTTTCGGCCGCTTCGCGTGTTTAAGGGGGGAAGAGCCACGTAACGGAGGGTAATTCCATGTCTCGTCTGCGCCTGATCGGGGCTGCCATTGCGCTGTTGACGCTGGCCGCCTGCAACACCGGCACGATGCTGGGCGGCGCGGCCGGCGCGGCCGGCGGCTATGCGCTTGACGGCCGGCGCGGGGCGGTCATCGGCGGCCTGGGCGGTGCGGCGGCGGGCACCCTGCTCGACCAGTAACCTCCCTTCGCCATGGCGGGCGGTGCGGAGCCGGTCAGCTCCGCGCCGTCTCCCGCGCGCCGGCGCCGAACACGGCGAGCGCGTCGTGCAGTTCGGGCAGCACCCGCTCCACCGCCATCTCGCCCTCGCGCACGCAATCCTCCGCCCGGTCGAACTCCAGCAGGCCGATGTGGCCCAGGCGCGGCGCCACATGCACGTCCGGCGGCTCACCGGCCAGCCGCGACCGGGTGATGCGGTCGGTGATGATGCCGAGCGACGACACCATCACGCCGAACAGGCTCGGCCCGTCGTAGTCGCGCCGGAAGATGCGCCGCGTCAGCGCCCCCATGGGGGAGTGCCGGGGCACCGCGTCCGGCACCTCCTCGTCCACCAGCTTCAGCAGGTCGAACCCGGCGGCGGTCGGCACTGTGGCGCCCGGCTTGCGCGCCTTGCCCAGGATGTCGGCCGACAGGTTGACGGCGATGATCATCTGCGCGCCCAGCGCGCGGCAGCACGACACCGGCACCGGGTTGACCAGCGCCCCATCCACCAGCCAGCGCCCCTCCACCTGCACGGGCGGAAACACGCCCGGCAGCGAGAAGGAGGCGCGCATCGCGTCGACCAGCGAGCCGGTCCGCAACCACACCTCGTGCCCGGTGACGAGGTCGGTTGCGGTGGCGACGAAGGGGATGGGCAGGGACTCGATCAGCGTGTCGCCCAGGTGATGGCGCATGTCCGCCATCAGACGGTCGCCGCCGATCAGCCCGCCGCCCTGGCGCAGCCGCAGGTCCAGGTAGGAGACGATCTTCAGCCGGGTCAGCGCCCGCGCCCAATCCTCCAGCGCGTCCAGCTTGCCGGCGAGGTGGGAGCCGCCGACCAGCGCCCCCACCGAGGAGCCGCAGACGATGTCCGGCTCGATGCCGTAGCGCCGCAGCGCGCGCAGCACGCCGATGTGCGCCCAGCCGCGCGCGACGCCGCCACCCAACGCCAGACCGATGCGCGGCCGTTGCCGCACCATGCCGCCGTCCATCGCCATGGGCGCCTCCCCAGGACTATCCTTTGGTAGTATGCCAAGCCCGAGTCTAATGAGTGGTTAAAGGCGCACGGGTGGACAGGACGCCCGCCGGTCGGCTATGGCTTGCCGCTTGGCGAACCACACGGGTGACCTTCGGTGAGCGGCGGGAAGGAAGCGTTGCGCCTCGACACGGCGACGGAAAAGCTGATGCTCCGGGTGTGGCGGGAGTGGGTCCGCCCGTACCGGGGCAAGCTGCTGCTCGCCTTCCTGCTGATGGGCCTGCTGGCCGCCGCGACCGGCGCCTACCCGCTGCTGATCGACAAGTCCTACAGCATGTTCGAGACGCAGGACCGCGCCATGATGGCGCTGATCCCGCTGGCCATCGTCGCGGTGACGCTGATCAAGGCGCTGACCGCCTATGCGCAGACGGTGGTCACGTCGGACATCGTGCACCGCGTGCTGACCGACGTGCGCATGCGCATGTTCGACCACCTGCTGGGCAGCGATCTGGCGGCCCTGCACGCCGCCCCCACCGGCACGCTCGCCTCGCGCTTCATGAACGACGTGGACGTGGTGCGCAACGCGCTGTCGCGCACCGTCACCGGGCTGGTGCGCGACATCCTGACGGTGATCGCCCTGGTCGGCGCCATGTTCTACCTGGACTGGATGCTGTCGCTGATCACCTTCCTGGTCTACCCGATCGCCGCGCTGCCCATCGTGCGCATCGGCAAGCGGCTGCGCCGCGTGTCGCGCGACACCCAGGCGCAGATGGGCGACATGACGTCGCTGCTCACCGAAAGCCTCGCCGGGGCGCGCATGGTCAAGACCTTCAGCCTGGAGGACTACGAGCGCAAGCGCGCCGGCGCGGCGTTCGAGTCCAACTACCGGCTGGCCATGAAGGCGACGCGCCAGCGCTCGGCCGTCGACCCGATGCTGGAGGCGCTGGGCGGGCTGGCCGTGGCGGGGGTCATCGCCTTTGCCGGCTGGCGCATCTCCACCGGCGCCGGCACGGTAGGCGAGTTCACCGGCTTCATCGGCGCGCTGCTGATCGCCGCCCAGCCCGTGCGCGCCATCGGCACGCTGAACGCCGCGTTGCAGGAGGGGCTGGCCGCCGCCCAGCGCATCTTCGAGCTGATCGATCAGGCGCCCACCATCACCGACCGGCCGGACGCCCGGCCGCTGAAGGTCGGGACCGGCGGCATCCGCCTGGACGCCGTGCGCTTCGCCTACGAAGCCGGCGGCGAGACGCTGAAGGACGTCACGCTCGACGTGGCGCCCGGCGCCACGGTGGCGCTGGTCGGGCGCAGCGGGGCCGGCAAGTCCACCGTGTTCAACCTCATCCCGCGCCTCTACGACGTGACCGGCGGCGCCGTGCTGATCGACGGGCAGGACGTGCGCGCGGTGACGCTGGCGAGCCTGCGCCGCGCGGTGGCGGTGGTCAGCCAGGACACCGTGCTGTTCAACGACACGGTGCGCGCCAACATCGCCTTCGGCCGCCCCGACGCCAGCTTCGAGGAGATCGTCGCCGCCGCGAAGGCCGCCGCCGCGCACGGCTTCATCGAGACCCTGCCGGACGGCTACGACACCGTGCTGGGCGACCGCGGCACCAAGCTGTCGGGCGGCGAGCGCCAGCGCGTGGCCTTGGCCCGCGCCTTTTTGAAGGACGCGCCCATCCTGCTGCTGGACGAGGCGACGAGCGCGCTGGATTCGGAATCCGAACGTCTGGTGCAGGGCGCGCTGGAGCGCCTGACCAAGGGGCGCACGACGCTGGTCATCGCGCACCGCCTCGCCACCGTGCGCAGCGCCGACCGCATCGTGGTCATGGAGCAGGGCCGCATCGTCGAGCAGGGCACGCACGACGAACTGCTGGCCGCCGAGGGCATGTACGCCCGCCTGTGCCGGCTGCAGTTCGGCGAGGACGGGGAAGCGGTGACGGCCTGACGTAGGGCCACGCCACGGCCGAGCGGAACGACGGGCACATCTCCAATTCGTCATACGACGGCGAGCGCGGTTTCCCGGCAAGGCCCACCTGATCGCCCTGCCGTACGGCGGCCAGTTGCCGGGGCCGGCCGCCCGCATCATCCAGGCGGCTGCGTGACCAAACGCTCGGAAAGGTACCGCCACGACTTCAGCGTTCGCGGCGGAACAGGCTTCAACGGCATGCAACGCGCAATAAAAAGGGGCGGCCGCGCTGGTGCGCGGCCGCCCTTGCGCAGGAAAACCGAAGGTGGATCAGGCCGCCTTCTTGACGCTCGCCGCTTCGGCGAAGACCTTGAGGACCTGCTCGACGAAGGCCGGCAGCTCGTCCACGCCGCGCGCGGTGATGGTGACGCCGTCGACCACCAGCGCCTCGTCGACCAGGACGCCGCCGGCCGCTTCCAGCTCGGCCTGGAGGGCCTCGATGGAGGCCAGCTTGCGACCCTTCAGCTTGCCGGGGATGGCGAGGAGCTGCAGGCCGCCGTCGATGGCCGCGATCGGCTTGCCGGCGTCCAGGAAGTGGCCGACGATACGGCGGGTGTGCGCGCTCTGCTGCAGCTTGGCGATGCTGCGCTCGCCGCCCGGCAGGACCAGCATGTCGAAATCGGCGCCGAGCACGTCGCCCAACTGCTTGTCGACCGGGAAGTAATGGCCCCAGCTACGGCCGTGCCAGCCGTTCACCAGACCCTGTTCGGAAGAAATCGTGCGTAGCGTCGCGCCGGTCTTGAGAAGGGCACGCTGCACTTCGGTCATCTCGGTTTCCTCGAAGCCGTTGGCGACGAGGATGGCAATGGTCTTTCCTGCGAGGGTCTGATCCATACGGTAAGGTCCTTTCTTTGTTCAACCGATAGGGGACGGCGCGCCGCCCGATGGCAGCTCGCGTCCGACGACCGGGCACACCTTGCCCGCCGCCAGCGCCCGAATGCGGGACACGGCACGGCGACGGCCACCCGGCGCGCGATGCGATGGGCCCTTTCGGGTGCGCGCGGGGGCAGCGAGGAGACCCGCTACCGGTCCTGTCATGCGGGGCCGGTGCAGGGGCGATGGCGCCCCGGTCGTATTGTTTTGAGCATGGCACACAAGTGGCCCCTGAAGCCGCCCGAGTCAATGGTTGTTTCCGCAGCGCAACGCGGCGGTCACAGCCCTGTCACGGGGGTCGTTGCAGCACCGGAAAGCTTGTGCTTGAGCCATGCGCGGACCATGGGCGGAGCGGCCCGGAGTGGTAGACGCAAGGCGGCCATGCCGTCGGCGCAAGGCTTGGCGCCGATCCGCTGCAGCGTGCACACGAAAAAAGCGGCCGGGGTTGCCCCCGGCCGCAGTCTGTAAGCGTCAGCCTGAATGGACGATCAATGGAACTGATCGGCCTCGGTCGAGTCCTTGTACGCAGTGGTCGAGGACTGACCGCCCGACACGGCGGTGGCAACGGCGTCGAAATAGCCGGTGCCGACCTCGCGCTGGTGCTTGGTCGCGGTGTAGCCGAGAGCTTCCGCCGCGAATTCGGCCTGCTGGAGCTCGGAGTAGGCAGCCATGCCGCGCTCCGCGTAGCCCTTGGCCAGCATGAAGGCCGAGTAGTTCAGCGAGTGGAAGCCGGCCAGCGTGACGAACTGGAACTTGTAGCCCATGGCGCCCAGCTCGCGCTGGTACTTGGCGATCGTCGCCTCGTCCAGGTTGGCGCGCCAGTTGAAGGACGGCGAGCAGTTGTAGGCGAGCATCTTGCCGGGGAACTCCTTGTGCACCGCCTCGGCGAAACGACGGGCGTCGTCGAGGTTCGGCTTGGAGGTCTCCCACCACATCAGGTCGGAGTACGGCGCGTAGGACAGGCCGCGGGCGATGCAATGCTCGACGCCCAGGCCCTTCTTGAGCTGGTAGAAGCCCTCGGTCGTGCGGCCGGCGTCGAAGTCGATGAACGGATGATCACGCTCGTCGATGTCCGAGGTGATGAGCTGCGCCGACTCCGCGTCGGTGCGGGCGATCACCAGGGTCGAGGTGCCGCAGACGTCGGCGCCCATGCGCGCGGCGTTCAGCGTGCGGATGTGCTGCTGCGTCGGGATCAGAACCTTGCCGCCGAGGTGGCCGCACTTCTTCTCGGACGCGAGCTGGTCTTCCCAGTGCACGCCGGCGGCGCCGGCCTTGATCATGGCCTTCATCAGCTCGAAGGCGTTCAGCGGGCCGCCGAAGCCGGCCTCGGCGTCGGCGATGATCGGCGCGAACCAGTAGGTGTCGCCCTTGCCCTCGGAGGTCTGGATCTCGTCGGCGCGCTTGAAGGCGTTGTTGATGCGCTCGACCACCGCCGGCACCGAGCTGACCGGGTACAGGCTCTGGTCGGGGTACATCTGGCCGGCGTTGTTGGCGTCGGCGGCGACCTGCCAGCCCGACAGGTAGATGGCCTTCAGGCCGGCCTTCACCGCCTGCATCGCCTGGTTGCCGGTCAGGGCGCCCAGCGTGTTGATGTACGGCTCGGTGTTCAGCAGCTCCCACAGGCGCTGGGCGCCCAGTTCGGCCAGCGTGTATTCGATCTTGATCGAGCCGCTCAGGCGCTTGACGTCATCCATGGTGTAGTCGCGCTTGATGCCTTCGAAGCGCTTGGCGCGGAGGGCGGCCTTGGTCTTTTCGTCGAGAGCCATGAGAGGTATCCTTCTATCCTCGAATTTGCGGGCCGGCCGCTTTGTAAAGCCTGAACCGGTCCATCGGGGTCGCGCTTCGCAGCGCAGCACTTGCGACAACAATTATGAGCAATGCCGTGGAATGGCAACAAGTGCTTGTCTGTAAAGTGGTAAGCTTGTAAACCGCAGTGCAGCATATCATGTAAAACTGTAAACTTTGTAACATCCCGGCCCAGGCCGGGCGGCGCGGCACGGGCGGGACGGCGGCATGGAAAAGAAGGCGATGCTGGGGCCAAAGGTTCGGCGGCTGCGCCGCGAACACGGCCTGACCCAGACGCAGATGGCCGAACAGCTGGGCATCTCCGGGAGCTACCTGAACCTCATCGAACACAACCAGCGCCCGGTGACGGTGCCGCTGCTGCTGAAGCTGGGCCAGAGCTTCGGCGTCGATCTCCAGTCCTTCGCCGAGGACGAGGAGAGCCGGCTGGTGGCGGCCCTGCGCGAGGTGTTCGCCGACCCTCTGTTCGACAGCGCCGGCGTGAAGGGCCAGGACCTGAAGGAACTGGTCGCCGTCGCCCCCGCCATGGGGCAGGCGGTGGTGACGCTGTACCGCGCCTTCCGCGAACAGCGCGAGGACATGCAGAACCTCGCCGAGAAGCTGGCCGACCAGGACAAGCTGCAGGTCGCCCACACCGCCTCCTTCCCGCTGGAGGAGGTGCGCGACTTCTTCCACGCCCAGCACAATCATTTCCCCGAACTGGAAGCCGCCGCCGAAGCGCTCTGCGAGGAGGCCAACCCGGAGCGCGGCGACCTGTACCGCGGCCTCGTGGACTGGCTCGGCGCGCAGCAGGCGGTGCGCGTCAAGATCATGCCGGGCGACGTCATGGGCTATGCCGTGCGCCGCTTCGACCGGCACGGCCGGCGCATCCTGATCTCGGAAATGCTGGCGCCCAGCGGGCGCAACTTCCAGCTTGCCGGGCAGATCGCGCTGCTGCGCCACCGCGACCTGATCAACCGCATCGTCGACGCCGGCAACCTGTCGGGCGACGAGGCGCGGCGGCTGGCCCGCATCGGGCTGACCAACTATTTCGCCGGTGCCGTGCTGATGCCCTACAGCCGCTTCCTGGAGGCGGCCAAGCAGGTGCGCTACGATGTGGACGTGCTGCGCCGGCGCTTCGACGCCTCGTTCGAGCAGGTCTGCCACCGGCTGACCACGCTGCAGCGGCCGGGCGCCAAGGGCATCCCGTTCTTCCTGATCCGCGTGGACAGCGCCGGCAACGTGTCCAAGCGGTTTTCCGGCGCGGGGTTCCACTTCGCGCGCTTCGGCGGCGGCTGCCCGCGCTGGATCGTCTACGAGGCGTTCCGCACGCCCGGCAAGATCCACACCCAGCTTGCGCAGATGCCCGACGGGACCACCTATTTCTCGGTCGCGCGGACCACGGTGAAGGCCAGCGGCGGCTATCGCAGCCCGCCCCAGCAGTTCGCCATGGCGCTGGGCTGCGACATCGCCCACGCCGGGCAGGTGATCTACGCCGACGGCATCGACCTGGAGAACACGCAGGCGGCCACGCCGATCGGCGTCAACTGCCGCCTGTGCCCGCGCGTGGACTGCTCCCAGCGCGCCTTCCCGCCGCTGAACCACCGGCTGATCGTCGACGAGAACCTGCGCGGCGTCACGCCGTTCCTGTTCGCGCCGCCCATTGGCGAAGGGCGCTGATATCCACATATACATTACGCGTATCTGATGTGATCACACACAATCCGTGGGGGCATTTTTCGCTGGCGCGAAATCCCCCCGTTCGGTTATGGACAGCCCCGCGCGTGGGATGCGCCGGGCAGCGGAGCGAAGGACGAATGAGCAACCTGATCAACGAACGCGTTCTCAAGGTCCACCACTGGACCGACAGCCTGTTCAGCTTCCAGACCACCCGCGACCCGTCGTTCCGTTTCGAGAACGGGCAGTTCACCATGATCGGCCTGGAGGTCAACGGGCGGCCGCTGCTGCGCGCCTATTCCCTGGTCAGCGCGAATTACGAGGACACGCTGGAGTTCTTCTCCATCAAGGTGCCGGACGGCCCGCTGACCTCGCGCTTGCAGCACCTGAAGGAAGGCGACACGCTGATCGTCAACCGCAAGGCGACGGGCACGCTGGTGGTCGACAACCTGCTGCCCGGCCGCAACCTGTACATGCTGAGCACCGGCACGGGCCTCGCGCCGTTCATGAGCATCGTCAAGGACCCGGCGGTGTACGAACAGTACGACCGTGTGATCCTGACGCACACCTGCCGCCGCGTGGACGAGCTGGCCTATCAGGAGATCATCACCGACGCGCTGCCGAAGAACGAGTTCTTCGGCGAGGCGGTGGCGGCGAAGCTGACCTATTACCCCACCGTCACGCGCGAGGACTTCCCGACGCAGGGCCGCATCACCGACCTGATCCGCTCGGGCAAGCTGTTCGACGACATCGGCCTGAAGCCCTTCGACAAGGAGGTCGACCGCGTCATGCTGTGCGGCAGCCCGCAGATGCTGACCGACACGCAGGCCATCCTGGAAGACGCCGGTTTCCACATGGGCCACAACGGCGAGCCGGGCCATTACGTGATCGAAAAGGCGTTCGTGGAGAAGTGAGGGCGGGGATCGTTGAGTTTTCGCTGGCGCTAAGAAGAAAAAAGGACGGAGCCGGAGTGTCGTTGGCCGACGAAGTCTCGTCGTTGGGCCCCCACCCCAACCCTCCCCCGCGCAGTGGGGGAGGGTTGGGGTGGGGGCCCAGTGCAGCCACTTTTTCATCCGCTGCGGGTCGGCGCCCGGCGCCGGTGAGAACTCAACCCAACCTACGGGGCATCGGGCGACGGGGAATAAATCCGGATCGGGTCCGTTCATCCATTGACGATGGCACGTCCCTTCGACTTCGACCGAAACTGGGTGGGCCGGACCCGCGATGATCGCGGTCTCCGGCCCACCCTTCTCTTTTGGACGGGCCCCGGTTTCGTGTAGATAAGAGCCCCATGCGCATCCTGACGATCCTTGCCGTGCTCGCGGTGGCCGGCCTCGCCAACATCGCCGCCTGGACCCTGCCCAACCGGCCCGTGCCGCTGGAGGCGCCGCCGGGCGGCAAGCTGTCCAGCGTGTCCTTCGCGCCGTTCCGCGACGGGCAGAGCCCGCTGACCCAGGTCTTCCCCACCCGCGACCAGATCGAGGAGGACCTGCGCGTGCTCTCCGCCCAGGTGGCGGGCATCCGCACCTACACCTCGCTGGAAGGGCTGGAGGTGGTGCCGGAGCTGGCGCGCAAATACGGCCTCCAGGTCACCATGGGCGCGTGGCTGTCCAGCAAGCTGTCCAAGAACGAGGCCGAGGTCGCCTCGCTCATCGACCTCGCCAACCGTTATCCGGACGTCATCACCCGCGTCATCGTCGGCAACGAGGTGCTGCTGCGCGGCGAGCTGACGGCCGACCAGATCACCGGCTACATCCGCAAGGTGAAGGCGTCCATCAAGCAGCCGGTGTCCTACGCCGACGTCTGGGAATGGTGGCTGAAGTACCCTCAGATGGCCAAGGAGGTGGATTACATCACCATCCACCTGCTGCCCTACTGGGAAGACATCCCGGCCAGCGTCGAGAAGGGGGCCGAGCACATCGCCTGGTCCTACCGCGAGATTTCCCACCGCTTCCCCGGCAAACCGATCCTGATCGGCGAGACCGGCTGGCCGACCTCGGGCCGCTCGCGCGGCGCCGCCGCGCCGGGGCTGGTCGCCAAGGCGCAGTTCATCAACCAGATCGTCCGGCTGGCGCAGAAGGAAGGCTTCGACGTCAACATCATCGAGGCGTTCGACCAGAACTGGAAGCAGAAGCTGGAAGGCACCGTCGGCGGCCACTGGGGCCTGTACACGGCCGACCGCGAGGCGAAGTTCTCGCTGGCCGGGCCGGTGGTGGAGAACGCCGACTGGCCGCTGCACGCCGCCCTGACCACCGCCGCGGGCGCGGTGCTGGCCGGCGCCCTGATCCTGACCGCCCCGGCCCTCACCGCCGGCGGCATGGCGGTGCTGGCCGTGCTGTCCATGGGGTTCGTCAGCGCGTGGCTGCGCGCCGCCGACGTGGCGATGCACTGGGCCTATTACCTGTTCGACCGGGCGCTGGCGCTGCTCATGCTGGGGCTGTGCGCCGCGCTGATCGCCGTCGTGCTGACGGCGGTGCGCCGCGTGCTGGTGGGCGAGCGGCTGACGGCCGAGCCGGTGCGGGCGATGCGGCGGGAATTCGGCCTGTCCTCGCTGGAGCAGATCGGCAACACGACGGCCGCCGCGCTGGCCTTCCTGGGCGTGCTGTGGAGCTTCCTGATCGTCTTCGACGGCCGCTACCGCAACTTCCCGGTGCCGTACGAGATCATCCCGGCGGTGGGGCTGCTGGCGCTGGGTGCGGTGCGCGCGGCCCGCCGGCCGGCGGGCACCGGCTGGGCGTCGGCGCTGGCGGCGGGCAACCTGTTCCGCCCGGCGGTGGCGGTGCCCGGCGCGGTCCGGCCGCGCCCGAAGCTGGAGATCTGGCTGGGCCGCTTCCTGCTGACCGGCGCCGTGCTGACCGTGGTGGCGGAGGGCGTGCTGCCCATCGACGCGCCGCTGCGCGGCTGGATCGCCGGCACCAGCGCCATGCCGCTGAGCGCCATCGACTGGACCAACCCGAACTGGGAGGCGCTGGTGTGGGCGGCGGTGCAGGCGCTGCTGGCGGTGCCCTTCGTGGCGAGCGCCCGGCTGGCGCGCGCCGGGGCGACGCAGGCCGCGGCCGAGCCGGTGCGGGTGACGGGATCATGAGCCGCGCCGACGACCTCGCCGAGGCCCGGCAGGCGCTGGCCTACCACCAGCGCCACAAGCGCCTGTGGCGGGCGCTGCGGCTGGCGGCGATCGGCGTGCTGCTGCTGTTCCTGGCACTGGTCGGCGCCTATGGCGGGCTGGCGCTGGCGAGCGGGGCGGACGCCTGGATGCTGCCGTATCTGGCGGGCGGCGTGCTGTTCCTGGCCTTCCTGCTGGTCCTGGTGGTCCGCCACCACGGCACCGACCGCCTTCTGGACGAGGAGATCGCCAAGGCGGCGCGCCGGGTGCGGGAACTGGGCGGCGCCTGATGTTGGGTTTTCGCTGACGCTCAACCCAACCTACGGTGCCGTCGTAGGTTGGGTTGAGGCCAAAGCCGAAAACCCAACGTCCCGCACGCTCACGCCACCTTGGCCTGCCCACCGCCATGCTGTTGGGTCCAGCGGCGGGGGTCGTGCAGGTAGGCCTGGATCTCGCCCAGCACATGTTCGTCCAGGTAGTTGCCGGTGTTGGCGACCTCCAGCAGGTCCCACCACGTGGCCAGCGCGTGCAGCGTGATGCCCAGCGGCGCCAGATGCTCGTGGATCTGGTCGAAGATGCCGTACTGGAACAGCACGAAGACGTCCTTCACCTCGCAGCCGGCCTGCCGCAGCGGTTCGCAGAAGCGGACCTTGCGATGGCCGTCGGTGGCGAGCTGTTCGACCAGCAGCACGCGCCAGCCGGGCTCGACGTCGCCTTCGATGCGGTGCTTGTAGGCGCAGCCCTCCGGCACTTCCTTGCGCACGAAGACCAGCGGCAGGTCGAGCCGGTCGGCGATCAGCGTGGCGAAGGGGACCCCCGCCCCCTCGGCCGCCGCGATGGCGTCGAGCTTGTGCCGGCCGCGCGGTGCCTCCCCATAGGCGTTGGGAATCTCCTGGTCGATCATGCGCAGCGCCAGCCCAAGCACCTCCTCGCGCACCGCCGGGTAGGAGAGCAGCCGCCGCCCCTCCACGTGCACCGGGCTGACCAGCCCCGTGCCGAGATCGAAGCAATGCTCCGGATCGAAGCGGATGGCGCCGACTTCGAGAAGGCAGCGCGCCATGCGCAGCGCCCCCTCGCGCAGTTCGATGTCCCACGCGTCAGGTATCATGGCAAACTCCCCTTTGCCGGTCTCGCGATGGTCGTTATCCAATGGCCGGCGCGCGCGCCGTTGGGCTGTCAACATGCGGGGCGCCGAACGGCTCCCGGCAAATCGCATCCCGAGTTCTCCGCCCGGCGGTGGCGGGACACAACCCGCGCGCCCGCGCCGCGCATCATGGATTCGGGTTACCCCGAAGGGATGGCGGCGCCGTTGACAACGCATCCGTGCAAGTCGAAAAAGGGTTGAGACGGCGGGGAGGAGAACACCGATGGCGGGCGGCGACGACGAGGACGACCTGCTGTTCGCCGCAGAGGACGAGGTGGACGAGGCGGACGGGCCCGACGCCGAGGCCGCCCTGCCGCCCTGGACGGTGCTGATCGTCGACGACGACCCGGAGGTGCACGCGATCACCCGCGTGGTGCTGGGCGACACCGTGTTCGAGGAACGCGCGCTACGCTTCCTCAGCGCCCACACCGCCGCCGAGGCACGCGCCATCCTGCGCGGGCGCGACGACATCGCCGTGGCGCTGCTGGACGTGGTGATGGAGACGGACGACGCCGGCCTCCAGCTCGTCCGCTTCATCCGCGAGGAGCTGGGCAACCACCAGATCCGCATCATCCTGCGCACCGGCCAGCCCGGACAGGCGCCCGAGCGCAAGGTGATCGTCGCCTACGACATCAACGACTACAAGGCCAAGAGCGAGCTGACGGCGCAGACGCTGTTCACCGCCACCGTCGCGGCACTGCGCTCGTACCAGCACATCTCCACCATCGAGCAGAGCCGGCGCGGCCTGGAGAAGATCGTCGACGCCGCCGCCGCGCTGTTCGAGCGGCGCTCGCTGACCAGCTTCGTCGAGGGCGTGGTGGTGCAGATGGGCTCGCTGCTGCACAAGGCGCGGGGCTCCTTCCTGTGCACCGTGCGCCGCCTGCCCGACGGCGCCGCGGGGGAGGCGGAGGTGCTGGCCGGGTCCGGCCCGTTCGAGGGGGCGGCGGGGCAGCCGGTGGGCGCGGTCGTGCCGGCGGCGGTCGAGGCCGACATCCGCACGGCGCTGGACACGCGCGAGAGCGTGTTCCGCCGCGACCACTGCGTCGTCGTCTTCCGCTCGCACAGCCACGCCGCCAGCGTTCTGTACATCCACGGCCACGGGCCGCTGTCCGGCCTGGATCGCCAGCTTGTCGAGATCTTCTGTTCCAAGGTGGCGATCGGCTTCGACAACGTCTTCCTGTACGAACAGCTGCGCAACGCCCAGCGCGCCACCGTGCACGCGCTGGGCAAGCTGGCCGAGTTCAAGGACGAGGTGACGGGCGAGCATGTCCGCCGCATCGAGCGCTGGGCCACCCTGATCGCCCGCGAGCTGCGGCGGCGCGGTGACCATCCGGGCATCGTCGACGATTTGTTCTGCGAGCAGATCGGCATGGCCAGCATGCTGCACGACGTCGGCAAGGTCGGCATCCCCGACGCCATCCTCGGCAAGCCCGGCAAGCTCGACCCCGACGAGCTGCGCCTGATGCGCGAGCACGCCGCCATCGGCGGCCGCATCCTGCGCGAAGCGGCCGGGCTGGTGCAGGGACCCAGCTATCTGGGGCTGGGCGCCGAGATCGCCGAGGGCCACCACGAGAAGTGGGACGGCACCGGCTATCCGCACGGCCTGAAGGGCGAGGCGATCCCGCTGTCCGGCCGCATCGTCGCCGTCGCCGACGTGTACGACGCGCTGCTGCACCGCCGCCCCTACAAGGAGGCGTGGGACCACACCGTCGTCATGGATCTGATCCGCCGCGAGACCGGAACCCATTTCGACCCGCGTGTGGTCGAGGCCTTCCTGCAGGTGCTGGTGAACGAAGGGGTTCTGGCGGCGGGGTGATGTCTCCCTCCCCCGGCCCCGCCGGGGGAGGGAAGGGACCCACGAAGTGGGAAGGGTGGGGGCAACGGCCTATGTGGCAGGCGTTGGGCCGCTGATCCTTGCGAACAACTTGCCCCCACCCTGCCAGCTTCGCTGGCTTCCCTCCCCCGCCGGGGGCGGGGGAGGGATCTTACGCACCTCACGAGCCCTGGCTCAGCACCTCGCCCAGGCTGCGGTCGCCGCCGCCGGCCATGACCAGCTGCATGTGCGGGTAGGGGATGGAGATGCCCAGCTCGCCGAAGCGGTTCTTCAGGCGCTTGTTGAACTCGCGCCCGACGTTCCACTGCTTGAGCGGCCGCGTCTTGAAGCGCGCCTTCAGGACGATGCCGGAATCGGCCAGCCGGTCGACGCCCATCACCTCCAGCGGCTCCAGGATGTCCGGCGCGAACAGCGGGTCGGCCTGGATGGCGGCGCCGATCTCCTTCAGCACGCCGCACACGCGGTCGGGGTCCTCGGCATAGCCGACGCTGACGTCGAAGACGGCGAAGGAGAAGTCCTTGGTCAGGTTCTTCACCGTCGTCACCGCGCTGAACGGCACGGAATGCACGGCGCCCGCCTGATCGCGCAGGCGGATGGTGCGGATCGAGATGGCCTCCACCACGCCGGAATGGCCGCCGCCCACGTCGACCACGTCGCCCACCGAGATGGTGTCCTCGAACAGGATGAACAGGCCGGTGATGACGTCCTTGACCAGCGTCTGCGACCCGAAGCCGACCGCCAGACCGACGACGCCGGCGCCGGCCAGCAGGGGCGCGATGTTGACGCCCAGCTCGGCCAACGAGATCAGCGACACCATGGTGACCAGCAGCACCATGAAGGCGTTGCGCAGCAGCGGCAGCAGCGTGCGCATCCGCGCCGAGCGTTCGATGCGCGTGCCGTTCTGGTCGGTGGTGGCGAGGAACCGTTCGATCAGCGCGCTGACCACCTCCCACGCCAGGATCGACAGGCCGAGGATGAGCGAGATGGTGAGCACGCTGCGCAGCGCCCGCCGGCCGATCTGCGTGTCGGTCCAGGCCAGGGAATCGATGCCCCAGGCGTTCAGGATCAGCAGCACCGCCGTCACCCAGATGACGAATTTCGCCACCCGGTGCAGCACCGGCACGTAGAGGCGCGCGCGGTCCTCGACGTGCGGCAGGTGTGATCCCATCCGCGCCGACAGGCGCACGCCACGGTGCAGCACCCGGTTGATGCCGTTGACCAGCAGGCGCGCGACGATGAACACCAGCATGCTGAGCACGGTGGCCCGCGCCAGATACTCGAACCCCTCGTAGACGTTCAGCATCCACGCCGCGAAGGCCACCGCGACGTAGACGATGGCCAGCACGTGCCAGACGTCGGCGAAGCGGCGGCGGGCCGAGCGCAGCACGGCGCCCTGTCCTTCCGCCTCGCGCTCCTGGGTGGACACCACCACGTCGCCGTCGCCCGACAGCGGGTTGCCGCGCAGCCATTCCGCCACCGAGGCGCGGTTTTGCAGGATCAGCGCCACCAGCATGCCGGCGATCAGCACGCCCAGCAGCTTCAGCACCGCGCCGTACGCCCCCAGCGGCAGGCCCAGCACGTAGGCGCCCTCGGCGATGAAGTAGCCGAAGACGGCGGCCGCCGCCAGCCGGCGCACCCACAGGCAGGCGCGGACCGCCGTCTCGTCGCGGATGCGCAGCAGGCGCAGCCCCGGCGCCGTCGGCGCGAACAGGAAATCGGCGGCGACCATCACCGCCTGCACGATCACCGAGGCGTTGATGATGGCGATCACCACCAGCCGCACGCGCGGCCCCGGTTCCGCCAGTGTCAGAACGCCATAGCCGACCAGCGCGAAGACGGCGATGGGCACCAGCGCCAGTGCGGCGCGCAGCAGCAGGAACGGCAGGCGTTGCAGGGTGCGCGGGTAACGCCGCGCCTCGATGGCGCGGCGCGGGCGGGACAGCAGCCAGCCGGCGAAGCGCGCCACCACCACCCCGGCGATCAGGATCATCGTCAGCGAAATGCCGAGCTGCACCCAGCGCTCGCGCGCCGTGGAATCCTCGAACTGGCGCTGCGCCCATTCGCCGATGCGCGGCAGGTCGCCGAAGACCTCGCCGGTGCGCGCGGCGAGCTGACTCACCCCCGCCACCCGGTCGGACAGGAAGGCCAGCGTGCGGGCGCCCAGCGTATCCGGGATGACGTCGGCCAGCACGCCCTTGTTCTCCTCCACCGGGGCGGCGGGCAACTGGCCCTTCTGCGCGGCGACCAGCGTTTTAAGCTGTTCCACCAGCTTGGCGCGCGCCGCCGGGTCCTCCAGCGTCGAGACCATCGCTTCGAGCTGTTCGGCCGGCGTGCCGGTCGCGGCGGCGGGTGCCGGCTCGGTCGCGGTCGGAGCGGCGGGGGCGGCGGACGGGGCCGGGGCTTCGGCGGCGAGCACCGGGACGCCGGCAAGGCAGATCAGGCACAGGACAAGGGCGGCAAGGCCGCCCGTCCACCGGGTGCGGATGCGGGACATCGGCAGCAGCGTCCAGATCGCGTTGTTTCTCGTGGATTTTCTCATGGGCGGGCGAGACTACCCCGCCCCCGCCGCCTTGCCAACCCGCCGCGCCCGTGACCAAGGGCGGGCTACCCGCGCGCCGCCATCAGGCGGGCGGTGGCGAGGCTGTCCGGGTCGCCCGCCGCCTCCAGCCCGGCGATGACGCCGGCCCGGTCCTCGGCGGGGCGGTTCTGGCTGAGCTTCGCCTTGCCCTCGATGCGCGTCACCGGCAGCTCGAACGCCACGATGCCCCGGCGCATCGCCTCCCGCGCCTTGGGCTCCAGTTCGGCGAGGCTCCAGGCGTCGGGGCGGCCGGCTTCGTATTTGGACGACAGCGCGTCCAGCAGCCCGTCCACCGCCGCGGCGTCCTCGATGATGGTGGGGCGGCCGTAGATATGGACGGCTGCGTAGTTCCACGTCGGCACCGCGCCGGCCCGCTTGGCGTACCACGTGGGCGAGACGTAGGCGTGCGGGCCCTGGAACACCGCCAGGGCCTCGCCGCCATCCGCGAAATGCTTCCACTGCGGGTTAGCGCGCGCGACGTGGCCGCGCAAGATGGCCGGGCGTCCCTCCCCCGCGTCCAGCAGGAACGGCAGGTGGGTGGCGAACGGTCCCTCGGCCGTCTGCGTCACCAGCAGGCCGAAGCCGTGCGCGCGGATCAGCGCGTACAGCGTCGCGGGATCGTCTTCGGTGAAATGCGCGGGGACGTACACGGCTCTATCCATCCGGATGTGCATCAGTTCCGTCACCCTATCCGTTTCCGGCGCTTGATGGAACCGTGGCGCGGCCTATTGTCGGTGCGCGGAAATCGAGGGGGAGGCCGGCATGGCGGATGAGGTCGAACGGGACGGCAAGGTGAAAGAGAAACTGGTCGCCACCAAGGAAGCCTGGGCGCGCGAGGGGCGCGGGCTGACCGGGGAGACCGCCGACCCGGCGCGCGACCGGCTGCCGCCGGGGCAGCACCTGACCACCGACTGGCCGGTGCTGGACCTGGGCGTCGTGCCGCGCGTCGACCGCGCCAACTGGCAGCTCACCATCGACGGGCTGGTCGAGAACCCCGTCGTCTGGCGCTGGGATGACCTGCAGGCGCAGCCCCTGTTCCGGTCGCTGTCCGACATCCATTGCGTCACCACCTGGTCGCGCTACGACAACCATTGGGAGGGGGTGAGCGCGAAGCACCTGCTGTCGGTCGTGCGGCCGAGGGCGGAGGCGGCGCATGTCGTCTTCCATTCCTTCGACGGCTACACCACCAACGTCCCGCTGGCCGCCTTCGACGGCGCGGACGTACTGCTCGCCACCACCTGGGAGGGCGAGCCCATCAGCCGCGACCACGGCGGCCCGGTGCGCGTCATCCTGCCCAGCCTGTACCTGTGGAAAAGCGCCAAGTGGGTGAAGCGAATCGAGCTGGTGGCGGCGGATCGCAAGGGCTATTGGGAGGTCCGCGGCTATCACAACGACGCCGATCCTTGGAAGGAGGAGCGCTACGCCGAGTAGCCGCCCAACCATCCGCCCCTGCGACACTTCGTCCCGGAACCGTATGGCGCCGACGTGATACGGCGGTGGACGGGGTACGACGCAAAACTGCGTCAATTCGCGACGTTGCGTCGCATCGTTGCGCCAGATCATTCCCTTTCCGGCATCCCCGCGGCTAAGACCCACCCGAACGTGTCGGGCCGGGGCTGGCCGGATGGTCAGGCCCGGCAACAAGATGTGCGGAAGGGAAGCGTTGATGACAGTGGATTCGGTCACGATCGCCTTCGTGGGGAGTGGTGGCGCCGGCGTCATGACGGCCGGCCAGATGTTGCTGGACGCCGCCGCCAACGTCGGCTGGTACGGTTTGATGTCGCGTTCCTCCGGGCCGCAGATCCGTGGCGGCGAGGCGGCCGCCTTCGTGCGGCTGTCGCCCCAGCCGGTGCTGGCGCCGGGCGACCGCTTCGACGTCATCGTCGCCTTCGACTGGCAGAACGTCGAGCGCTTCGCCGCCGAACTGCCGCTGAGCGCCGACAGCGTCATCGTCACCGACCCGTCGCAGGGCGACGTGCCGCCGGTGATCGCCGCCGGCGGTGCCCGGCAGATCGCCATGCCGATCAAGGAACTGGCCGCCGGCATCACCGGCGGGCGCGTCAACATGGTGGGGCTGGGCGCCATCGCCGCCGTCGTCGGCCTGCCGCGCGCGGGCATCGACGCGGTGATCCAGAAGGCGCTGGGCAAGAAGGGCGAGGCCGCCGTCGCCGCCTCCAACGCCGGCATCGACGCCGGCGCCAAGGAGGCGCAGGGCTGGAACCTGGGCCTGGAGCTGGCGCCGCCGCGGCGCGACGGCGCGGCGCGCTGGAACATCTCCGGCAACGAGGCGGCCGGGCTGGGCGCGCTGAAGGGCGGGGTGAAGTTCTGCGCCGCCTACCCGATCACCCCGGCGACCGAGATCCTGGAGTGGCTGGCCCCCAACCTCGCCAAGACCGGCGGCGCGCTGGTGCAGGCGGAGGACGAGCTGGCCTCCATCACCATGTGCCTGGGCGCCTCATTCGGCGGCGTGCCGTCGATCACCGCCACCTCCGGGCCCGGCCTGTCTCTGATGACCGAGGCGATCGGCCTGGGCGTGGCGTCGGAAACGCCGGTCGTCATCGTCGACGTGCAGCGCGGCGGCCCGTCCACCGGCATCCCGACCAAGTCGGAGCAATCAGACCTGAACATCGCCGTCTACGGCCTGCACGGCGACGCGCCGCATCTGGTGGTCGGCCCGACCTCCATCGCCGACTGCCTGTTCACCACCCAGTGGGCGGTGCATCTGGCCGAGGCGCTGCAGACGCCCGCCATCGTGCTGTCCGATCAGGCCATGGGCCAGTCGCGCGCCGTGGTCGACAAGCCGGCCGAGGCGCCGTTCGTCGCCCGGCGCCTGCTGGCGACCGCGCTGGACGGCGAGGAGACGTACAAGCGCTATGCCGACACGCCGTCCGGCATCTCCCCGGCCGCCATCCCCGGCATGCCCGGCGGCGAGCACACCGCCGACGGGCTGGAGCACGCGGAGAGCGCGCTGCCCTCCTCGCAGTCGTCGGACCACCAGAAGCAGCTGGACAAGCGGCTGCGCAAGCTGACCGGCTTCGACTACGGCGACCATTGGGCCGACATCGAGGGCGAGGGCGAGGTCGCCGTGGTGACCTGGGGGTCCTCCACCGGCCCGGCGCGGGAAGCCGTGCGGCGGCTGGCGGCGTCCGGCAGGAAGGCGCGGCTGGTGGCGCTGCGCCTGATCTCGCCGGTGCAGCCGGCAAAGCTGGCTGCGGCGCTGGCCGGCGTGGGCAAGGTGCTGGTGGTCGAGCAGACGCACGGCGCCCAGTTCCACAAGTTCCTGCGCGCGCACTACGACCTGCCGGGCGAGGTGTCGGTGTTCAGCCGCCCCGGCCCGCTGCCGATCCGTGCCCGCGAGGTACACGACACGCTCGCCTCCCTGATCTGACCGGCCGGAGCACGAACGACATGGATACGCATCTGACCGACGGGGTCGCGGCCCCCACCCCCCAGGACTACAAGTCCGAGGTGAAACCCATCTGGTGCCCGGGCTGCGGCGACTTTTCCGTGCTGGCCGGCATCACCCGCGCCATGGCGACCATGGGGCTGGAGCGCCACAACACGGCGGTGGTGTCGGGCATCGGCTGTTCCTCGCGCATTCCCGCCTACACCAGCTGTTATGGCTTCCACGGCGTGCACGGGCGCGCGCTGGTGGTCGCCGCGGGGCTGAAGCTGGCCCGGCCGGACCTGTCCGTGCTGGTGTTCGGCGGCGACGGCGACGGCTTCTCCATCGGCGGCAACCACTTCCTGCACGCCTGCCGGCGCAACGTGGACATGACCTACATCGTCATGGACAACCAGGTCTACGGCATGACCAAGGGCCAGGCCTCGCCCACCACCGAGCCCGACTGGTGCGAAAGCAAGCTGACGCCGGAAGGGACGGGCGTGAACCCGATCCAGCCCGTGCAGCTGGCGCTGGCCTGCGGCGCCAACTTCGTCGCCCGCGGCTTCTCCGGCAACCCGAACGAGGTGGCCCGCCTGATCGTCGAAGGCGTGCGGCATCCGGGCTTCTCGGTGATCCACGTGCTGTCCCCGTGCGTCACCTTCCGCCCGGAACAGCGCAATTGGAAGAGCACGGTGCACCCCTATGGCCGCGAGCCGACCGACGATCCGAACGCGGCGATGCGCGCCGCGCTGGAGGACGACGGGTTCGGCCTGGGCATCTTCCTTGCCGGCAACCGCCGGCCGTTCCAGCCGGCGTCCGCGGCCACCCGGACCATCGCCCAGATCGAGGAGGGGTTCGCGGTATGAAGACCAAGGTCCTGAACGGCGCCGCCAACGTCGGGCTGTTCCTCGCCCACGCCCTGGAGCTGGAGAACGAGGCCGCCGAGCGTTACGAGGAGCTGGCCGACAGCATGGAGGCCCACAACAACATGGAGGTCGCCACGCTGTTCCGCGACCTCGCCGGCTATTCGCACAAGCACGCCGCCGAGGTGAAGCAGATCGCCGCCCAGCACGGCGCCATCCCGAAGGTCGCGCCGTGGGAGTTCCAGTGGGACGCCACGGTCGAATCGCCGGAGGCGGCGAGCTTCGAGCACGCGCACTACCTGATGCAGCCGCACCACGCGCTGAAGATGGCGCTGCTGAGCGAGACCCAGGGCAACAGGTACTACGCCTCGGTCGCCGCCGAGACGAAGGACCCGGAGGTCGCCCGCCTCGCCCGCGAGTTCGCGGAGGAGGAGGCCGAGCACGTGACCCTGGTGCGCAAGTGGCTGGAACGCTACCCGCTGCCGAAGGACGGCTGGGACGAGGACCCCGACCCGCCGAACATCTCGGATTGATGCGGCACGCAAGGCGGTGCTAAACGCGAGGGAGCCTGCGGGCTCCCTTGTCGTTTTCCAGCCTCCGGAAGTCCCATGAGCATCGCCGCCGACGAAGACGTGCCGTCCCCCTGCGTGCGGCTGTGCACGCTGGACCCGGCCACCGACGCGTGCGTCGGGTGCCTGCGCACCGTGGGCGAGATCAAGGCGTGGCGGGGATTGGAACCGGCAGCGAAACGAGCGCTCCTGGCGGAGCTGGAGGGGCGCCGGAGCCGGCGTTCCGGCGCCCTTCCCGGCGTCACGCGGCGCGCGTGACGGTGAGGCCGAGCGCCTCGAGGCTTTCGCGAACGTCCTGGAACTTGCGGACGTAGCGGCTCTTGTACAGCTCGAAGTCGGCGGCGATCGCCTGCTCGGCGTTCGCGGATTTGGAGAATTCTTCCACGCGGTGCGGGTTCTCCGCCCGGTAGAGGGCGTAGGCACCGGTGTTCAGCAGATCGTCGGTCATTGGTTGCTTTCCCGAAACAGAGGGGATCATTGGGACCCTCACTAACCGATGCAACGGCGGCGCTCAAGTTAAATTGCCGCGTCGCAGCATGAATGAACGCGAATATGCCCGGTGCTATTCCCGCCGCCGCCTGATCGAAACGGCCTACCCCAGCAGCATCCCCAGCACGGCGTTGAGCCGCTGGCGGCCGGCGTCGGTGGCGCGCAGGGTGGTGGGGGTCAGCTCCAGGAAGCCGCCGTCGGTGAGGCGTTTAAGGGCGTTTGGATCGACCAGCCCGTCCAGGTCGCGGCCGGTTTCCGCCACCAGCCGGGCGCGGGCGACGCCGTCCCGCAGGCGCAGGCCCATCATCAGCAGTTCAGACGCGCGGGCATCGGCGTCCACGGGGTCGGGCGCGTGGGCGCCGTGGCCGTCGCGGGCGACGCGCTCCAGCCAGATCTCCGGCGCGCGGTGGGCGCGGGTGGCGAGCTTTTCGCCGTCCAGCGTCAGCCGGCCGTGCGCGCCGGGGCCGACGCCGACGTAGTCGCCATACCGCCAGTAGGTCAGGTTGTGCCGGCTCTCCTCGCCCGGACGGGCGTGGTTGGAGATTTCGTAGGCCGGCAGGCCGGCGGCGTTCAACAGCGTTTGGGTGGCCTCGTACAGGTCGCCGGCAAGGTCCTCGTCGGGCAGCACCAGCTCGCCGCGCGCGTGCAGCGGGAAGAAGGCCGTCCCCTCCTCGATGGTGAGCTGGTAGACCGACAGGTGCCCGACCGCGAAGTCGAGGGCGCGCCGCAGCTCCGCCTCCCACGCCGCCACCGTCTGGCCGGGCCGGGCGTAGATCAGATCGAAGGAGAAACGATCGAAGGTCCCGGCGGCCAGCGCGATGGCGCCCATCGCCTCGGCCGCGTCGTGCTGGCGCCCCAGGAAACGCAGGGCCACGTCGTCCAGCGCCTGGATGCCGAGCGACACGCGGTTCACCCCGGCGCATTTAAACGCCTGAAATCGCGAGGATTCCACCGAGGTCGGGTTGGCCTCCAGGGTGATTTCCAGGCCATGCCCGACGGTCCAGCGCTCGGCCACGCGTTCGATCAGGGCGGCGGCGGTGGCCGGCTCCATCAGCGACGGCGTGCCGCCGCCGAAGAAGATCGACGTCACCGTGCGGCCGGCCGTAGCGTCCGCGTAATGATCCAGCTCGCGCAGCAGCGCGGCGCGCCAGCGGTCCTGGTCGATGCGCTCGCGCACGTGGCTGTTGAAATCGCAGTACGGGCACTTCGACTTGCAGAAGGGCCAATGCACGTAAATCCCAAAGCCGGGATCTGGCGTCACTTGAAGCATCGCTCCACGAGCTGGCGGAAGGCGTCGGCCCGGTGGCTCATCTCGTGCTTTTTCGCCGGGTCCATCTCGCCAAAGGTAATGTCGAAGCCGTGCGGCTGAAAGATCGGATCGTAACCGAACCCTTTTTCCCCGCGCGCCGGCCACACCAGCGTGCCGTGGCAGCGCCCTTCCACCGTCTCCACATGCCCGTCCGGCCAAGCCAGCGACAGCGCGCAGACGAAGTAGGCGGAGCGGTCGGCCTTGCCCGCCAGTTCGTTCTCGACGCGCCGCATCGCCACCCGGAAGTCCTTGCCCGGCCCCGCCCAGCGCGCCGAATAGATGCCCGGAGCGCCGCCCAGCGCCGGCACCACCAGCCCGCTGTCGTCGGCCAGCGCCACGTAGCCGGCCCCGGCGGCGGCCAGCGCCTTCAGCTCGGCGTTGGCGACGAAGCTGTCGCCGGTCTCCTCCGGCTCGGGCAGGCCGAGCGTGCCGGAGGAGGTGAAGGTCTCGACGTACGGCTCCAGCAGCGCGGCGATCTCGCGCACCTTGCCGGGGTTGTGGCTGGCGATCACCAGCGTGTCGCCGGTGAAGCGGCGGGGAGTGTGGTTCGACATGGCCAAACGCCTTCCTGCGGTGTCGTAGGTGGGGCTAAAACCCAACATCGCCGCTGTCGCGGACACGTTGGGTTTCAACCCAACCTACGGGGTTCCCGTACGCCTACAACCCCAGCGCCGCCTTTTGCAGCGCCGTCAGTTCGGCGATGCCTTTGCGGGCGAGGCGCAGCAGTTCCAGGAACTGTTCCTCGGCGAAGGGCTTTTCCTCCGCGGTGCCCTGGATCTCGACGATGCCGCCGGTGCCGGTCAGCACGAAGTTGGCGTCGGCCTGGGCGTTGGAATCCTCGGCGTAGTCGAGGTCGAGCACCGGCGCGCCCTGGTACAGGCCGCACGACACCGCCGCCACCGCGTCGGTCAGCGGCATGCGCTTCAGGGCGCCGATCTGCATCAGGTGCTGGAACGCGAGGTGCAGCGCCACATAGCTGCCGGTGATGGCGGCGGTGCGGGTGCCGCCGTCGGCCTGGAGCACGTCGCAGTCCACCTTGATCTGGATCTCCGGCATGGCGGCGCGGTCGGTGACGGCGCGCAGGGCCCGGCCGATCAGGCGCTGGATCTCCTGCGTGCGGCCGGTCTGCTTGCCGCGCGCCGCCTCGCGGTCGGTGCGCGAGTGGGTGGAGCGCGGCAGCATGCCGTACTCCGCCGTCACCCAGCCCAGGCCGGTGCCCTTGAGGAAGCGCGGCACGCCGTCGTCCACGCTGGCGGTGCACAGCACGTGGGTGTCGCCGAAACGCACGAGGCAGGAGCCCTCCGCGTACTTGGCGAAACCGGGTTCAAGCGTGACGGTGCGCAGCGCGTCGTTGGCACGGCCGGAAGGGCGCATCGGAATTTTCCATAGGATGATGAAACGGGGCGGCAAGCTAGCGGCTTGCACACCGGGCGTCCAGAGGGGCACGTTGATTCGGGCCCCCGACCTGCCTAAATTCCAAGCCTCGGTTGCGAGAAAGTCGTATCGTGCCGCCGCGGACCCCAGGCCCACACCAGCAGACACCATGATCAGCGAGTTGAACCAGCGATCTCGTGAAATCTTCCGGATGATCGTCGACGCCTATGTGTCGTCGGGCGAGCCGGTGGGCTCGCGCACGATCTCGCGGCGGCTGGGCATGAGCCTGTCGGCGGCGACCATCCGCAACGTCATGGCCGACCTGGAGGAGCAGGGGCTGCTGTACGCCCCGCACACCTCGGCCGGCCGCATCCCGACCGAGGCGGGGCTGCGCCTGTTCGTCAACGGCCTGCTGGAGATCGGCGCCGTCACCGAGGAGGAGCGCGAGGCCATCGAGGCCAAGTGCAACTCCTCCGGCCGGACGCTGCCCGACGTGCTGACCGAGGCGACCTCCATGCTGTCGGGCCTGTCGCACTGCGCCGGCCTCGTCATGGCGCCCAAGAGCGACCGGCCGCTGCGCCACATCGAGTTCGTCCCGCTGGCCCCCGGCCGCGCGCTGGTCGTGCTGGTGAACGAGGACGGGCTGGTCGAGAACCGCGTGGTCGAGGTGCCGCTGGGCCTGCCCAGCTCGACCTTGCAGATGGCGTCGAACTTCCTCAGCGCCAAGCTGGTCGGCCGCACGCTGGACGAGGCGCGCCAGCAGGTCCTGAACGAGATGCAGGAGCAGAAGACCGAGCTGGACGAGGTGTCGCGCCGCGTCGTCGCCGCCGGTCTCGCCACCTGGGGCGGGAGCCCGCAGGACGGCCAGTTCATCGTGCGCGGTCAGGCCAAGCTGCTGGAGGACGTCACCGCCCTGTCCGACCTGGAGCGCGTGCGGGCGTTGTTCGAGGCGCTGGAGACCAAGGAGGCGATGCTGCGCCTGCTCGACGCCACCGGCAAGGGCGACGGCGTGCAGGTGTTCATCGGGGCGGAGAACGTGCTGTTCAACCACTCCGGCTGTTCGCTGATCGTATCGCCGTTCCGCAACGGTCGCGAACAGGTCATCGGCGCCATCGGCGTCATCGGTCCGACACGCATCAACTACGCCCGCATCATTCCGCTGGTGGATTACACCGCCAAGGTCATCAGCCGCCTCGTCGGCTGAAGACCAGCCTTTTCAACCGTCGCCCCCTTTCAACCGTCGCCTCGACAAAAAGCCGAACAGAGAGAAACGATGAGCGATCCCATCAACAACAACAAACCCGCCGACGCCGAGGGCCAGGTCATCACCGACAGCGGCACCGATTCGACCGAGCCGGACACCGGCACGGCGGACGAGCGCGTCGCCAAGCTGGAAGCCGAGGTCGCCGGCCTGAAGGACCAGCTCCTGCGCGCCATGGCGGAGGCGGAGAACACCCGCCGCCGCGCCCAGCGCGACCGCGAGGACGCCACCAAGTTCGCCGTGTCCGGCTTCGCCAAGGATCTGGTGGGCGTGGCCGACAACCTGCGCCGCGCGCTGGAAGCCGTGCCGCCCGAGGGCCGCGAGAAGGACGAGATGCTCAAGAGCCTCGCCGTCGGCGTCGAGGCGACCGAGCGCCAGCTCCTGGCCGCCTTCGAGCGGGCCGGCATCAAGAAGCTGGAGCCGGTGGGCGAGCCGTTCGACCCGAACTTCCATCAGGTGATGTTCGAGATCGAGAACACCGGCAAGCCGGCCGGCACCGTCGTCCAGGTGTTGCAGAACGGCTACGTCATCCACGGCCGCCTGCTGCGCGAGGCGATGGTCGGCGTCGCCAAGCGCGGCCCGGAGGACAACGGCCAGCAGGTCGACACCAAGGCGTAAGGGATGGCGCCCAGGACAAGGGCGCAACCCTGACCAGCCCGGCCGTTTCGCGGCGGCCGGGCCTAAGCCCTTGACGGGCGTGGCTTTCGCCGATACCGAATCACCCGGCCGCGCGGAGCGGCCGGCTGAACGGAGAGCCAGACCGTGGCGAAGAACGTCCTGACCGTCGACGATTCCAAGACCATCCGCGACATGGTGGCCTTCACGCTGACCAAGGCCGGCTACGCCGTGCAGGAGGCGCCGGACGGCGCCGCCGGGCTGGCGCTGGTCAACAAGCAGAAGTTCGACTGCATCATCACCGACCTCAACATGCCGGGCATGGACGGGCTGTCGCTGACGCGCGCGATCCGCGCCAGTGCCACCAACCGCGCCACCCCGGTGCTGCTGCTGACCACCGAGGCCGACCCCGCCAAGAAGACCGCCGGCCGCGAAGCCGGCGCCACCGGCTGGCTGGTCAAGCCCTTCAACCCGGAAAAGCTGGTCGAGACGGTCCGCAAGGTCTGCCCGTAGGAGCGCTTTTCTCCGCAAGGTTCAACGTTGGGTTGAGCGCAGCGAAAACCCAACGTCAGCCCGCCGCCCGGAACAGGAACTCCCCCTCCGGGTCGTGCGCCTGGAAGCGGGTGCGCGCCGTGGCCCGGCTGGACACCGCGTAGCAATAGACGCAGCCGTGCGGGCAGGTGTCGTAGGCGCCGATGTCGCGGCTCTCGGCGCACAGGCAGCCGGGGCGGTTGCCCTTGGTGCGGGCGTTCAGCGGCGCGCC
>DASWVP010000407.1:0-1663 GCA_036401175.1 Azospirillum sp. | reverse complement strand
CTGTCGGACCGCGCCCACCACGTACCGGCGGAGCTGTCCGGCGGCCAGCAGCAGAGGGTCGCGGTCGCCCGGGCGATCGTGACCGAGCCCGTGCTGCTGCTGGCCGACGAGCCGACCGGCGCGCTGGACACCCGCACCACGCGCGAAATCATGGCGCTGTTCCAGCAACTGAACCGCGCCGGCATCACAATCGTGCTGGTGACGCACGAGCCGGACGTGGCGCGCTATGCCGGCCGTGTGCTTTCCTTCCTCGACGGCCGGGTTGTGGAGGATCGCGTGCAGGCCGCGCAGGAGGCTGTTCCATGAACGCGCTCGACGCCATCCGCACCGCGCTGGACGCGCTGCGCGCCAACCTGCTGCGCACCTCGCTGACCATGCTGGGCATCGTCATCGGCGTGGCGGCGGTGATCGCCATGGTCGCGGTGGGGGCGGGAGCGCGCAACCAGGTGCTCCAGCAGATCGCCAGCCTGGGCACCAACCTGCTGCTGGTCGGGCAGGGCAGCGTCGCGCGCGGCGGCGTCCGGCTGGGCGCCGGCACCGCCGCCTCGCTGACCGAGGACGACGCCGTCGCCATCACGGCGGAGATCCCGGAAGCCGAGATCGCCGCCCCCTACGTGCGCTGGGGCCTGCAGGTGGTGGCCGGCAACCAGAACTGGAACACCATGCTGTTCGGCGTCACCCCCGATTATCTGGACGCGCGGACCTGGAGCGTGGCGTCCGGCCGCTCCATCTCCGACCACGACGTGGCGCAGAACAACAAGGTCATCGTGCTGGGCCACACTGTGGTGGAGAAGCTGTTCGGCGGCGGCGACCCGGTGGGGCAGACGGTGCGGCTGCTCTCCACCCCCGTCACCGTCGTCGGCGTGCTGGCCGCCAAGGGGCAGAACAGCAGCGGCCAGGACATGGACGACGTGGTCTTCGTGCCGCTGAGCACCGCCAAGCGCAACATTCCCGGCATGGCGAAGGCCAACCCGCGCTTCATCCACGCCATGGCGGTGAAGGTGCGCGAAGGCAGCGCGGTGGCCGAGGCGCAGCGCCAGATCAAGGACCTGCTGCGCCAGCGGCACCGGCTGATCGAAGGGCAGGAGGACGATTTCTGGATGCGCGACCTGAGCGAGGTGGCGGCCACGCGCGACGCCTCGTCCCGCGCGCTGTCCTTCCTGCTGGCGGCGGTGGCGGCGGTGTCGCTGCTGGTGGGCGGCATCGGCATCATGAACATCATGCTGGTCTCGGTCACCGAGCGCACGCGCGAGATCGGCCTGCGTCTGGCGGTCGGCGCCAAGCGGCGCGACATCCTCATGCAGTTCCTCATCGAATCGACGACGCTGTCGGTGATCGGCGCCGGGGTGGGGGTGGTGCTGGGCGGCGGGGTGGCGCTGGCGGTGGCGCGGGCAGCCGGCTGGCCGGTGCTGATCAGCCTCGACGCCGTCGTCCTGTCGGTCAGCGTCAGCGGCATGGTCGGCGTGTTCTTCGGCCTCTACCCGGCGCGCCGCGCCTCGCAACTGAACCCGATCGAGGCGCTGCGGCACGAATGACGGCGTCCCCCCCCCTGCGCGTGATGGCCTTCACCGGCGGCGCCACCGTGCCCGCCGCGCGCTTCCGCGTGCGCCAGTACGTGCCGGCGCTGGCCGCGCTGGGCGTGGATGTCATCGAGCGTCCGGCG
>DASWVP010000406.1:0-1548 GCA_036401175.1 Azospirillum sp. | reverse complement strand
AGGGCGGCCGTGGTCAGCGCCACCTGCGCGCCGCCCAGCCCGAACACCGCCTTGCGCATCACCCACAGGCGCTGCGGCCGCAGCTCCAGCCCGATCAGGAACAGCAGCATCACGACGCCCAGTTCGGAGACGTGCGCGATGGCCTCCACGTCGGTGACGAGGGCGAGCCCGCTGGGCCCGATCACCAGCCCGGCCGCCAGATAGCCCAACGGGCTGCCGAACCCCAGGCGTTTGGCGAGCGGTACCGCGAGAACGGCGGCGGCGAGGAGCACGATGGCGGTGTGGACGAGCGTCATGCCCACACGATGAAGCGGACGCGCCCGCCTGCCAACCCGCCCGAAAGTGGGGAGCGCCGCGCGTCCGCGATGCGCCTAGTGCTTGCCGCCGCCCCCGCAGGAGCAGCCGCAGCCGCCGCCGTCCTGCACCTGCACGCGGATTTCGCCGCGGGCGACCGACAGAACGGCGTCGAGCGGGATGCCGATGGCGCGCGCCATGTCGCCCAGGCTCGCCTCGGCCGGGACACCCATGCCGCGCCCGGTCTCGGGATGGAAGGCGGGGTGAAGTTGCGCCAGCCGCGCCGTGGCGGCGGGGTCGGCGGCGGCGAGGGTGTCCAGGCGCGTGTCGGCGCCGAGCGGCCCGATTATGTCACTTCCACTCATGGCGGGGACCTTCGGTTGATGGTGGGGCGTTGTGGCACGCCGGTTTGCCGCATCGCCTTGACCGGCGTCAACAGGGGGTATCGCGGGGCTGTCGATGCGCTTGCAAATGCAAATCATTCGCATTAAAAAACAGGAAGACCGAGCCCGACCGTGGAGAGCGAGATGTGCGAGCAGTGCAGGAAGACCGAACCGGCGCGCCTGATCAGCCATGCTAGGCGCCGCAAGCTCTGGCAGATCGACCGCAAGCACCATTGCTCCATCGTCGGCACCTGCCTCAGCCACGAGGACCTGGAGTGGGCGTGCCGCCGGCTGGGCATCGAGCGGCCGGCGGGGCTGCGGGACTATGACCTGCACCGCTACTTCGTCGAGCAGGTCGGCCACGCCGACGCCCCGGCGCGGCTGCTGCACAAGCGCCTGGACGAAAAGTACGCCGGCGAGGTGCGCCGCTTCGCCCGCGCCGCCGACGAGGCCGGCTGGCTGGCCCTGTGGGAGCAGGCGGTCGCCTCCGGCAGCGTCGCCGCCGCGTACTGGGCGGTGCTGAGCCATGCGGGCGTGCCGGAAAGCGTGGCGATGCGCGCCTACGGCGACGTGCACATGCTGTCGCACCTGCTGGGCGCCCAGAACCGCCGGACGCTGCGCCAGCAGCACACGCTGGAGGCGCGCTGCGCCGAACTCGAAGACCGGCTGGCCCGCGCCGAACGCGCGACGGCCGAGCGGATCGCCGAAAAGGACGCCCGCATCCGCGCGCTGGAGGCCGAACTGGCGCAGGCCCGCGCGGCGACCCTGGCGACCGCCCGGCCGGTCCGTCCAACCCCGTCCGCGAACCGGACGGCCAGCCGGATGGAGCGCGGTCTGGCCCGCGCCAACCGCCGCGTCGCCGCCGAACGCG
>DASWVP010000405.1:0-6767 GCA_036401175.1 Azospirillum sp. | reverse complement strand
CTGGCCGCCCACTGGGTCGACGGCGGGGCCGTGTCGTGGGGGGTACTTTACGACGGCCGGCCCATCCGCCGGGTCCGCCTGCCCGTCTATCCCTTCGACCGGCAGCCCTTCTGGGTCCAGGGCGGCACGCGCGGGGAGGCGGCGGCGCCCGCCGACACCGGGGGAAGCGGCGAGCGGCGCATCCGAGACTGCCTGACCGCCATGCTGGGCGAGGCGCTGGGGCTGCCGCCGGACGGTATCGCGGCGGACCGGCACCTGTACGACTTCGGCATCGATTCGATCCTCGCCATGAAGCTGCTGCGCGGCGTGGCGCAGCGGTTCGGTCTGGCGGCGCAGATGCGCGATCTGGTCGCGCACCCGACCATCGCCACCCTGGCGCGCCATCTCGCCGGGCAACTGGCCGGGCAACTGGACGGGGCGCCGGAGCGGCCGGGCACGGCGGCGCCGCTTGCCGCGCCGCTTGCCCAGACGCCGCGCCCGGCCGGGCCGCTCCCCCTGTCCGAAGGGCAGGCGGGCCTGTGGACGCTCCAGCAGCTCGCCCCGGGGATGAGCGCCTACAACATTCCGCTGTGCTTCCACATCACCGGGCCGATCGAGCCGGAAGCCCTGGAACGGGCGTTCCGCCACGTGCTGGAGCAGCATCCGGTGCTGACCAGCCGGTTCGGCGAGAGGAACGGCGGGCTGGTGCGCGAGGTCGGCCTGGCGTCTGCAGTGACGGTGGAGCGGGAGGACGTCGGCGGGCTTGATCCGGCGGCGGTGCTAGCGCGCGTCCGGGAGACGGGGAAAGTTCCCTTCGACCTGGGCGCCGGGCCGCTGGCGCGGCTTCACCTGTTCCGCCGTGGTCCGCGCGACCATTACCTGCTGCTGACCCTGCACCACATCGTCTTTGACGGCGGGTCGTTCCTGCCGGTGTGCCGGACGCTGTTCCGGGCGTACCAGGAGATCCTGCGGGGCGGCGCCCTGCCGGCGGCGGCGGACGATGCCTATGCGGACTTCGTCCGGTGGCAGCGGGAGATGCTGTCCGGTCCGCAGGGGCGGCGGCACCGCGCCTACTGGACGCAGCAGCTGGCGGGCGACCTGCCGGTGCTGGCGCTGTCCACCGACTTCCCGCGCGCGGCCGGCCGCCGGTTCGCCGGGCAGTCGCTGTCCATCCGCCTGGAACCCGCTCTCGACCAGCGGCTGCGCGCCTTCGCGCGGCAGCAGCGGATGAACCTGTCGACGCTGTTCCTGGCGCTCTACACGGTCGTCCTGCACCGCTACACCGGCCAGGACGACATCATCGTCGGCATGCCGGAACAGGGCCGCGCGCAGGAACGCTTCGCGCGGACGGTGGGCTATTTCATCAACATGCTGCCGATCCGCGCGCGCGGCGTCGGCGGCAAGCCCTTCGCCGAGCTGCTGCGCGAGCTGCAGCTGACCATGGCCGACGCGCTGGACCACGCCGCCTATCCTTTCCCGGCGCTGGTGAGGGACCTGGGCATCGCGCCCAGCGAGGAGTTCGCGCCGGTGTTCCAGGTCGCGTTCGAATACCAGAACGCGTTCTCCCGTGGCGACCTGCTGGCCTTCAACGGCGAGTTCCGCGACGCCCTGTCGGTCGAGCTGGTCGAGGAAATCGGCCAGGAAGGCGAATACGAACTGGTGCTGGAGGTCCGCGAGAGTCCGGACGACACCCAGCTGACCCTCAAGTTCAATCCGACCCTGTTCAGGCCGGCCACCGTCGCCGCCATGGCCGGGCATCTGGTGCGCGTGGCCGAACAGGCCGTCGCCGATCCCCGGCGCCCGCCGGCCGAGCTGGACCCGCTCACCGTGGCGGAGCGCCGCCGGCTGGTCGAGGAATGGAACGACACGCGGGCCGACTACCCCGCCCACCTGCGCGTGGATCACTTGGTCGAGCGGCAGGCGCGCGCCACGCCGGACGCCGTTGCCGTCCTGTGCGGCGACGCGCGGATGACCTACGCCGAGCTGGAGGCGCGGAGCGACGCGCTGGCCGCCCACCTCCGGCGGGCCGGGGTGCGGCCCGACCAGCCGGTCGCCGTCTGCGTGGAGCGGTCGCTGGACATGGTGGTGGCGCTGCTGGGCATCGCCAAGTCGGGCGCCGCGTGGCTGCCGCTGGACCCGCGCTTCCCGGCCGACCGGCTGGCCTACATGCTGGAGGACAGCCGCGCGGCGCTGGTGCTGACCCAGTCGGCGTTCCTGCCGGCGGTGCGCGCGATGGCGACGGCGGCCGGACCCGGCCGCATCACGGCGCTTGCCCTCGACGCGCCGCTGGACACGCCGCTGGAGGCCGGGGCGGACCCGGCGACGGAGCCGGCGGACCCGGACCATCTGGCGTACGTGATCTACACCTCCGGCAGCACCGGCCTGCCCAAGGGCGTCATGGTCCCGCACCGGGCCCTGACGAACTTCCTGTGCTCCATGGCGACGCAGCCGGGCATGACGGCCGGGGAGCGTCTGCTCGCCGTCACCACCTATTGCTTCGACATCGCGGTGCTGGAGCTGTTCCTGCCGCTGGTGACCGGCGGGTGCTGCTGCATCTGCCCGACCGAAGCGGTGAACGACGCCGCCGCGCTGCGGGACGAGATCCGGCGGCTGCGCCCCGGCATCATGCAGGCGACGCCGGCCACCTGGACCATGCTGTTCCACGCCGGCTGGCGCAACGAGGAAGGGGTGCGGATCCTGTGCGGCGGCGAGCCGCTGCCGCTGGAACTCAAAGCCCAGCTCGTCGCCGGGGGCGGCGAGGTCTGGAACATGTTCGGACCCACCGAGACGACGATCTGGTCCACCCTGGCGTCGGTCACCGGCGGCGACGCGGCGATCAGCATCGGCCGGCCCATCGCCAACACCCAGGTCCACATCCTCGACCGCTACGGCCGGCTCGCCCCGCCGGGCCTGCCCGGTGAGCTGTGCATCGGCGGCGACGGTCTGGCGCGCGGCTACCTGAACCGGCCGGAGCTGACGGCGGAGAAGTTCATCGCCAACCCCTTCGCGCCGGGAACGCGCCTCTACCGCACCGGCGATCTGGCGCGCTGGACCGCCGACGGCGTGCTGGAGCACCTGGGGCGCCTGGACCATCAGGTGAAGATCCGCGGCTACCGCGTGGAGCTGGAGGAGATCGAGGCGTGGCTCGACCGCCACCCGGCGGTCCGCGAGAGCGTGGTCGTCGCCCGCGACCGGCAGGGCGGCAAGCAGCTCGTCGCCTATTACGTGGCGGCGCCGGGCCTTGAGCGTCCGCCGTCCCAGGCGCAGCTCAAGGCCCATCTGGCCGGGCATCTGCCGGACTACATGGTGCCGGCCGCCTGCGTGGCGCTGGCCGAGCTGCCGCTGACGCCCAACGGCAAGAAGGACCGCAAGGCGCTGCAGGCGCGCACGCCGGCGGTGGAGCGCGAGGAGGCGGCGCGCGCCCCGGAAACCGGGCTGGAGCGCGAGGTGCTGGCGATCTGGCGGGCGCTGCTCAACCTCGACGCCATCGGCGTCACCGACGGCTTCTTCGCGCTGGGCGGCGATTCGGTGACCTCCGTGATCCTCGCCCAGCGGATCAGCGCCGCCTTCGGCGTGCCGTTCCGCGCCCCCGACCTCTTCAAACACGCGACGGTGCGGGAGATCAGCGCCCACATCGCCGAGGCGCGGGGCCGCGCCGCGCCCAAATCCGCACCGGCCCAGACGGCGCCGAACCGCCGGCCGGATCCGGCGCCGGGCGCCGGATCGCTGCCGGACCATTACCGCGACAGTCTGGCGATCGTCGGCATCTCCTGCCATCTGCCGGGCGCCGCCGATGTGGCGGAGTTCTGGGAAAACCTGCGGCAGGGCCGGGAAAGCAGCCGGCGCCTGTCCGAGGAGGAACTGCGCCGGGCCGGCGTTCCCGACGACGTCATCCGCCATCCCGACTTCGTCCCGCTGCAATACAGCATGGACGGCAAGGACCTGTTCGATCCGGGCTTCTTCAACATCTCGCCGAAGAACGCCGTGTTCATGGACCCGCAGTTCCGCCTGCTGCTGCAGCATTCCTGGCAGGCGATCGAGGACGCCGGCTATGTGCCGGGGGCCATCCCGGACACCGCGGTGTTCATGTCGGCCAGCAACGGTTTCTACAAGACGCTGCTGCACAATTCGGGGATCGTCGAGGCCGCCGACGAGTACGCGGCGTGGATCGCCGGGCAGGGCGGCACCATCCCGACCATGGTGTCCTACCAGCTTGGCCTGAAGGGGCCCAGCTTCGCCGTGCACTCCAACTGCTCGTCATCGCTGGTGGGGCTGTATCTGGCGCGGCAGGCCATCCTGGCGGGCGAGGCGCGGTGCGCGCTGGTGGGCGCGGCGACGCTGTTCCCGATCCCCGGCGCCGGGCACCTGCACCTGCCCGGCATGAACGTGTCCAGCGACGGCCACTGCCGGGCCTTCGACGCCGCGGCCGACGGGCTGGTGGGCGGCGAGGGCGTGGTGGTGGTGATGGTCAAGCGGGCCGCCGACGCCGTCGCCGACGGCGACCACATCCATGCGCTGGTGCGCGGCGTCGCCGTCAACAACGACGGCGCCGACAAGGCCGGATTCTACGCCCCCAGCGTCAAGGGGCAGGCCGCCGTCATCCGGAAGGTGCTGACCGCCACCGGCGTCGATCCGCACAGCATCGGCTATGTGGAGGCGCACGGCACCGGCACCCGCCTGGGCGATCCGGTCGAGGTGATGGCCCTGAACGAGGCCTACGGGGCTGACGCCGACCACCGGCGGTTCCGCGGCATCGGCTCGGTAAAGCCGAACATCGGGCACCTGGACACGGCGGCGGGGCTGGCCGGACTCGTCAAGGTGGCGCTCTGCCTGAAGCACGGCGAGATCCCGCCGTCGATCAACTACACGACGCCCAACCCGGAGATCGACTTCGCGTCCTCCGCCTTCCGCGTCGTCGACCGCCTGACCGCGTGGCCGGACGACGGCGGGCCGCGCCGCGCGGCGCTGTCCTCCTTCGGCATCGGCGGCACCAACGCGCACGCCATCCTGGAGGAGTACCGGCCGCCCCGGCCGGCAATGGGCGCGGCGGGCGGGCAGGTCATCGTGCTGTCCGCCCGGACGGAAGCGCAGGTGCGGGCCTATGCCGGCCTGCTGGCGCGGCGGGTGCGTGCCGACGCCGGCCTCGACCTTGGCGACGCGGCCTTCACCCTGCAAACCGGGCGCAAACCGATGCCCTGGCGCGTCGCCGTGGTAACGGATGGGCCCGACGCGCTGGCCGACCGCCTGGAACGCATCGCGGCCGGCGCGGCGGCGGTGGAGGGCTGCTTCCAGGGGCACGCCGCGCGCGGCGGCGGCGGCGCGCTGGACGTCAGCGACGCCGAGGACGGCAACCATCTGGTGTCGCTGTGGCGGGCGCGGGGCCGCCTGGACAAGATCGCCCGCGCCTGGGTCGGCGGCATGGCGTTCGACTGGGCGGTGCTGCACGACGGGCGGGCGGGCCGCCGTGTCAGCCTGCCCACCTATCCCTTCGCCGGGGAACGCTACTGGATCGACACGGTGCCCGCCGTGGAGCCCGTCGTGGACCTGCCCGCCAGCCCGCTCGCCGGGGTGCTGCTGGCGCGGCCGGCGTGGACGCGGCAGCCCGTTGCCGACGCCGCAACGGCGCCGGCCTATGAGCGCAAGCTGGTTTTCCTTTGCGACGCCGCGGCCGGGATGCTGGCCGCGCTGGCGGCGCGCCTGCCCGACTGCGACTGCGTCGCGCTGCGTCCCGAAGAGGACACGGCGGGGCTGCGCTACCAGTCGGTGTGCGCGCAATTGTTCGAGCGGATCAGGCCGCTCGCCGCCGACGCGCGACGGACGCTGGTCCAGGTCGTGGTGGCCGGCGCGGGCGAGCAGCGGCTGTACGCCGGCCTGTCCGGGCTGCTGAAGACGGTGCGGCTGGAGAATCCCAGGGTCGTCGCGCAGCTCGTCGATATCGGCGGCGCGGCGGACGCCGCTATGGTCGCGGCGCTGCTGGCCGGGAACGGGCGGTGCCCGGAGGACGCGGAGGTCCGCTACGACGGGACGTGCCGGATGGTGCCCGGCTGGGCCGTCCTGCCCGCCGATCGGACGCCGGCCGCCGTCCCCTGGCGCGAGCGCGGCGTCTATCTGCTGACCGGCGGCGCCGGTGCCCTGGGGCTGGCCTTCGCCGAGGACATCGCCGGCACGGTGAAGGGCGCCACGCTGGTCCTGCTCAACCGCTCGGAACCGACGGCGGCGCAACGGCGCCGGATCGACGCGCTGCGCGCCGGGGGGGCCACCGTCGTCTGCCGCACCGGCGACGTGAGCCGCCCGCGGGACGTGGACGCCGTGGTCGCCGACATGCTGCGCGATCACGGAACCATCCACGGCGTGCTGCATTGCGCGGGCGTGCTGCGCGACGGCTACCTCGTGAAGAAGACGATGGGCGAGCTGGAGGCGGTGCTGGCCGCCAAGGTCGCCGGCACGGTGAACCTGGACCGGGCGACGCGCGACGTGGCGCTGGACGTCTTCGTCCTGTTCTCATCCGCCGCGGTCGTCCACGGCAGCGCCGGGCAGGCCGACTACTGCGCGGCCAACGCCTTCCTGGACGCCTTCGCCCGCCACCGCAACGGGCAGGCCGCCGCCGGGCGGCGCCACGGCCACACGCTGTCCGTCGACTGGCCGCTGATGCAGGCGGGCGGCATGCGCCCGGACGCCGCCGCCGAGCAGGCGATGCGGGAGGCCACCGGCCTCGTCCCGATGGCGGCGGCGACCGCGATCGGCGCGCTGTACCGCTGTCTGGCGCTCCGCCTGACGCAGGCCCTGGT
>DASWVP010000404.1:0-11481 GCA_036401175.1 Azospirillum sp. | reverse complement strand
GGCATCACGGCGTTGACCGCGCCCAGAATCGTCCCGTCGCCGCCGCCGACCACCACGATCCCGGCGTCCGACGACGCGGCCCTGCGGATGGCCTCGGCGCAGCCCTCGGCTGGGGCGGCGTGCACCTCCACCTCGGCGCCGGTGCGGCGGAAGGCGGCCTCGATCGTCCGCACCGCCTCGTCGAGCGGCAGGCCCAGCAAGGTGCCGGCGGACTGGTTGAGAACGACGGCGACCTTCATCGATGGGAACCCCTGCTGCGGCTTCGTTCCAGCATGCCTCGTGCGGCGGAACGGGAAAAGGGCGGGCGTGTTCCCCACCACCGGCGGCGATGCCGCCGGGGTTCGATATTCATTTGTAGGCGGAATTTTATGTTGTACAAACATTTCGATCCGTGCGGCCGCCGCAGTCCGCCGGGGCGAAAAAGCCAGCCGGTGGCGGGCACTTTCCGGACGACCGACCGTTAGTAACGGGGAATCCTCACGGGACTTGTCTCAAACACCCGGCGGGCATGGCGTGCGCCATGCCGGGCTGAACGGGGTGGGACGAACGAGAGGGGGGCGGAATGGCGACGGTCGCGTTCATCGGCTTGGGCAACATGGGCTTGCCCATGGCCGCCAACCTGCTCAAGGCCGGGCACCGGGTGATTGGCTACGACGTGGCGGCGGCGTGCCTGGAGAAAGCGCGCGCAGCCGGGGCGGAGGCCGCGGCCGGCGCGGCGCAGGCGGCGGCCGAAGCCGACGTGGTGATCACCATGCTGCCCACCGGGCGCGAGGTGCGGGCGGCCTATACCGGGCCGGGCGGCCTGATCGGCGCGGCGCGTCCGGGCGCCCTGCTCGTCGACTGCTCGACCATCGACATAGAGACGGCCCGCGCGGTGGCGGCGCAGGCGCGCGACGCCGGGTACGACATGCTGGACGCGCCGGTGTCCGGCGGCACCATCGGGGCGTCGGCGGCGACGCTGACCTTCATGGTCGGCGGCCAGCCGGCGGCGTTCGGCCGGGCCGAACCGATCCTCGCCGCCATGGGCCGCGCGGTGATCCACGCCGGGCCCAGCGGCACGGGGCAGGCGGCGAAGATCTGCAACAACATGATCGCCGGCATCACCATGATCGGCGTGTCGGAGGCGTTCGTCCTCGCCGGGGCGCTGGGCCTGGACGCGCAAAAGTTGTTCGACATCGCCTCGCGGTCGTCGGGCCAGTGCTGGGCGCTCACCACCTATTGCCCGGTGCCGGGGCCGGCGCCGGGATCCCCGGCGAATCGCGGGTACGAGGGGGGATTCGCGGCCGGACTGATGCTCAAGGACTTGCGGCTTGCGCAGATGGCTGCAATGCAAAGCGGCGCGGCGACGCCCATGGGCGCGGAAGCCGCGGCATTGTACGCGCTTTTCTGCAATTCGGGGCGGTCCGGTATGGACTTTTCCGCGATTATTAAGATGATTGCGGGCGAATGATCGGTTAACGTGTTGTTAGCTGTGTGGAGACGGCCCGTGCGCGGGCCGGCGATTGGGTACCAGCTTTCAGGTATGAGCCAAAGGAGACCGCGGTGCGCAAACCCTACTACGAGAGCATCCTCTTGATCGAAAGGCTCCACCGCCACTTTCTCGAGGTGCTCAAGACCGAGCTCGACCGGCTCGGCATCCAGGATATAAACAACGTTCAGAGCCTCATCCTCTACAACATCGGCGAGGATGAGATGACGGTCGGCGAATTGACGGCGCGCGGCTATTATCTCGGCTCGAACGTTTCCTACAACGTGAAGAAGATGGTCGAGAACGGCTATCTCGGCCAGGAGCGTTCGCCGCACGACCGCCGCTCGGTCCGCGTCCGCCTGTCGGAAAAGGGCCTGGACCTGCGCGAGAAGATCAGCCGCATGTTCGAGCGCCACCTGCAGGCGCTGGAAAAGGCCGGCTTCTCGGACGAAGAGCTGGTGAAGACGAACGAGACCCTGCGCAAGCTCGAACGCTTCTGGTCGGCGTCGCTCGACTACAGCGGCTTTCCGCTGACCTCGGCCGCCTGAGCGCGGCGGCACGGCTTTTCCGGTCTCCCGTTCCGGGAAGCGTGCCCGCGACGCGGCGATGGCGCGTGGACCGATGGTCCCGTGCCCCGCGCCGGACGCTCCCCGACAGCGGCCGCCCCCTCGCGACGGGCGGCCGCCGATCCTCCGAATCGGACATGATGCGTTCAACGGCAACGTCGGCCCAATCGGGGCCGGCGCGACTTCGGCTGTCCGCCTGAAGTGCTCAACCCGATAATTTGTCTCACAAATCACTTCCCCACTGAAGGAACCCCTTGCGGATCATCAGCGGTTCGCTAACCTCTGGACAGAACTACAAGGTTGCCGCCGTCGGGCGAGCGCCGTCGTTGGACAGGGACAGGGGAGGCCGATGGCGCAGGACGTCATCCTGGAAACACGCGGATTGACCAAGGAATTCCGCGGCTTCGTCGCGGTGCGCGACGTCAATCTGCAAGTCCGCAAGGGCACCATCCACGCGCTGATCGGGCCGAACGGTGCCGGTAAGACCACGGTCTTCAACCTGCTCACCAAATTCCTGATCCCGTCGCAGGGCAAGATCCTCTACCAGGGACAGGACATCACCACGACGAAGCCGGCCGACGTGGCGCGGCTGGGAATCGTGCGGTCGTTCCAGATCTCGGCGGTGTTCCCGCACCTGAGCGTGCTGGAGAACGTGCGCGTCGCGCTGCAGCGCCCACGCGGCACGTCCTTCCATTTCTGGCGGCCGGAGTCGTCGCTGGAAGACCTGGACGACCGCGCGATGGAACTGCTGGAAGACGTCGGAGTTGCCGAGTATGCGCACCTTCCCGCGGCCGAACTGCCCTACGGACGCAAGCGGGCGCTGGAGATCGCCACCACGCTGGCGCTCGATCCGGCGATGCTGCTGCTGGATGAACCGCTGGCGGGCATGGGGCACGAGGACATCGGACGGATCGCCCAGCTCATCCGCCGCGTGGCGGCCAGCCGCACCATCCTGATGGTCGAGCACAACCTGTCGGTCGTCGCCGACCTGTCCGACTTCATCACCGTGCTGGCGCGCGGCGAGATCCTGGCGGAGGGGCCGTATTCCGAGGTCTCGCGCCATCCGAAGGTCAAGGAGGCCTACATGGGATCCACCATTGTGGGAGACGGACATGCCTGACGCCGTCATGCCGGACACGCGCACCACCACCACCGGCGCCATGCTGGAGATCAAGGACCTGCACGCCTACTACGGCGAAAGCCACGTGCTGCACGGCGTCAGCCTGGAGGTGCGCCAGGGCGAGGTGGTGACGCTGCTGGGCCGCAACGGCGCCGGCAAGACCACCACCATGCGCTCGGTCATGGGCATCGTCTCCAAGCGCACGGGGTCGATCACCTTCCAGGGCCGCGAACTGATCGGCATGGCGCAGCACAAGGTGCCGCGCCTGGGCATCGGCTATGTACCGGAGGAGCGCGGCATCTTCGCCTCGCTCTCCGTCGACGAGAACCTGACGCTGCCGCCGGTGGTCAAGCCCGGCGGCATGACCGTGCCGCAGATCTACGACCTGTTCCCGAACCTGAAAGGGCGCGGGAGCACGCAGGGCACGCGGCTGTCGGGCGGCGAGCAGCAGATGTTGGCCATCGCCCGCATCCTGCGCACCGGCGCCGACCTGATCCTGCTGGACGAGCCGACCGAGGGGCTGGCCCCCGTCATCATCGAGCAGATCGGCGTGGCGGTGCGCGCCCTGAAGCAGAAGGGGTTCACCATCCTGCTGGTCGAGCAGAACTTCCGCTTCGCCGCCACCATCGCCGACCGCCATTACGTGATGGAGGAAGGCCACGTGGTGGACATGATCCCCAACGACGCGCTGGAGGCCAACATGGGCAAGCTCCACGACTATCTGGGGGTGTAGGAACGCCGGAGCGGGCGGACGATCGACCGAAGACCACAAACCGTAAAACGGTACAACAGGGAGGAGAAACGACATGATGACCCGCATTCTGGCTGGTGTGGCGCTGGTGGCGCTGACCAGTGGGGCCGCGTGGGCGCAAGGCGCGCCGAAGATTTCCGGCGACGTCGTCAAGATCGGCGTGCTCAACGACCGCTCCGGCCTCTACGCCGACCTCGGCGGCGAGGGCTCCGCCGTCGCCGCGCGCATGGCGGCCGAGGAGATGGGCGGCAAGGTGCTGGGCAAGCCGATCGAAGTGCTGGTCGCCGATCACCAGAACAAGCCGGACATCGGCTCCAACGTCGTCCGCCAGTGGATCGACCAGGACGGCGTGGACGTCATCGCCGACGTGCCGAACTCCGGTGTGGCGCTGGGGGTGCAGGAGATCACCAAGACCAAGCAGAAGATCTTCCTGGCGCTCGGCCCGGCGACCTCGCGCCTGACCGGCGACGCCTGCTCGCCCACCGGCTTCCACTGGGCGTACGACACCTACGCGCTGGCCGTCGGCACCGGCCGCACCATCGTCGAGCAGGGCGGCAAGAAGTGGTTCTTCCTGACCGCCGACTACGCCTTCGGCCACCAGCTCGAAGCCGACACGTCGGCGGTGGTGAAGAAGGCCGGCGGCACGGTGGTCGGCGCGGTGCGCCACCCGCTGAACACCGCCGACTTCTCGTCCTTCCTGCTGCAGGCGCAGGGATCGGGGGCCGACATCATCGGCATGGCGAACGCCGGCGGCGACACCATCAACACCATCAAGCAGGCGTCGGAGTTCGGCGTGATGCAAAGCGGCAACCAGAAGCTGGCCGGTCTGCTGCTGTTCCTGTCGGACGTGCACGCGCTGGGTCTGCCGGTGTCGCAGGGGCTGGAGCTGACGACCGGCTATTACTGGGACCTCAACGACGAGACGCGCGCCTGGGCCAAGAAGTACATGGAGAAGACCGGCCGCATGCCGACCATGGTGCAGGCCGGCACCTACTCCGCCGTGCGGCATTATCTGAAGGCCGTGGAGGCCGCGGGCACCGACGACGGCCCGGCCGTCGCCGAGAAGATGCGGGCCACGCCGGTCAATGATTCCTTCGCCAAGAACGGCAAGATCATGGCGAACGGCCGCATGGTGCACGACATGTACCTGGCCCGCGTGAAGAAGCCGGCCGAGTCGAAGGGTCCATGGGACTATTACCAGATCATCAAGACCATCCCGGGCGAGCAGGCGTTCCAGAATCCGAAGGAGAGCGGCTGCCCGCTCGTCAAGTAAGCGCCGGCAAACGGCGCGCCGAAGACCCCGTCGGCCGTTCCCCTTCCCGTGCGCGGGCGGGGGAACGCGCGGCCGGGGCGCAAGAACAGGGGGAGTGACTTTATGTCTACGGTGCTGGGGATATCGCCGCAGGCGTTGTTCGGACAGCTCTTGCTCGGCCTGATCAACGGGTCGTTCTACGCGCTGCTCAGCCTTGGGCTGGCGGTGATCTTCGGCATGCTGAACGTCATCAATTTCGCCCATGGCGCCTTGTACATGCTGGGCGCGTTCGTGGCGTGGCTGCTTTTGCAGACCTTCGGCATCGGCTATTGGCCGGCGTTGCTGCTGGCGCCGCTGATCGTCGGCGCGTTCGGCATCGTTCTGGAGAAGCTGCTGCTGAGCCGGCTGTACAAGCTGGATCACCTGTACGGGCTGCTGCTGACCTTCGGCGTGGCGCTGATCGTCGAGGGCATGTTCCGTCACTGGTACGGCGTGTCCGGCCAGCCGTACCCGATCCCCGACGCGCTGCGGGGCGGGCAGAACCTGGGCTTCATGTTCCTGCCCAACTATCGCGGCTGGGTCGTGGTGGCGTCGGTGATCGTCTGCGTGCTGACCTGGTACGCCATCGAGAAGACGCGGCTGGGCGCGTATCTCCGCGCCGCCACGGAAAACCCGGTTCTGGTGCAGGCCTTCGGCATCAACGTGCCGATCATGATCACGCTGACCTACGGTTTCGGCGTGGCGCTGGCGGGGCTGGCCGGCGTGCTGGCGGCGCCGATCTATCAGGTCAACCCGCTGATGGGGTCCAACCTCATCATCATCGTCTTCGCCGTGGTGGTGATCGGCGGCATGGGCTCGATCATGGGCGCCATCCTCACCGGTTTCGCGCTGGGCCTGTTGGAAGGGTTGACCAAGGTCTTCTATCCGGAGGCCTCCAACATCGTCATCTTCGTCGTCATGGCCATCGTCCTGCTGATCAAGCCGGCTGGTCTGTTCGGACGGGAGAAGTGAGAGCATGGCCACCGAAACGCACACCACCCGCCGCGCCGCCGTCAGCGTCGAAGCCCCGCTCGCCGCCCGCCTCTTCGCCCTGGTGGCGTTGGCGGTGCTGCTGGCCGGCCCCTTCCTGCTGTACCCCGTGTTCCTGATGAAGGTGCTGTGCTTCGCGCTGTTCGCCTGCGCCTTCAACCTGCTGATCGGCTTCGCCGGCCTGCTGTCCTTCGGGCACGCGGCGTTCTTCGGCGGGGCCGCCTATGTCAGCGCGCACAGCGCCAAGGTCTGGGGGCTGCCGCCGGAGGTTTCCATCCTGCTGGGCACCGCCACGGCCGCCGTCATGGGCGTCCTGTTCGGCCTCGTCGCCATCCGCCGGCAGGGCATCTACTTCGCCATGATTACCCTGGCCTTGTCGCAGATGGTGTTCTTCCTGGCCTTGCAGCTGCCGTTCACCGGCGGCGAGGACGGCATCCAGGCGGTGCCGCGCGGGCACCTGTTCGGCTTCATCGACCTGCAGAACCCGCTGGCGATGTACTACACGGTGCTGGCGATCTTCCTGTTCGGCTTCGCCATCATCTGGCGCACCGTGCACTCGCCCTTCGGGCAGGTGCTGAAGGCGATCCGCGAGAACGAGCCGCGCGCCATCTCGCTGGGCTACCGCACGGACCAGTACAAGCTGCTGGCCTTCGTGCTGTCGGCGGCGCTGGCCGGTCTGGCGGGCGCCACCAAGTCGATCGTCTTCCAGCTCGCCACCCTGACCGACGTGACGTGGCAGATGTCGGGCGAGGTGGTGCTGATGACGCTGCTGGGCGGCATGGGCACGATGTTCGGCCCGGCGGTGGGCGCCGCGCTGGTCATTACGCTGCAGAACTATCTGGCGGCGACGAACCTGCCGGTCACGGTGGTGATCGGCACCATCTTCGTCGTCTGCGTGCTGCTGTTCCGCCGCGGCATCGTCGGCGAGATCGCCCACCGCCTGGGCCTCAAGCGGGCGTGAGGCCTCGACGTTGGGTTTTCGGCTGACGCCTCAACCCAACCTACGGGTGATCCGTAGGTTGGGTTGAGCGCAGCGAAAACCCAACGTTACACCGCCAGCGCGTCCTCCGCGCTTTGGAAGGGCAGGCCCTGGGCCTCGGCCACGGCGGCGCAGGTGATGGCGCCGCGGTGGACGTTCAGGCCGTTGCGCAGGTGCGCGTCCTTCGCCAGCGCCGCCCGGTAGCCCCGGTCGGCCAGATCCAGCACGAAGGGCAGGGTGGCGTTGTTCAGCGCGAAGGTCGAGGTGCGCGCGACCCCGCCCGGCATGTTGGCGACGCAGTAGTGCACCACGTCGTCCACCACATAGGTGGGCTCGGCGTGCGTGGTGGGGTGCGAGGTCTCGAAGCAGCCGCCCTGGTCGATCGCCACGTCCACCACCACGGCCCCGCGCTTCATGCCGGCGACCATGGCGCGCGTCACCAGACGCGGCGCTTCCGCGCCCGGCACCAGCACGGCGCCGATCACGAGGTCGGCGTCCAGGACGTGCTCCTCGATGGTGTCGACGGTGGAATAGAGCGTCTGCAGCTTGGCGCCAAATTGCAGGTCGAGGTCCTTGAGGCGCGACAGCGACTTGTCGATGACGATGACCTTGGCCTCCATGCCCATGGCCATGCGCGCGGCGTTGGTGCCGACCACGCCGCCGCCCAGCACCACCACCTTGGCCGCCGGCACGCCCGGCACGCCGCCCAGCAGCACGCCGCGCCCGCCCTGCGCTTTTTCCAGGCAGTGGGCGCCGGCTTGCACGGCCATGCGGCCGGCGACCTCGCTCATGGGCGCCAGCAGCGGCAGGCCGCCGCGTGCGTCGGTCACCGTTTCGTAGGCGATGGCGACCGCGCCGGAATCGCGCAGCAGCCGGGTCTGCTCGGGATCGGGGGCAAGATGCAGGTAGGTGAACAGCACTTGTCCCTCGCGCAGCATCCGGCATTCGGCCGGCTGCGGCTCCTTCACCTTGACGACCATGTCGGCACGGGCGAACACGGCCGCCGCGTCGGCGACGATCTCGGCGCCGGCGGCGGCGTACTGTTCGTCTTCCAGGCCGATCGCGTGGCCCGCCGCCGTTTCGACGATCACCTGATGGCCGTGGTGCACGATCTCCCGCACGGAGGCCGGGGTCAGCCCGACCCGGTATTCGTGGTTCTTGATCTCTCTGGGTACCCCGATGAGCATGGCCGCAGCCTCCCGTCGCAAGAATAGGCCAACCTTCATGTAGGGCGCGCGCGGCGGTTTCGCATGGTGCCGGGGCATCGTGTCGCGATCGGAGGAGGTAATTCGCGCGGCCGGGGAGGGCCGGGTTATTTCGCAAGTGCGAAGAACCGTTGCCGCCGCCCCCTGTTGTCGGCGTGGCCCTTCACCGCGTGGCGGGCCCAAGAGACCGGAAGATCCGGGGAAACGCCCGATCGGACGCAACGAACATCGAGGAGAAACCACCATGGCCACCGACAAGGACGTCTACTCCGCCGCCAGATCGGCCGAAAGCGCCACCGAACGCGCGGCCGAGGCGACCGCGCGCCGCGCCGCCGACACAACGCGGCAGATCACCGACGAAACGGCCGACACCGTCCGCGACACCAGCCGCGAGATGGCCGGCGCCGCCGCCCGCGCCGCCGAACAGACCACCGACCAGATCAACCGCGTGTTCGGCCTGTCCACCGACACGCAGGAGGAGGTCACCCAGCACGCGCAGCAGAACCTGGACGTGCTGGTCCAGTGCGGCAGCGTTCTGATGGACGGCTTCCAGCAGGTCTGGCGCGAGTGGTTGGGCCTTGCGCAGGAGGTGGCGCAACGCCACACCGACGGCGTGGGCGCCATGATGCGCAGCCGCTCCGTCCAGGACTTCACCAGCGCCCAGAGCGCGCTGGTGAGGGACGAGGTGGAGATGCTGCTGAACCGCAGCGTGAAAATGTCCGAACTGTCGGCGAAGGTCGCCAACGACGCGGTCCGCCGGATGAACGAGCGCAACCAGGGCGCCGCGCGGCAGACGCGCCGGCGCGCCTGATTTGCTCCCCTCGCAGGGGCCGGTGGCCCCTGCGTTCCCTTCGATCTATTCAGGCACCAGCCAGTCGACCAGGGCGCCGCCGCCGGTGGTGGGCAGCGCCTCGTGCACGGCCGGCAGCAGCGCGCCCAGCGTCTCGTCCAGGCGCCAGGGCGGGTTGACGATCGCCATGCCGCAGCCGTTGAGGCGCAGGTGGGTGTCCTCCGCGTGGATGGTCAGCTCGGCGCGCAGGATCCGGCGGATGCCGGAGGCCTCCAGCGCGTCGTGGAAGCGCCACACGGCGGGGCGTTCCTTGATCGGGTACCAGATCGCGTAGACGCCCATGGGCCAGCGGCGGTGCGCCGCGCTCAGCCCGGCGACGAGGCGGTCGAACTCGTCCGGTTCCTCGAAGGGCGGGTCGATCAGGACGAGGCCGCGCTTTTCCTTGGGCGGAGTGTGGGCCCTCAGCGCCTCGTAGGCGTCCTGGTGGTGCACGGCCACTTGGCGGTCGCCGGCGAACTCCCGGCGCAGCGTGCGCACGTCCTCGGGGTGCAGCTCGGACAGGACGAGCCGGTCCTGCGGGCGCAGCAGGGCGCGCGCCAGCCGGGGCGAGCCCGGATACCAGCGCAGCGATCCATCGGGGTTGAGAGACGCAACGGCGTCCAGGTACGGTGCCAGGGCCGGGTGCGGGGGCGGGTGGCCGAACAGGCGGGCGATGCCGTCCCGGTACTCCAGCGTCCGTTGCGCGGGATCGGAGGTCAGGTCATAGCGGCCAAGGCCGGCGTGCGTGTCGAGCACGCAGAAGGGGGCCGGCTTGCCGCGCAAGTGCTCGACGATCAGCGCCAGCACGGCGTGCTTCATCACATCGGCGAAGTTGCCGGCGTGGAAGATGTGGCGGTAGTTCATGGAGCAGCGTTTACCCGATCAGCGGGCGCCGCGCCAAGACCTGGATGCTGCGCGAGGGGATCAGTCGAGGGCCGCGACCTGCGAATTGCGGAAGACGCGCCGGGTCTTGGGCGCGATGGACGGCCGGTCGGAGTCGTCGCACTTGGACGATTCGAGCAGCTTGGCGCTGGAGTCGTCGAGTTCCGACAGGTGCTGCCAGACCTTACAGACATAGGCCTGGGCGCGGCGCATGGAGGCGCCGTTGTAGCGCGCCACGGCGGACTTCCAGTTGCCTTCCTCGCCGTGCAGGCGGAGCAGCAGGCGGCCGGCGTACGCGACGTTCTCGCGCGGGTCGGCGATGCGCTCGATCGGCTGGAACTGTCCGCGGTGGTGGGTGAGGGAGATCTGCATGCAGCCGACGTAGACGTTGCTGCGCAGTTGCCCCTGGCGGTCCTTGAGGTGGCGGGCCGCGTCCTGGGCGCTGCGCGCCATCACCGGACGGCCGTTGACCGACATAGCGTAGGGGTGGGGAACGCCGTCCTGCCCGCTTTCGACCAGCGCGATGGCCACGAGGAGGCCGCTGGGAATGTTGAGCTTGCGTTCGACTTCGACGGCGCTGGTGACGCAACCGTCCTGGGCGAGAGCCGGCGCGATGCCGACAAGGGGCACGATGGCCATGCCGAGTGTTGCGGCGAACAATGTTCGAAAGACCCTGCGCATCCGCGCATTGGCTACTCGCATACCGGTGCCCCCTTTTGTTTCTCCCGCTCGCCCGCGGGTACCGCGCTTGAAGTCCTGCGCGGATTTGATTCCCGGCCACCGAGTCTCTTACGGCGACCGCCTCCTACCAATGAGTGAGCGCCTCCTATCCGGGCGCCGGCCGAACATTTTCAAAAATTTGATCCAGCGTCAACCCAATTAGACCCTGGTAATACCACAGGGGCCGAAGCGTGCGCGGGACTCCGCCAATTTCAGGGATGCTCATACGACCTTGGCGGGAGGACGATAAACCTTTGAGAAAAAAGCCGATTATCAGGATGTTCGGTGATCGCCGGACGCCGTTCCTTTGTGCGCCGCACAATGCCGCAGCGCGGCACCGTGTCGCCGCGAACACACAGAGTCGCAATTTTTTACAGGGGCTTGCGCGGTGTTCGGCGCTGCGGCATTACACTCCTGGGGGATCTACTTCCCTCGTTAGTGCGGCAGAATGACGCAACCCCATCCTTCGTATGACATCCCGCCCAGCCAGACGTCCGGTCCGCCGGCTGACGACCAGGGCGGGGATGAGCAGCTTTCCATTGGATTCGCGCGGTTCTACGCGGGCGACCTTTCCGGCGCCGAAGCGGCCTTCCGTGCCGCCGCCGCCCGCGCCTCCTCCCGCGCCGACGCGCCGGCCGACGCGGACGGCGCGCTGGGCGACGTGCTGAGCGAAACCGGCC
>DASWVP010000403.1:0-4654 GCA_036401175.1 Azospirillum sp. | reverse complement strand
CGAAGCGGCGGTCGGCCTCGCCCATCACCGCCTTGGGCAGGGTGGCGCCGGCTGTCGGCTCGGCCGGCTTGAGGGCGAGCGCGGCGCGGTAGGACGCCGCCGCCTCGCCCGGCCGGCCGGTCGCCAGCAGGATGTTGGCGAGGTTGACGTGGTAGTCGGCGGTGTGCGGGTTGCGCGCGATGGCGCGGCGGATCAGCGCGACGCCCGCCTCGGCCCGGCCGGTCTGCGCCTGCACCATGCCCAGCAGATGGAGCGCGTCCGGCTGTTCCGGCGCGGTGTCCAGGACGCGGCGGTACAGGGTCTCGGCATCGGCGAGGCGCCCGGCGCGATGGTGCCGGAGGGCGGTGGAGATCGTCTCGGAAATGGCTGACATGGTTCCCGCCGCACGCAAAACTCGCGGGAACGGTGCCACCCGCGCGGCGCCGGTGTCAACACGCGCCGGTCCTCCTTGTCTGGCGGAATCCGGTTGGTGCGGGCCGGCGCGCCGCCTATAGTCCTGCCCCTGCCACCACCGTTCATGGACCTGGAAGCATCATGGCCATCAGCAACGCCGCGCCCGGCAAGGACGTTTCCGCCGAAGACCTCGTCAGCAAGTTCCCGCTGACCGCCCGGAAGTCGCCCGACGACGCCACCCGCTTCAGCGTGCGCGGCGTCGAGTTCGGCGGCCCGCTGATCCCCGTCATGGCCGGGCCGAACACGGTCGAGAACGAGGCGATGATCGTCGAGACCGCCAAGGCGGTGCGCGACGCCGGCGGCCATATGCTGCGCGGCGGCGCGTTCAAGCCGCTGACCTTCCCGTACCGTTCGGAAAAGTACTTCGAGCCGCGCGAGCAGGGGCTGGAGTGGCTGGCCAAGGCGCGCGAGGCCAGCGGCCTGCCGATCATCACCGAGGTGATGTCCACCGAGACCATCCCGGCGGTGGCCGCGGTGGCCGACATCCTGCAAATCGGCACCCGCAACATGCAGAACTACCCGCTGCTGACGGCGGTGGCGCGAACCGGCAAGCCGATCATGCTGAAGCGCGGCTTCGGCGCGTCCTTGCGCGACTGGCTGGGTGCTGCGGAGTACATCCTGCTGGAAGGCAATACGCAGGTCATCCTGTGCGAGCGCGGCGTCGTCGCCCCGCACACGCACCGCAGCTCGTCGCGCTTCCTGCTGGATCTGCAGGTCGTGCCGGCGGCCAAGGAGGTCACCCACCTGCCGGTGGTCACCGACCCCTCGCACGCCACCTTCTGGCGCCCCTGGGTGCAGCCGATGGCGCTGGCCTCCATCGCCGCCGGCGCCGACGGCATCATGATCGAGGTGCACCCCGATCCCGCCAACGCCGCCGTCGACCCGCTGCAGCCGGTGGACTACGCCGAGTTCGCCGCCATGATGAAGGCGATGGACGCGGTCGCCCGTGCGGTGGGGCGCAAGGTCCTGGCCTGACGGCGGCCCGGCCCCGCGCCCGGTCCGAAGGCGCCGTTCGTCACTTCAGAAGCGCGGTGAGGTACTTGACGAGCGGCACCTTCTCCACCGACGAACGGTGGCCGACGATGCCGACCTTGATGGCGCCCACCGCGTTGCCGATGGCGGCGACGCTGGGCATGTCGCCGCCGGCCGCCACCAGCGGGGCGGTGACCGCGAAGAAGGCGTCGCCGGCACCCACCGTGTCCACCACCGTCTTGGTGAAGGCCGGCACCGTGGCGATCGGCTTGCCGCGCGCGTAGGCGTAGCAGCCGTGCTTGCCGTGCGTCACGACCATGCGGTCGCAATCGATGCGGCCGGCCAGGGATTCGCCCAGCACGCTGCTGATCTCGGTGAACTTCTCGCCGACCGCCAGGCGCGCCTCGGGCGCGTCGATGCACACGTAGTCGGCCTTCGGGTACTTGGTGATCAGGTTGAAGCCGAAATTGCCGGCGTTCGACTGGGCGTTCACCGCGACGAAACGGGCGCTGCGGCCGATGGCCGCGATGGTCGAGGCGGCGATCAGCCCATGGCCGAAGTCGTTGACGATGACGAGGTCGAAGCCCGCCGCCTTCTCGGCGATCGTCCGGTCGATTCCGGCCTGGATCTCGGCCGGAAGCGGCGTGTCGTCCATGAAGTAGACCTCGAACAGCTTGCGAAGGTAGCCGGGATCGACGAACCGGCACTTGCGCGTCGTCGGACGGCCGGGCACCTCGATCAGGGTGGCCCGGACGTTCTCCTTGAAGTGCGAGCGGATTTCGTCCTCGAAGCTGTCCGTGCCGCCGATCGTCGAGATGACCTCGACCTCCCGGCAGAAGCCGGCCACGTGGTTGGCCGTGGCGCACACGCCGCCGATGAACAGTTCGCGTTCCTTGAACTGGGTGGCGATGATGTTTTCCTTCGCCGACTTGCCCAGCGTGTTCACATACTGGTACTCGTCGATGATGGTGTCGCCGACGACCAGGACGCGGAAATCCTTGATGCGCTCGATCAGGCCGAGCAGCGCGTCGAGGCCGCCGTCGCCGCGCAGCCGGTCGAGGAAGTCGCGCACCGGCGGGTCGTAGACATCAAGGTAGCGGTTGATCAGCGTCGACGAGCTGAACGTGACGTCATGGGTGAAGACGATGCGGCCGCCATGCCGTTCGACGCAATCGCGCTCGGCCGTGATCTTGCCGGTGACGTCCTCTTCGGGGTTCTCGTAATCGGCGCCCTTGACGTAGACGTTCGGCCGGACGGTGTCGAGCACCACCTCCGCCGACTGGGCGTGGTTGATGGCGACGTAATCGACGCATTCCATCGCCGCCAGCATCTCGGCGCGCATCCGCTCGGGGAAGATCGGCCGGCCGGGACCCTTGTTGACGTGGGCGTCGCCCGTGAGCGTGACGATCAGCACGTCGCCGTGGCTGCGCGCCTGCTCGATGTGGCGGACGTGGCCCAGGTGAACGAGATCGAAGACGCCGTGGCACAGCGCCACGGTCCGGCCTTCCGCCTGCGCCCGCTCGGCGATCCGTCCGAGATCCTCGAGGGTGTGGATCTTGCTTTGGGCGGATCGTGAGCGCGAATTCCGCATGCTGGTGAGCACTTCCTTTTGCACGGCGCGAGCACTCCCGGCTTACGTCGACGTATCACGGACCGGACGGCCGCCGCATGGCTGGTCCGGCCGGGCATCGGTTAGACGAAGACGGCATGGTCCGCGTCAACGGATAAAAGATCGTGAAGAATGAGGTTTTTCGCGTGCTGGACGCAATTGTGCTGGCACAGGCGCGATGGATCGTGCGCCTGGACGCGCCGGCGGTTCCCGTCCGACAGCCAGAAGTCCTTGAAGCGCCGGTCGGCGATGGACCCCAGCAGGCCGTCGGCGTTGTAGGCCTTGTCCTGGCAGGTGTAGACGTTGCAATCGGCGCCGATCACCGTCAGGAACTGAAGGAACGGGCAGGACGTGTAGTCCTTGTCGAAGCGTTCCGACAGCTCGTGATAGTGGTTGACCACCTGGAACCGCGCGTCGTTCAGGGCCTGGGCGCGGGCGATCTGTTCGCCGGCCGCCGCCAGGATGGGGCGGTGATACGCGTTGTTCTCCGCGCCCGAGTTCGACACGACGACGCCGGCCACCTTGACGTGGTTGACGCCGACGTCCTTGAGCCGGGCGCAGACCTCGTGAATGTGCGCGTGGTTTTCCTTGCCGACGATGAGGCTGACGCCCAGCACGCACGGCGAGCTGCGTTCCTGGAAGGCGCGCATGGTGTCGAGCAGGCGGGTGAAGCCGCCCTCCGGCGCGCCGCGGCCGCGGCTGTAGCTTTCATCGTCCCAGGCGTCGATCGAGATGCGCATCCAGGTGCCGTGCCGGGCGAAGGCGTCGGCCATCCGGCCCCGCAGGTTGGCGCCGTTCGACAGGCAGCCGACGCGCACGCCGCCGGCGGCGAGGCGGTCGATCACGTCGGGCAGCGGCTTGTACAGCAGGGGCTCGCCGCCGCCCGAGAAGGTGACCGCCTTCACGCCCATCGCGACGACGTCCTCGACGATCTCGAACATCTTCGCTTCGGGGATCACGCTGTCCAGGTCCATGTCCTCGCCGAGCTGCAGGGTGTCGGCGCGGTAGGCGCAGTACCAGCAATGGTGGTTGCATCGGTTGATCGGCTTGATGCGGATGTGCACCGGCGCCACCAGCGTGCCCTCGCGCAGGGCCTGCAAACGGTCGGTGAAGCCCAGGAACTTCAGGTTGCTGTAGATCCGCGTCATCGCCAGTGCCCGCTTGCCAGGAGTGCGCCGGTTCGTTCGGCCATCGCCACCAGCAGCGCGGCGCGCACCGCCGCCAACTCGTCGTGGGTGTCGCGTGGCGACAGGATGGTGGCGAAAACCGCGTCGAGGTTCATGGCCCGCAGCCGGCGCTTGACCTTCACCTCGTTCTCGTTGCTGACGGCCAGCAGGACCAGCATCGGCCCGGCGTGCCCGGCCAGCGTGTCGCCGCCCTGGATCGCCAGGCCGGTGCCCGGCAGGTATCCGCCGGCCATCGTCGGCCGGTCGTCGATCACCCGGTCGATGCGGCCGGCGAGGTCCAGCCCCGTGACGGTGACGCAGGCGCGGTGCCCGGCGCCGTACAGCACGACGCTCCAGCCGGCGGCGCGGCAGCGGTCCAGCGTGTCGTGCGCCAGCGCCCGGTAGTCCGCCACCGTGCGCGCGAAGCCGCGGGCCTCGGCCACGGGGCCCGCCA